>NZ_JBSGDD010000001.1:0-298805 GCF_053602195.1 Kitasatospora sp. NPDC004531 | reverse complement strand
GGCGGTCTGTACCGCGCACCCGCCCGCCATCGCCCCCACCGTGTGTCTGACCCACATATCCGGGCTGCGCGCCCTGCTCACCGAGCAGGGCGCCACCGGGCGCGGCGTCCACCTCGCCACCGCGGGCGACGCCTACACCCTGCACCTGCCCGAAGGGTGCCTGGACGTCGAACAGTTCGACACCCTGGTGGCCGCCGCCCGCACCGAACCGCACTCCGCGGACGTCACCGACGCCCTCGAACGCGCGCTCGCGCTGTGGCGCGGCCCCGCGCTCACCGGCACCGTCGCCAGCCCGCCGCTGGAGGCCTGGCGGCAGACCCTGGAGGAGAACCGGCTCGCCGCCGTCGAGGCCCTCGCCGAGCACTACCAGCGGCTCGGCCACCCCGCCCGGGCCGCCGAACTGCTGCGCGCCGAGACCGTCGCCCACCCGCTGCGCGAATCGCTGGTCTCCGCGCTGATGCTGGCACTGTTCCGGGCCGGACGGCAGTCCGACGCTCTCGACTGGTACCACCGCACCCGCGAATCGCTCGCCGACCGGCTCGGCGTCGACCCCGGCCGCGCGCTGAACGCCGCCTACGAGCGGATCCTGCGCGGCGAGACCCCGCCGCCGCCCCCGGCCGCCCCCGAGCCCGTCGTGCCGTTCGTCCCGGCGCCCGCCGGACCGCCCGCGATCGAGAACTTCCCCGCCGTCGACCTGCTGCCCCGCGCCCCGCGCGGCTTCCACGGCCGCGCCGCCGAACTCGCCGGCCTCGCCGACGCGGTGCGCGGCGGACCGGACGGCGCGATCGCCCTGATCACCGGCCCGGCCGGGGTCGGCAAGACCGCCCTCGCCCTGCACTGGGCCCACCACAACGCCGGGCGCTTCCCCGACGGCCTGCTCTTCGCCGACCTCGGCGGGTTCAGCGACCGGCCCGACCGCGACCTCGACGAGGTGGTCGCCGAGTTCCTCGCCGCGCTCGGCGTCGCCCGCGAGGACCTGCCCGCCGGCACCGCCGCCCGCAGCGCCCTCTACCGGCGCATCACCACCGGCCGCCGCCTGCTGGTCGTCATCGACAACGCCCGCGACACCGCCCAGGTCCGGCCGCTGCTGCCGGCCGGCGCCGACTGCGTCGCCGTGGTCACCAGCCGCAGCCGGATGCTCGGCCTGGTCGCCGCCGAACTCGCCCGCCCGCTGCCGCTCGCCGTCCTCGCCCCCGAGGAGTCCACCGCGCTGCTCGCCCGCGTCCTCGGCCAGGCCCGGGTCGCCGCCGAACCCGAGGCCGCCCGCGACCTCGCCCGGCTCTGCGACGGCCTGCCGCTCGCCCTGCGGATCGCCGCCGCCAAGGTCGCCGCCGACCCGCGCCGCGGCCTTGGCGCGCTCACCGAACAGCTCCGCCACGAACAGCGGCGGCTCGGCCACCTGGCCGCCGAGGAGATCAGCGTGGCCAGCGCGCTGCGCATCTCCTGCGAGCAACTCCCGCCCACCACCGCCCGGTTGTTCCGCGCCCTCGGCTTCCACCCCGGCCCGGTGGTGGACGCCCACAGCGCCGCCGCGCTCGCCGACCTCGACCCCGCCGACGCCGCCGAGGCCCTCGACCAGCTCGCCGCCACCCACCTGGTCACCGAGACCGACGGCGGCCACTACACCCTGCACGACCTGGTGTGGCTGTACGCCCGCGAACTCGGCAGCCGCACCGACCCCGCCGCGCAGCGCCTCGCCCGCGAACGCCTCGCCGACCAGTACCTGTACACCGGCCTGGCCGCCGTCCAGGCCGCCGAACCCGGCAGCAAGCCCTGCTGCGAACCCCCGGCCGGCAGCCACCGGCCGCGCGCCGTCGCCGAGTTCGCCGGTGCCGACGAGGCGATCCACTGGCTGGGCGCGCACCGCGAGACGCTCGCCCAGGTGATCGCCGGGGCCTCCCCGGAACGGGTCTGGCGACTCGTCCTCACCCAGTGGCCGCTGATCCTGCGCCGCCTGCGCGACGGCTGGGTGTCGCAGCTGGAACACGCCCTGGACGCCGCCCTGGAGTGCGGCGACCTGGACGCCGAGAGCCAGGTGCGGGCCATGCTCGGCTGGGTGCTGGTCTCCAACCGCCGGCTGCCCGAGGCCGTCACCTGCCTGACCCCGGCCGCCGAACTCGCCGCCAAGGCCGGCAACCAGGTCGGCCGGGCCGTCGCGCTGGTCAACCTGGCCGCCGTCCAGTCCGAACTCGGCGACACCGACGCCGCCGGGGCCAACCTCACCCAGGCCCTGGAGATCGCCCTCGCCATCGGCCACACCCACACCGTCACCCTCGCCCTGCAGCACCTCGCCCGCCACCTGCTGGCCACCGGACACCCCGGGCAGGCCGTCGAACGGGCCCTGTACGGACTGGAATTGACGGAGGATCAGGTGCCTTCGTCGCGCCGGGTGCTGTTCCACACCAGCTGCGGCGAGGGCCTGTCCGCGCTCGGCTGCCACGCCGAGGCCCGCAGCCGCTTGCACGAGGCCCTCGCCGAGGCCGAACAGATCGGCCACGACGAGGCCACCGCCGAGGTGCTGGCCGCCCTCGCCGCCGCCGAGGACGCCGCCGGACTGGCCCAGTCCGCCACCGCGCACCGGCAGCGGGCGGCGGAACTCGGCGCGCCCTGACTCGAAATGCCCTGATGTGAGGCTTTTCGGGGGCTTCGAACGGGCGGCGATGCCCGCGCGTTAGTGAGGCGCAAGCCAGAGGCAAACGGCCGCCGCGAGGATGAACACGTGCGGCAGCCGCGGGTGCGCGGGACCGCCCGCGGCACCGTGTTCGGCCCCCTGCTTGCCCGGTCGCCCCGGGAACTCCCCTGCAACGTACCTGACTTCGGCCCGCCACGCGGGAGAATTCCATCGGGAGAGGGCGGGACGGATGGCCGGCGACGGCGTGAACATCGACCTGGACGAGGTCCAGGCGGCAGCCAAGACGATCGCGGCGCTGCTGGAGGAGCTGCAGGGCCCCTTCGCCCAGTTGGAAGCCCACGTCAACATGGTCGAGGACTCGGTCTACGGCACCGACCTGCTCGGCAAGTCGCTCACCGGCGGCAGCTCCTCGGTCGGCGGCTTCGGCAAGCACCAGAAGGACGTGCTGGCGGGCATCAAGCTGCTGTTGGCCAACGCCACCACCATGGGCACCAACCTCCAGACCATGGCCGCCCGGCACCAGGCCAACGACGAGGACCACGCGTCGCTGCTCAGCCGGATCAGCAACGGGGACAGCGCGCCGCTCGCGCCGCTGACGCCGTCCGTGCCCGCGTCCTCGCCGTCCCCCGCGCCCGCACCGGCTCCCGCGCCCGCACCCGCGCCCGCGCCCGCTCCGGCCCCGGACACCGGGGGCTACCACACCCAGGACGGGCCGGCCCTCGACTACAACAAGCCGAAGCCGCCGGAGCCGCGCGGCCCGGTCGGCGGCGGCCCCGGCCGCAACCTGATCTGACCACCGCACCTCTGCCCGCACTTGCAGCGGCTGATCCGGTGTCAGCCGCCGACGCACCCACCATCCGAGAGAGCTTCCCGCCATGATCGTGCTGCCCGCCGACCTCGCCGAAGTACTCAAGACCGTGCAGAAGAACGAGAACGGGAAGGACATCTCGTTCCCCGACGGCAACGAGGACCTGATCGGCGACCTCGCCGTGGCCTGGGACAAGTGGAACCAGATCGCGGAGACCCACATCCGCGGCATCGCCCAGGCCGCCCAGCGCGCCATGTCCTGCATGTCCGGGGCGGCCGCCGACAGCTTCCAGCAGTACCTGCAGAAGTTCGCCGGCGGCGACGCCTCGCACGTCGCCACCACCGTCAAGGCGGGCGCCGACATCGCGGGCAGCCTGCACGGCGCGCACCAGGCGGTGATCGACACCAAGAACGAGATGATCCGGGAACTCGACTACGCCAAGACCTACATGGCGCAGAACCCGGCCGGCAAGAACGACGACATCGCCAACTCGGAGGGCGTCAAGCAGGCGGCCACCCTCTACCACCAGTACGTCAGCGGCGTCAGCACGCAGGTGGACAGCATGCTGCGCAGCAACGCCAACCAGATCGCCGACATGAACGGCATCGGCAAGACCTGCACCCTCAACGGCGGCGGGGGCGGCGCGGGTGCGGGCGGCGGTCCGGGCGCGGGCACCGGGCTGGACTCCGCGGGCGCCCTGCCCGGCGGGGCGGACGGGCTCGGCGCCGGGGACGGCGGCTCCGGTGGCGGGTCGGGTGCCGGCGGCGGATCGGGCTCCGGCAGCGGCGGCGGCGCGGGCGGGGGCTCCGGCTCCGGCGGCCACGGCGCGAAGACGCCCAGCCTGCTCCAGCCGCTCAAGCCGCCGTCCGTGCCCAACCTGACCGGCGGCCCCGGCTCCGGCGGCAACCCGCCGGTCTTCACGCCGCTCCCGCTCAGCCCGAAGAGCTCGCTCAACCTGGCCGGCCTCTCCGACCTCGGCACCGGCGTGGGCCTCGGCGGCTCCGCGCTCGGCGGTGGCGGCGGGGTCGGCGGTGGCGGCGGACTCTCCGCGTTCGGCGGCGGGGCCGGCGGCCTCGGTGGCGGCGGCGGGGCGTTCGGCGGCGCGGGCGGGATGAGCGCCGGCAACTTCGGCAACGCGATGGGCGCGATGGGCCGGGCCGGCGGCGCGCTGGCCGGCGCGGGCGCGGCCGGCGGCGGCATGCGCGGCAGCGGTGCGGGCGGCGCCGGAGCACGCGGCGCGGCAGGCATGGGCGGCGCGGGCGGAGCACACGGCGGCATGGGCGGCGGACGCGGCGGCGGCAAGGGCGACAAGAAGGGCGCCAACAAGTTCCTCGGCCCCAGCCGCTTCGGCGCGGACGCGGACGGCGACGAGGCGCTGCTGCACGACAGCGGCATCCTCGGCCAGGCCGGCGAGACCGACCCGCGCGACCGCAACTGGCAGCGCGCACGCCGCCGTTGGCTGGACGACGCCCGCGCGGAGGGCGTCATCACCGCCCCCTCCGCCGCGGTCGCGGCGGAGCCGGTCGCGGACGCGGCGGCCGGTGCGCCCGCGAGCGAGCAGGCCGTCCTCAACCAGCTGGCCGGCGTCCTGCTCGGCACGCCCGCACCCGGCGAGGCCGCCACCGAGACGGCGGCGGTCGCGGCCGGGGCGGGGGAGACCGTGACGCCGCGACAGGAGAGTGCGGCGGCCGAGACGACGACCCCCTCCGGGGAGTCGAAGAGCGGCGCGGACAGCGACTACCTGGAGCGCGCCCGCAGCGCGGCGGCGCGGCGCGGCCACGGGGAGGAGGCCGCTGCGGCCGTTCCGGCTGCGTCGGCTGCGCCTGCGGCGGCTTCTGCGGCTGCTGCGGCGCTCAAGCCCGCGCCGATCAGGGAGGAGGGCGGCTACCAGGTCCCCAGCCCGTTCCTGCGCGCCGCACTCACCCGCCTCGCCGCCCCCGCCGCGGACTGACCCGCCCACTCCGCTCCGCCCGCACTCACTAAGGAACACCCATGAGCAACGACGTGCCCTGGTTCGCGAACGACCCCGACGTCGAACCCGCGCACACCATGCGCATACCCGAAGGCGAACGGATCGGCGTCCAGGCACCGACCTTCGACGAGGCCGCGCACGTGGGCTGGGTCGACCCGGACGTGATGCCCGCGCAGCGATTCGACGGCGGTGGGCCGTTCACGGAGGCTGCGCGGGTGGGCTGGGCGGAGCCGGATGTGGTTGCGGCGCAGGTGGGTTGGGCTGAGCCGGATGTGATGCCTGCGCAGCGGATCGACGGCGGGGGGCCGTTCACGGAGGCTGTGCAGGTGGGGCGGTTTGCTCCTGACGAGATGCCTGCGCAACGGATTGATGGCGGTGGGCCTTTCACGGAGGCTGCGCAGGTGGGTTGGGCTGAGCCCGACGTGATTCCCGCACAGCGGATCGACGGCGGGGGGCCGTTCACCGAGGCTGTGCAGGTGGGTCGGTTTGCTCCTGACGAGATGCCTGCGCAGCGGGTGGATGGTGGGGGGCCGTTCACGGAGGCTGCGCAGGTGGGTTGGGCTGAGCCCGACGTGATTCCCGCGCAGCGGATCGACGGCGGCTCGATGCTCGGCGAACCCGCGCACGTCGGGCGGCTTGCGCCGGACGAGATGCCCGCGTTCCGGGTCGGGACGACGGTTGGCGAGCCGATGGAGACGGCGCGTTTGAAGGCGTCGGAGGGGATGCCGATTGGCGACACGATCCCGGCGATGCCGATGGAGACGGCGCGGTTGAAGGCGTCCGAGGGGATGCCGTTGGGTGACACGATCCCGGCGATGCCGATGGAGACGGCGCGTCTGAAGGCCTCCGAGGGGACGCCGCTGGGGGACACCGTGCCGGCGATGCCGATGGAGACGGCGCGTCTGAAGGCGTCCGAGGGGATGCCGATTGGCGACACGATCCCGGCGATGCCGATGGAGACCGCGCGGTTGAAGGCGTCCGAGGGGATGCCGTTGGGTGACACGATCCCGGCGATGCCGATGGAGACGGCGCGGTTGAAGGCGTCCGAGGGGATGCCGCTGGGCGACACCATGCCTGCGGAGACTGCCCAGTTGAAGTCGCAGGGGGTGCCGCTCCAGGACGGGGTGCCGGCGACGGCGGGGGAGCCGTTGGTGCCGGCGGAGGGGGCCGAGACGGCGCGGTTGAAGTCGCGGGGGACGCCGATCGCGGAGGGGGTGCCCCGGCAGGCGGCCGACGCGGGGGCGAGTTCGGGCCCGGGGAAGGCCGGGCAGGGGTTCGTGGCGAACCCCGACCAGTACAAGGCGGCGGTCTCGCCCGTTCTCGCCGCGTCGGAGCAGATCGCCTCGCTGGCCGCGTCGTTGGGCTCGTACCTGCCGTCGATGGAGAGCCAGAACCCGTGGGGCAACGACGAGTCCGGCAAGCAGTTCGCCGAGGGTGAGAACGGCTACCTGGAGTACAGCCACAACACGGTGAAGACGCTCCAGAGCCTGGTGAAGGAAGTCAAGGGCATCGCCGACGGCCTGAAGCAGATGGGCGAGAGCTACGAGGCGGCCGAGGAGGGCGCGGCCGGTTCCTTCGCGGGCATGGGCGAGAGCGACGTCCCGATGCCGCCCCCGCCCGGTACCGCGCCGACCGTGCCGACGCACGTCCGCCCGATGATGACGCCCAGCATGACCCGCCCGAACGGAAGGCACTGACCCATGGCTGTCGAACTCCCGGAGCCGCTCCAGTGGGTGCTCCTGCTGCTCGCCGGCTGCCGTTGGCCGGAGGCCGACGAGGACCAGCTCCGCGACATGGCCGACCAGTGCCGCAAGGCGTCGGAGACCCTGAAGGACGCCACCCAGGGCGCGGACGCGGCGATCAAGCGTTCGCTGGAGGGCCAACAGGGCAGCGCCGCTGAGTCGTTGGGCAAGTTCTGGGACGGGTACACCGTCGGCAAGGGCACCGAGGACGACCCGGGCCGCCTGACCGCGACGATCAACGCGCTCAGCGGCATGGGCGACATGCTGGAGCAGATGGCCAACTCGGCCGAGACCGCGAAGATCCAGATCGTCGCGCAACTCGGCATCCTGGCCTTCGAGTTGGCGACGGCCGAGGCGGAGGCCGTGGTCACCGCGGGCGCGTCGATGGCGCAGGTGCCCGGGTTCATCGCGGCGGCCCGCGCGTTCGTCCAGAAGACGCTGAAGACGCTGCTCCAGGACATGGTCAAGATGGCGGCCAAGCAGGCCGCCCAGATGGCCGCGATCAACCTGATGGCCCAGGGCATCGAACTCGCCGAGGGGCACCGCAAGAGCATTGACTGGAAGGAGGTCGGCGAGAACGCCAAGGGCGGTGCGATCGGTGGCGCCGCCGGCCACCTGATCGGCAAGGGCCTGGGCGGGGCGGCCGGAAAGGTCGGCCTGGGCGGCGCCGCCAACTCGCTCGGCGGCAAGATGGTCATCGGCGGCGCCACCGGCGTCGGCGCGGACGCCGCCACCCAGTACATCACCACCGGCAAGGTCGACACCTCCTCGCTGCTTGGCTCCGGCCTGTCCGGCGGCGCGGGCGTCGGGCTCAACCACGGTGCGGTCAAGATGAAGGAGCACGGCGCCGCACCCAAGCCCGGCGACGCTCCGCACATCCCCGACCCCGTCGGCTCCGGCCAGGGCGGCCGGCAGGACGGCCCGCCGAAGTTCACCAAGCCCGACACCTCCTCCGGTGACGCGGGCAGCTCGTACCAGGGCCCCTCCGGCGGCTCCGGAAGCTCCAACTCGGGTGGCACGACGTCGCGTTCGGACGGCTGGGACGCGAGTGGTTCGAACTCCGGTGGCACGAAGTCGCGTTCGGACGGCTGGGACACGAGTTCCTCCAACTCGGGTGGCACCACTTCCCGTTCGGATGGCTGGGACGCGAGTGGCTCCAACTCCGGTGGGACGAAGTCCCGTTCGGACGGCTGGGACGCCGGCGACTCCAACTCGGGCGGCGGAAGCTCGCGTTCGGGTGACTCGAAGGTCGAGGGCCTGTCGCCGTTCGGCTCCGGCCGCAGCAGCGGCGGCGACGATGCCCCGCCGGCCCACTCCGAGGCGACCGGCGGCGGGAACCGCACGGACGCTCCGGCACCGCACGAGCAGTCGTCGGGCGGCCGCAGCCAGGACCAGGCTCCGCCGTCGCACGAGCAGTCGTCGGGCGGCCGCAGCCAGGACCAGGCCCCGGCGCCGCACGAGCAGTCGTCGGGCGGCCGCAGCCACGAGCAGGCCGAGGCCGTCCGGCCCGCGCGGGAGCCGCTCGCGGAGCAGACCCCGTCGCGGCCGGTGCACGAGGAGTCGCAGGCGGTGCGCCCGGAGCGGGAGCCGCTGTCGGGGCAGGAGCCGGGCCGGCCGGTGCACGAGCAGCCGGTGCGGAGCGAGGCGGAGGGGAGCACCGCGCGCCCCGACTCGCGGGAGGGCGGCGCGCCCGTTCGCGAGGAGTCGCAGGCGGTGCGGCCGACGCACGAGTCGGTCTCTGCGCAGGAGCCGGGACGTCCCGTGCACAGCGAGGCGCCGAGCGCGCCCGCCCGTGACAACTCGGCGTCCGCGCACGAGAGTTCGGCGAACGACGGGGACTCCGGCAGCCGTCCGTCCGGCGACGACGGCGCGTCGCGTCCGGCCGGTCCGGCGGGGCCGGTGCCCAACCTGTCCGGCGTGCTGGGCGGGGCGGCGAACCTGGCGAGTGCCGCGTCCTCCTCCGGCCACGGCGGCGGCAGCACCGGCGGCACGCACCTCGACGGTGCCCGCGGTGCGACGCTGCCGCGCCCGGACGCGGCGACCGGCCCGGGCCAGCGGATGCCCGAGGGCCTCGGCGACAGCACGCCGAACGCCACCACCCAGGGGCCCGTCCCGCCGATGGCCGGGGCCGGTTTCACCCCGGGCCCGGTCGGCGGCGGCAGCCACAGCGGCGGCGGCGTCCGCCCCGACGCCCCGTCAACGTCCGCTGCGCCCCGACCCGCCACCACCGGCGGTGGCACCCAGCAGGGCGGCGGTTCGCTCCGTCCCGGCGGCGGTCGTGGCACGCGTCCGGATGCCGGGCCGGTGCCGGAGCGCACGCACGCCGGTGCGCCGGAGCCCACCGACCGTACCGGCACCGCACCGGAGCGGGAGCACGTTCCCGCCCCGGACGAGCAGGGCGGCACCGCGCCGCGACCCGAGAACGAGGGTGCCTCGCCGCGCCCCGACGAGTCCGGCAACCGTCCCGCCACCCCCGACGTCCCGTCGGACCCGGCGGGGCTGGGCCGCCCGCTGCCCGACCTCCACGTGCCGCCGACCACGGAGGAGCTGGGCAGGCTGCACCACGACCCGGACGGCCTCGCCCTGGTCTACCCGCCGGCCGCCACCCCGGAGGCCCTCGCCCAGTACAAGAAGGACAACAAGTTCAACTTCCGGCTGACCGGCGAGCTGAAGACCGCCGCGAACTCGCTGCCGCACA
Organism: Kitasatospora sp. NPDC004531; assembly: GCF_053602195.1. Lineage (NCBI taxonomy): Bacteria > Bacillati > Actinomycetota > Actinomycetes > Kitasatosporales > Streptomycetaceae > Kitasatospora > Kitasatospora sp. NPDC004531. The sequence continues at coordinate 288,953 of NZ_JBSGDD010000001.1, read as the reverse complement.
GTGACTTCGGCCGTCACCACTCGGGCACCAAGACGGAGAGCGGATCCTACGATGTGAAGGTCAGCCCGTACTCGCAGTCCTTCAAGTCGCACCTCGACCCGTTGACCTTGAAGGCGACGTACGGGGATGCGGCGACGGCCCTGAACGACGGGCTCCGGCAGAAGCTGGTGGACAGCGGCGAGGGTGCCGCCTACCTCTACAACGGCAACAAGCTGCTCACGGAGGGCGGCAAGCTCGACTTCCGGACCGAACAGAACTACCGGACCCAGCGCGAACGTGACAACGTGCTGGAACGCCTGGCCTACCAGGACTCGCAGGCCACCTGGCACCCGGTCGACGGGGCGCAGGTGCGGCAGCAGCTCGACGGGCACAACTCCGCGGCGGACGGCATCCAGCGCCTGCTCCAGGGGAACGGCGACGGCCAGGGCCACCCCGGGTTCGTGCTGGGCGAGGGGCACAGCAACTCGCCCAGCTGGGGGTTCCTCAAGGAGAACATGGCCGCGCTGAAGCAGGCCGGCGTCGACACCATCTACACCGAGTCGGTGCGCGGGGACTCCTTCCAGCGCGAACTGGACAACTACCTGTCGTCCGACGGCCCCATGTCGCCGAAGCTGAAGGGCATGCTGGAGTCCTACGACTCCAACCTGAACTCCCCGCCCGGCGCCGGCCTCCACGAGATGGTCGTGCGGGCGAAGGAGGAGGGCATCCGGGTCCAGGGCGTGGACGGCTCCCCGGCCCGCAAGCCGGAGGGCGTCGGGCAGGGCCCGCTGGAGCAGCGCGCCCGCCTGCTGAACTCGTACATGCACGACGCGATCACCTCCGACCACGGCCGGACCGGAAAGTACGTCCTGGTCACCGGCGAGGCGCACGTGAACCAGCACGCCACCACCCACGGAGGTGGCGAGCGGATCCCCGGCACCGCCGAGATGTTGGGGGTGCCCGGGGTCAAGCTGACCACTCCGGACGGCACCAATGCGAACGGCAGCACCACGCCGGACAACTTCCGGCTGTCGCACATTCCCGTCACCGCCCCGGCCGCGCCCCAGCCGCACGCGGCCGGCCAGCACCCCGGTGGCAACCCGGCACCGCCCCACAACAACCCGGCGGCGGCACCGGGCGGGCTCGGCCCGGTGCGCCCCGACGCCGGGGCGCCGCACGAGCAGCCCCAGCACCACCAGGAAGGCCCCGCGCTCCACGACCAGCAGCAGCCGTCGCACGAGCAGCAGCCGTCCCGCGACCAGCAGCAGCCGCACGAGCAGACCCCGCACGAGCAGCAGCCCTCGCACGAGCGCCCGCCGGCCGAGCACGAGGACGGCGGCCCGCGCTACCCCGCCACGGACGGGCGGCCGTTCGACGTGGAGGGCGGGCTGAAGCGGCCGTCCGAGCACGACCTGAAGCAGTTGCAGGACGCCGTGCCGCACAACGCGGACGGCACGCCGCAGCGGCACCCGGACCCGTTCCAGGGCGACTGGGTGAAGAAGCTGAACGGCGAGGGCCCGTGGGGGCCGGGTCGGGCCAACAACTGTGCGGACGCGGCGCTTTCGGTGATCGACACCTACAACGGTCACCCGACGGTGGCGGCTCCGCGCGTCGAGGACAACTCGGTCGGCGAGAAGGGCAGCCGCGACCGGATCGAGCACGCGCTCGGTGCGAAGTTCGAGAAGCTGGGCGAGGGCCCGGCCGCGCACGAGAAGCTGGCGCAGACGCTGCTGGAGAGCGGTCCCGGCTCGTCGGCGGTGATCATCACGCACGACAGCGAGGGCCGCGCCCACGCCTGGACCGCGGTGAACCACGACGGCAAAATCGCCTACGTCGACGGTCAGATGGGCCGGGTCAGCGACAAGCCGCTGTACCAGGGCGAGGGCGGCGTGTTCGCCGTCCCGCTCACCCCGGACCGCGCGCCGCTGCACCCCGCCAAGCCCGCGGGCGCCGACCAGGGCAACAGCGGCCCGAAGGCCGCCCCGCACTCCGGGACGGGGACCGCCGCGCGGCCGGACGCCGCTCCCGGCGCCGGCGGAACGGGACGTCCGTACAAGGTGGACGCCAAGGAAGTGCTGGAGAGGATCGGCGACTTCCTGCCGTCGGACAAGCGCGCCGAGTTCGACACGGTCAGCAAGGACCTGCTCGACTACAACCGGGCCGACCTGGACGCCAAGGTCAACCGGGTGATGGCGGACCAGTACCGCGTCCAGAAGGAGCTGCACGTCGAGCAGCTCCGCAAGGGGCTTCCCGAGGCGCTCGCGAACGTGGACAAGCGCCTCGCCGATCCCGCCACGTCCGCGGCGGACCGGGCGCGCCTGGAAGAGACCAAGGCGTACCTGGAGGAGCAGCGGCAGCGCGTGGCCGTCTACGACCACGAGCTCGCGCGGCGCACGGGCGGCAAGATCACGCCCGAGCTCGCGAAGGAGCGGGAGGCCGCCGAGAAGCGCTTCGGCCCGGACGTCGAGAACCGGATCAGGGAGGAGAAGCGCGTCGTCGCCGACCTGGTGCGGCAGGCGGAGGCGAAGAAGCAGCAGGCCGAGGACCACTACAACTCGCTCTCGGCCGAGGACCGGGCCAAGGAGGGCAACAAGAGCAAGCTCAAGTCCAGCAAGGACGGGTTCGACGACCGGATCGCGGAGCTGAAGCGCCGTACGGAGTGGCTCGACCAGGACCTCCAGGCGAGGAAGGACGCCCAGCAGGGCAACTTCCCGAAGGTCAAGGAGTCCGAGCAGAAGGCGAAGGAAGCGGCGTACCGCGCGGCGTTCGGCCACTCGGACCACGGCGTCATGGCGGGCGAGCCGCACGCGGAGAAGATCGAGCGCAGCGCCGGCAAGGACATCGACTACAAGTTCCAGGACACCGGCATCAACCGCAACCACATCGTCGCCGACTTCATGGTGCACAAGTACGTGGCGGCGGCGGTGTTCAAGGGCCGTGCCCTCGGCCCGGAGACGCACGGGCAGGTGTCCGAGGCGTTCGGCGACTTCGTGCAGACGATGGCCCCGGACAACCACCGGATCCTCGACAAGTACGGGAAGGCGGCCGCCGACCGGCTCGGCGCGGACCCGAAGGCGATCGAGTTCCTGGCCCGCCGGGACTTGGCGTACACCAAGGACAACGTCGACCTGAAGACGGTCTACGGGAACAAGCAACTGCCCGACGCGATACAGAAGTTGGGCGGCGTCACGGACGGCCCGGGGGCGCGCGACGCGGTCGCCGGCCTGGCGGACCGGCTCTCGGACGCCGGCCTGGACAAGCCCGTCCGGCAGGAGTTGCAGCGACTGCGGGCCGCGGCCGACGCGATGGGCGACGGCGCGCCGACGGCCGCCGAGCGCGACCGGTTCGCCGCCGCCGCGAACAGCCTGCACCAGAAGGTCAAGCAGCAGGCCGTCGAGGACGTCAACCTGACCAACGGCATCACCGGCCCGCGCCAGGTGGACGAGGCGGTGGCCGTGCTGCGCGACGCCGCCAAGCACGCCCAGCAGGCGCCGCCCGCCGGCCCGGCCGGGGCGCCGCGGACCGGCATCAAGGACCTCTACCCCGGGCTGGACGGCCAACTGGACGGTCTGGCCGCCAAGTTCGCGAAGGAGAAGCTGACCACCGGCGGCGACGCGGCCGCGCTCGCCGAGAAGATCCGCAACGGCACCGAGACCCAGGCCGACCTGGAGAACCTGGCCAAGCACCTGAACGGGCAGCGGGAACCGCTCCGGCAGGCCGAGGTCGACAAGCACCTCGGCGAGCTCAAGGCAGAGGCCGACAAGGTCACCAAGAAGGAGCCGAAGGCCGCCGACCAGGCCTTCGACAAGGCCGCGACGACCGCGAAGGACGCCCGCGCGGACCGGGAGACCAAGCACGCCGCCGCCGAGAAGGCCTTGAAGGACGCCAAAGCCGCGCGCGACCAAGCCGACCTGGCGGACCAGGCGGTGGCCCACCTCGACCCGAAGAGCCAGCAGCGGCGCGACGCGGCCAAGAACCTGAAGGCGGCCGAGAGTGCCGTGACGAAGGCGGAGAGCGGCCTCGTCGAGGCCAAGTCCAGGCTGGAGGAGGCAAAGCTCAGCGAGGAGCTCACCAAGACGGCGAGCGAGCGGTTCAGGGAGCTCAGGAACAGCGGCCACTCGGTTCAGGAAGCGCGGGCGATCACCGACCACGAGACCGTGGGCACCTACTACGGCGGCGCGCACGCCCGCCAGGGGGCGGCCGGCAGCCACCCGGAGGCGCTGTTCCGGCAGGCGCTGACCGCGCCGCCCGCCGAACTGCCGCGCCTGATCGAGCGGATGGCGAACGCGCTGTCCGACAGCGGGTCGAACCTGCGCTTCGGCGACGAGTTCACCAATCAGCTGGTGCAGAACTACCTGGACCCGCACCTGATCCGCGACCAGGACGTGCTGACCGCCGTCGCCGAGGGCAAGCTGCCCAAGGAGGCGCTGTACTCGCCGCACACCCTGGACCTGCTGCGGGCGGTGCGCGGGCTGGAGGACAAGGGCCTGGCGCCGCGTGAGCTGCGGGACATGATGGAGCCGAAGACGGCCGCCGACGTGGCGGCGAAGATCGACGAGCCGGGCTTCCCCACGCCGCTGGGCAACAACGCGACCGCCGAGTTCGGGGTGGACATCCAGAACCCGAACGACAAGGTGCCGCTGTCCTCCTCCGGCAACCAGTACCACCACGTGGGCGACCGGCCGAGCACGGCGGTGGTGGGGGACGACTTCCGGCAGGGCTACTTCGACCCGGCGCGGGACGGCAGGCCCGGCGCGGAGGGCCCGGAGATCACGGCGCCGAAGCCGGTGACGGACGCGGACGGCGACACCGTGATGTCGGACGGGCCGACCCTGGGCCACAAGCGCGGGCGTGAAGGCGATTCGGAGCCGGAGCCGTCCGTGAAGCGCCACGCCCCGGGCCAGGACGCCGACGGGGACACGCTGATGGGCTCGCAGCCCTCCTCGCCGTCCTCCTCGCAGCCCGCTTCGCCGTCCTCCTCGGTGCCGACCACGCAGATGGCCGACCTGCACCTGTTCTCGCAGGAACCGGCGGGCGTGCTCCCGCCCTCGCACGACGCGGCCACCCCGCACGGCGACCAGCCGCTCCACGAACGGCCCCCGCACGAGCGGCCGTTGACGGAGCAGGAGGGCGGCGGCCCGCGTCACCCGGCTACCGACGGGCGGCCGTTCGACGTGGAGGGCGGGCTGTCGCGGCCGTCCGAGCACGAGGTGAAGCGGCTTGCGGACGCGGTGCCGCGCACCGAGGACGGCACCCCGCAGCGGCACCCGGATCCGAGGACGGGCGACTGGCTGGCCAAGCTGAACGGCGACGGCCCGGGCGCGCCGGGTCGGGCCAACAACTGCGTGGACGCGGCGCTCGCCATGGTCGACACCGTGGACGGCCGTCCGACGGTGGCCGCGCCGCGCCACGAGGACAACGGGCTGGGCGAGGAGGGCGGCCGGGACCGCGTCGAGCAGGCGCTCGGCGGCCGGTTCGAGCACCTGGGCGCCGGTGCGGAGGGCCACGCCGAGCTGGCGCAGACCCTGCTCGACGGCGGCCACGGCTCGCAGGCCGTGATCACCAGCCGGGACAGCGAGGGACGCACCCACGCCTGGCACGCCATGAACCACGAGGGCACCATCGTCTACAGCGACCCGCAGTTGGGCCGCAGCAGCGACAAGCCGCTGTACGCGGGCGAGGGCGGCCTGTTCGCCCTCCCCGTCGGCCCGGACCGCACGCCCCTGCACTCCGCCGGCCAGCCGTCCGCCGAGCACCCCGCGCCGGCGCGGCCGGCCGGCACCGATGCCGTCGACCGGAACACCCGCACGGGGAACTCGATCGCGGACGCCGTCGCGCTGGCCAAAAAGGCCGACGCGGACCGGACGGCAGCGGCGGAACGGGAGCGCACGAAGGCCAGGCAGGAGGAGCTCCGCCGGCAGGAGCAGGCGCGGCCGAACCCGTCCGAGCAGACCACCAAGCGGCTGGAGGAACAGCGGAAGGTCGCCGAGCGGCAGGACGAACTCGCGGGCCGACAGCAGGAGTTGGCCAAGCACCAGCAGGAGCTGGCCGACCGGCAGTGGAAGTTGGCCGAGGAGCGGCTGTCCAAGGGCGACCGCGTGGAGCCCCGGCAGCAGCAGGCGGCCGAACGCCAGCAGCGGTGGGAGAAGCAGCAGGAGCGGCTCGCCGGACAGCAGGAGCGGCTGACCGCGCAGCACGAGCGGCTGTCCCGGCACGAGGCCCTGGTCGAGCAGGCCGAGCGACTCGCCCCCAAGAAGCCGGGCGAGTCGCCCGCCGCCAAGAGCGAATTCGACGTCCGCCGCGAGAAGTTGATCGAGGGCCAGCAGGCCCTGGACAAGCTGCAGGGTGCGCTCGACCACGACCAGCAGGGGCTGGACGTACGGCACGAGGAGTTGGACAGGCTCCGGGCGAAGCTGGAGAGCGGCCAGTACGACCGCGTCCGGGCCGACCGGGAGCAGAAGAGCCTCGCAGCCAAGGAGAAGGAGCTCGCCGACGAGCAGCAGGCCCTCAACAAGGCCCGCAAGGGCCTGGACCACCAGCAGAAGTGGCTCGACAAGAGCGAGTGGTTCGTCGACCAGCACGCCCGGCTGGCGGAACAGGAGGCGGCGGCCAAGCGGGACAACTGGCCGGCGGACCGGGTGAAGGCACTGGCCGACCGCCGGAAGCTGCTGAACGAGTGGCACGCCGAGCATCAGGTCCTGGAGACCAATGCGGAGGCGAAGGCCGCCAAGTCCGCCAAGAAGGGCGGCTCGCCGAGCCAGCACTTCTCGCCGCCGAGCGAGGTGAACTGGCGGGAGAAGAAGCAGAACTGGCTGGAGGCGCAGAAGTCCGGCGAGAAGTGGCAGTCCGCCGAGCAGCGGGCCGCGCTGAAGGAGCAGCTCGACGCGCTGAACCAGCTGAGCGGGCCGGAGGCGAAGACCAAGGAGCAGGCGGAGAAGCTGCGGGAGCAGGAGCGCCTGCTCGACGAGCAGGCCCGGCTGACGGAGAAGCAGCAGCTGCTGGAGGACCGGGTGGGGCGCCAGGACGGCGACCCCGAGCAACTGGCCTGGGAGCGGGAGCGGTTGGCCGACGAGCTGCGCCTCAACGAGGAGGCACGGCACGCCCTCACGGTCGAGCCCGATCCCGCCCCGGAGCCGGCGCCGGCGACGGTCGTCGACCACGGGAAGAAGGGCCGGTACTTCACGACCGGCCCGCAGGAGCTGGGGAACGTCAGCATCGAGACGGCCTTCTCGGAGATGGCCAACGCCGGTGAGTCGATGGCGGAGCACGTCAAGGGCGACAAGTTCCGCCCCGGCTGCGTGGCCTCCGCGCTGCTCGTCGACGGAGCGGGCGGTAACAAGCAGCTGATCGTGGTCACCGCGAGCAGTACGAAGAAAATGGCCGGCGACGGCGCGCCGGAGCACATCCACCCGCTCGTCGAATTCGCCTACGGGGCAAAGGACGACAGGGAGTTCGCGGCCGTCAAGGAGAAACTGGGGTGGACCAACTACCCGAGGGGTTCGGAGAGCACCCGGTGCAAGTGTGCCGAGCCGAATCTGATGACGGAGCTGCTGCAGAAGACCGACGTCGATTTCAAGAGGAAGGATCTGGCCGACGCCGACGCCGTGGCCGCGGCCATGGAAAAGGCGAAGGGATCCCTCGGAAAGGCATTCGTCCGTCCGCTGGAGACCGGGGCCGATCCGAAGGACAAGACCAAGCTGCACGCGGACTACGGCGGCTACAAGGCGCCCTGCGGGAACTGCGCGCCGGTGGTGGAATACTTCGGGATGAAATCGGTCCAGTTCCTGACGTGACCGCGCGCATCCACCTCCGGTGTTCCAGATCCGGCGCCGAATGCCGGGTAGTACCGATTGTCGAGACTGCGGCCCAGCGGCCGTCCGAAGAGAGAGCGCAGAACACTCATGCCTCAACCCCGCGACCCTGACGGGACGTTGTCGTGGTTGGCCGGCTGCGGCTGGTCGCCCTCGCGTGACATCGGCGAGCGCGCCCGCGAGTTGCTCGCCGACTGGGTGCGCGCGGACGGCGGGCAGGCGGGGGAGGAGTCGGCGGCGCTGTCCTTCCTCGGGCGGTTCGGCGACCTGACGCTGCCGACCGCGTCCGGCGGCGTGCTGCGGACGGTGCCGACCGCCCCGGCCGGCCCGGAGTCGGCGGCGGCGCTGGCCGAGCTGGCGGCGGCGCTGGGCGAGCCGGTCGTCCCGGTCGGGGCCGAACTGGACGGGCCGGGGCGGCTGGTGGTCTCGGCCGGCGGCAGCTTCTTCCACCTGGGCGCCGACGAGGTCGAGTTCCTCGGCGTCAACCCGTACGAGGCGCTGGACCGGTACCGGCCGGCCGCCGAGGCCGAGGTGCCGCACACGGTGTCCACCCTGCTCGTCGACCGGACGCTCTGGACCCGGTCCAACACGCTCGGCGAGCAGGACCCCGAACTGCACCCGGCGGTACAGGAGTTCCTCGACGAGCTGCCGCCCTACCAGCGCGAGCCGTTCGCCGCCCGGTGCGCGGAGACCGGCCTGATCTCCGACGTGCTGCACCACCTGGACGAGCAGCGCGCCGACGGTGCGGAGACCACGCTGGAGGACGCCCGCCCGCACTTCGCGGAGAGCTGGATCAGCAGCATCGCCGTGCGGCCGGACGACAGCGCGGAGCACGGTGCGCCGGTGCCGCCCTGCCGGTCCTGCGCGGCCCTGCTGGCGGAGCTCGGCGTCGAGGTGGTCGAGGGGGGTCGGCGATGACGGAGGCCCGTTTCACCACGGCACTGCGCGAATCCCTGGCCGAGGCCGGCTGGACCGAGGGCCGCCGGCCCGACGCCGACGCCGAACAGCGGCTGCTGATGGCGGTCGTCGCGGTCGTCGACGAGGACGCCCTGGTGGAGCCGTCCGAGGCGGCGCAGCGCTTCCTCGCGGAGTACGGCGACCTGACCGTCCCCCGCGGCGGCCCCGGGGTGGAGGTCGCGGCGCACAGTGCCGTGATCGACCCGGCGGTGGCGCGCGGCAGCCGCACGGTGGCCGCCGCGCTCGCCCGCCGGCTGGGCGCCTCGGTGTTCCCGGTCGGCCGGACCGGCGACGGAGTCCTCGCGCTCGACGCGCAGGGCCGGCTGTTCCGGCAGGGCCGGAGCGACTGGTGGTACCTCGGCGCCACCCCCGAGGAGGGGCTCGCCCGGCTGGTCGAGGGCTACGCCCCGGCCCGGGTCGGGGCCGACGGCCGGTGGACGGAGCCCGCTCCGCTGCCGCGCGCCGTCCACCAGGACAGCTGGACCGACCACGGCCCGGCCAGCGAACTGCTCGCCGCCGCCATGGCGCTGGCGGCCGAGGCCACCCGCCCGCTGCGGCGGTACGGGGTGCCCGCGGTCGGACACCTGACCCTCACCGTGGAGGGCGAGGGCGTCGAACTGCCGCTGCTGCACCGCGAGTTCGAGCTCGACCCGGCGGATCCGGAGGGGCGGATCGCGGACATCGTGGACCGGACGTTCCTGCGGCCCGGCACCCGGCCGGTCCGGGTGTCCGTCCGGCTGGCCGGCCCGCCCGCCGCCGCCGGCGACTGGGACGTCCTGGTGGTCGCCCGCGCCGACCGCAGCAGGCAACTGGCGCTCCGGCACCGGGGCTTCGCCGGCGAGCCGCTGCCCGAATCGCCCGAACTCACCGCCACTGTCGCGGCGCTGGCCGCACTCGGCGACGCACACCGCACCGCAGGAGGAAACGCATGATCACCCAGGAGCAGGCCCTCGCGAAGGCGCAGGCATGGCTGAACGACGGCGCGCCGCAGGGGGCCGCCGGGCGGGAGGTCAGGTTCCGGGAGTTCGACCTCGGCTGGGTGGTGTGGGCCGCGCCCGCGCCGCTGGAGGTGGACCCGGCGACCGGGCAGCCGCGCCCGCCGGCGAACCTCGGCGACGCCACCGGCGTGGTCGACCGGGAGACCGGAGAGATCAGCACCTGGCCGTCGATTCCGATCGACGCGGTGATCGACGCGTACCAGGAGCGCCGAGCCGGACGGTGACCGCCGGTGGGGGTGGATGTCACCGTTCGTAGCGGCCGGGCCCCGCTGCCAAGGGGCCCGGCCGCGAACGCAGTTGGGCCCGCCGCCACTGTTCACCCGGGAACACTCGACCCTCACTGGACCATCACGACTCTCCGTCGCGCAGAGCGAAGACCTCTGCTGCGGGGCCGCCGTACGGCGTGACGGACTTTGCCAACTCCATACCTTCGGGGCGTGCGTCGCCCCGGGAAGCTCCCCGCCGAGGTGACGTTGCGTCACCTCGGCGGTCGTCTTCGGCCCTACGCTTCCGGACGGCAAGTAGAGTTGCCTGCCAATTGGCGGGTACGGCAGCCGCGAGTGCCTCGGCCTGCCCTGAATCCGGTGCGAGCGCTGCGGCGTGTCCGCGAGACCGGAGGGCGGGGGTCCGAGCCCGGCTGCCCGGGGGCGCGAACACCTGGAGGGTGGAAGAAATGGCGAACGAAACGGTGTGGATCGACCTGGACGAGGTCGAGACCGCAGCCAAGAAGATCATGGACCTGCTGCACGAACTGGAGGGCCCGGCCAACCGGTTGGAGGCCAAGGTCAAGCAGGTCGAGGAGACGGTGTACGGCAGCGACCTGCTCGGCAAGGCCCTCAAGGGCGGCGGCTCGTCGGTCGGCGGGCTGGGCAAGCACCAGCAGCAGGCCCTCACCGGCATCCGGGAGTTGATGAAGAACGCCACCGCCGTCGGGCAGAACCTGCAGGCCATGGCGGCCCGGCATCGGGTCAACGACGAGGAGCACGGCGACCGGATCGGCCGGATCACCACCGACGGGACCACCCCGGCGTCCCCGCGCCCGGCCTCCCCGCGTCCGGTCGGCGCCGACGCGGCGCCCCCGGCGGTGCCGAGCGCCGACCGGGAGATCCGCGTGCCCCACGAGACGGTGGCCGTCGACCGCGAACCGGACCTGCCCCCGCCGCCGGCCCCGATCGCGTCGATCGGCAACACCGGCGCGGACGACAGCTACCACAAGCCGGACGCCCCCACCCTCGACTACAACCACCACAAGAACACCCCGGACCCGATCCGCGGCGGCGGCGGGCCCGGCATGCGGCAGGTCATCTGACCGAGAAAGCCCCCGGGCGAGGCGTCGCCCGGGGGCGTGTTCATTCGTTGTCCATCGCGGCCGGGGACGCTCACCCGTCCAAGCTCCGAACATGATCGTCCACCCGGAGAGCCTGCCGCCATGATCGTGCTGCCTGCCGACCTCGCCGAAGTCCTGAAGACCGTTCAGAAGAACGAGAACGGCAAGGACATCGCCTTCCCCGACGCCAACGAGGAACTCCTCGCCGAACTCGCCGCCGCCTGGGACGAGTGGAACCGGATCGCCGACACCCACGTGCGGGCCATCACCGAGGCGGCGCAGCGCGCCATGGCGAGCATGTCCGGACCGGCCGCCGACAGCTTCCAGCAGTACCTGCAGAAGTTCGCCGGCGGCGAGGACTCGCACGTCGCGACCACCCTGCAGTCCGGGAACGCGATCGCCACCTCGCTGCACGGGGCGACCGGCGCGGTGATCGACACCAAGAACGAGATGGTCCGTGAACTCCAGTACGCGAAGAAGTACATGGAGCAGAACCCGGCCGGCAAGAACGACGACATCGCCAACTCCGCAGGCATCAAACAGGCCGCGGCCGTCTATCACCAGTACGTCGGACAGGTCGTCGGCGAGGTGGACGGCAAGCTCCGCAAGAACGCCGGCCACCTCGCCGACATGACCGGCATGGCCAAGAGTTGCGCCCTCAACGGGGCTGGTGGCAACGGGAGTTCGGGTGGTGCGGGCGGGGCCGAGCAGATGTCCGGACGCAGCCCCGCCGTCATGCCGGCCGGGGTGCGCGTGCCGGGCGAGACCGGTGACGGGGCGGGCGGGCCGTACGGCGGCGCGGCCGCCGCGCGCCCGTTCTCGCTGCCGGACGCGCCCGGGGTCGGCGCCGGTCTGCCCGGCGGGGCGGGCGGCGGTGCCGGCGGGGCGGGGGCCGGGGTCGGGTCGCACGGCGGCGTGCCCGGGTTCGGCGGCGTCGGCGGGGCCGGATCGGCGGGCGGCGCGGGGCAGTCGGGCGGGGCTCCGGCGCTGACGCCGTTCAAGCTGCCCACGCCGAACTCGCCCAACCTCGGGTCGGGCGGATCGGGCGGCGGCGCACCGGTGTTCAGTCCGCTCGGCGGCGCGGGCGCACACCCGCTGAACCTCGCCGGGCTCGGCGACCTCGGCAGCGGCATCGGCACCGAACTCGGGTCCGCCCCGGGCGCCGGCCCGTCCGGCAGCCGCTACTCGCCGCTCGGCAACTCCGGCCCCGGCGCCGGGCTGAGCGGCAGCGTGGGCGGCACTCCGTTCGGCGGCCTCGGCAACCTCGGCCGGACCGGTGGCTACACCGGCAGCTCGGGTGCGTCGCCGCGCAGCGCCGGCGGCCCGGCCCCGTTCCGGGGCGCGGGCAGCAACCCGTTCGGCGGTGCGGGCGGTTCCTCCGCGCGCGGCGGGGGCGGGGTGGGCGGCGCCGGGTCCGCGCTGCGCGGTGCCGGCGCGGGCGGTGCGGGGCTGGGCGGCGCGGGCGGCGGCAGCGGGATCGGTGCGCGGTCGGCCCGGGTCGGTGGCGGGGCCGGGGTCGGCGGCGGTTCGGGGCTCGGCGCGGCCGGCGGTGCGTCGGCGCGGGGGATGTCCGGCGCGGCCGGGGCGGCCGGGCGGGTGGGTTCGAGTGGGCTCGGCTCGGGCGGCGGCGCGGCCGGCGGGCGTGCCGCCGGGGTCGGCGGTGCGGCGGGCATGGGCGCGGGCGGCCCGATGGCCGGCATGGGCGGCGCGGGACGCGGCGGTGGCGGCGGAAAGGACGGCAAGGGGGGCAACCGGTTCCTCAGCCCGACCCGCTTCGGCGCGGAGGGCGAGGAGGAGGACGAGCTGCTGCACGACGCCGGCATCCTCGGCCAGGCCGGCGAGGTCGGCCCGTGCGACCGCAACTGGCACCGTGCGCGCCGCCGTTGGCTGGACGACGCCCGCGCGGACGGCACGTTCACCGGCCCGGAGCCGGCCGCCGCGCCGGTTGCCGCCGGTCCGTCCGGTGAGCAGGAGATGCTGAGCCAGTTGGCCGGGGTGCTGCTCGGGACGGGTGCCGAATCCAGCGAAGTGGCGTCCTCTGAAGCGGACTTGACGGAGCGTCAGGGCGATGTCGCGGCGTCCGGCGCGGACGACGCCTACCTGGAGCGTTCGCGCAGCGTGGCGGCGCGTCGGGGCCACGGTGATGTGCCTGAGTCGGCCGCGCCCGGCGACGCCGCGCCGGCCGCCGGGGCGGGTGGCGCGGACGAGAAGCCGGAGCGTGCCCCGCTGCTGCAGGAGGAGGGATTCCAGGTGCCCAGCCCGTTCCTGCGCGCCGCGCTGTCCCGGCTGGCCACCGCGCCCGGGGCCTCGGGGGCTTCGGGCGGGCCCGCTGCGGGCTGATCGCGGCTGCCGTCGAACCGAACTGACGAAGGAACACCATGAGCAACGACGAGCAGGCCTGGTACGCGGCAGCCGAGGCCGAGGCCGAACCGGCGGTCGCCACGCGGTTCCGGGTGGGTGCGGCCGATCCCGTCGGGGAGTCGTCCTGGACCGCCCCGGAGGCCTTCCAACAGGCCGACGCCGCACCGCAGTTGGCGGGCCGGGCGGTGCGCGGACGGGACGAGCCGGCCACCACGCTGGGGTCGTTCGAGCGCGGCGAGCCGGCGCAGCCCGTCGAAGGGGCGCCGGCGCCGCCGCGCATCACCGCTCGGACGCTGGGCCGCTCCGAACCGCCGCCCGCCGCACGGCCGTCGGAGCGGACGCCCACCGAGCCGCTCGCCGCGCGCACGAAGGTCGGCACCGCCGCCGTCCCCGGCAACCGGATCACCGCCAGGCCGGCGGCGGTCGACACGTCCGGGAAGGCCGGCACCGGTTTCCAGGTCGACCCCGCGCAGTACCAAGCGGCGGCGTCGTCCATGCTCGCCGTCTCCGAACAGGTGGGCTCGCTGTACAGCTCGCTCAGCTCGTACCTGCCCGCACTCGAGTCCCAACACCCTTGGGGCAACGACGAGTCGGGCAAGCAGTTCGCCGAGGGCGAGAAGGGCTACCTGAAGTACAGCAAGGACACCCTCGACGTCGTCAAGGGCCTGCCTGCCGCGCTCAAAGGCATCGCCGACGGCCTGAAGGCGATGGCCGACGGCTACCAGAACGCCGACGAGGGCGTCGTCACCGCGCTGAACGGCGTGGACCCCGGCAACGCGCCGATGCCCGCCTCGCCGCAACTGCCGAGCCACGCCCCCATGCGGATCATCCCGCCCAGCTACCACAGCACCCCGAGCCACCAGAGCGGAAGGCACTGATCCCATGGCGGTCGAACTCCCGGAGCCCCTCCAGTGGGTGCTCCTGCTGCTCGCGGGCTGCCGGTGGCCGGAGGCCGACGAGGACCAGCTCCGCGACATGGCCGACCACTGCCGCAAGGCGGCCGAGGCCCTGGCGGACGCCGCGCAGGCCGGCGACGCCACCATCAAGCGCGCCCTCGAAGGCCAACAGGGCGTCGCCGCCGAGGCGTTGGGCACGTACTGGGAGAAGTACTCGGTCGGCAAGGGCACCGAACAGGACCCCGGCTACCTGCCCGGCGCGATCAACGCGCTGAACGGCATGGGCGACATGCTGGAGCAGGTCGCCAACTCGGCGGAGACGGCGAAGATCCAGATCATCGCCCAACTCGGCATCCTGGCCTTCGAGATCGCGACCGCCGAGGCGGAGGCGCCGTTCACCGGCGGACTGTCGATGCTGGAAGTGCCCGGGTTCATCGCGGCGAGCAAGGCCACGGTCTCGGCCACCCTGAAACTCCTGCTGAAGGAGATGCTGGTGATGGCGGCCAAGCAGGCCGCCCAGATGGCCGCGATCAACCTCCTCGCCCAGGGCATCGAACTCGCCGAGGGCCACCGCAAGAGCATCGACATGAAGGAAGTCGGCCAGAACGCGGCGGGCGGCGCCGTCGGCGGCGCGTCCGGCCACCTGATCGGCAAGGGCATCGGCAAGGCCGGCGAGAAGCTCGGCGTCGAGGC
Source organism: Kitasatospora sp. NPDC004531 (assembly GCF_053602195.1). NCBI lineage: Bacteria > Bacillati > Actinomycetota > Actinomycetes > Kitasatosporales > Streptomycetaceae > Kitasatospora > Kitasatospora sp. NPDC004531. Next base: position 273,931 of record NZ_JBSGDD010000001.1, on the reverse strand, counting down.
CGCGCTCAAGTCCACCGCCGGCAAGATGGCCACCGGCGCGGCCGTCGGCGTCGGCGCGGACGTCTCCACCCAGCTGATCACCACCGGCAAGGTCGACGGCAGCTCCCTCCTCGGCTCCGGCCTCTCCGGCGGCGCGGGCGCGGGCCTGCACGCGGGCGCGGCCAAGGCGAAGGGCCACTTCGTGACGCCCAAGGCCGCCGAGGGGCCGAAGCTGCCCGGCACGAACGGCGGTTCGGACGGGGCGACGCCCACGTTCAACAAGCCCGACACGGCCGGCGCCAGTTCGTACCACGGGCCGTCGGGGAGTGCGGGGGCGGGAGCCGCGAAGACGGCGGACTCGGGTGCGGGAGCGTCGAGTTCGGGTTCCGGCGCGAGTGCGTCGGGTGCGTCGCGCGGCGCGGATTCCGGGGCGGGCGCGGGCTCGGGCTCGGGCGAGTCGAAGGTGAGCGGGCTGACGCCGTTCGGCGGGGGGCGCGGTGCGAGCGAGGCGTCGCCGTCCGCCGGGCACACCGCCGCACCGGGCTCGGCCCCGAGCGAGCAGGCGGCGGCGCACGTCCAGGAGGCGGCGGCACCTCGTGCGGAGTCGCGTTCGGCCGCGCCGGTGCAGGAGACGGCTGCGCCGCGCCAGGAGCCGGTGGTGCCGCCGACGCGGGAAAGCGTGACGCCGCGCGAGTCGGTGTCGCGTCAGGAGCCCGTGCCGGCGCTGCATGAGCAGGCGGTGCCGCGCGAGACGGCAGCCTCGTCCACCACGTCGATGGCGCCCGAGTCGGTGCCGCGTCAGGAGTCGGTGCCGCCGACGCGAGAAAGCGTGACGCCGCGTGCCGATTCGCAGCCTCCCGCGCCGGTGCACGAGCAGTCGGTGCCGCGCTCGGAGTCGCAGGCTGCCGCGCCGGTGAACGAGTCTGTCCCGCGCCAGGGGACGGGTGCGCCCGTTCACGAGCAGGTGCCGCGCGAGGCGGTGGTCTCGTCCGCCACGTCGTCGGTGCACGAGTCGGCGTCGCGTCAGGAGTCGGCTCCGGCGTTGCACGAGTCCGGGCAGGCGCAGGCGGCCGTGCGCGAGTCGGTGCCGCCGACGCGAGAGAGCTTGACGCCGCGTGCCGAGTCGCAGCCTCCCGCGCCGGTGCACGAATCGGTGCCGTCGGTGCACGAGCAGGCGACGCCGCGCTCGGAGTCGCAGGCTGCCGCGCCGGTGAACGAGTCTGTCCCGCGCCAGGGGACGGGTGCGCCCGTCCACGAGCAGGCGGTGCCGCGCGAGGCGGTGGTCTCGTCCGCCACGTCGTCGGTGCACGAGTCGGTGCCGCGTCAGGAGTCGGCTCCGGCGTCGCACGAGTCCGGGCAGGCGCAGGCGGTCGTGCGTGAGTCGGTGCCGCCGGTGCGGGAGGAGGCGGTGCCGCGCTCCGAGTCGCAGCCCGCCGCGGCTGCGCACACGGCTGCGCCCCTGCCCGAGTCCGCTGCGCAGCGGGGGCGGGTCGAGGCAGCGAACGAGTCGGTGTTGCGGGCCGCGCCTGCGCACGAGTCCGTCCCGGCGTCGTACGAGCCCGCGCCGGGGAGTGATCCGAGGGAGCCGAGGCCGAGCGGGGCGGGCGTGATGCCCAACATCTCGGGTGTGCTGGGCGGGGCCGGGCACCTTGCCGCCGGCGGTACCAGCCTGGACGGTGGGACGCGGCTCTCGGCGGGGCCAGCCCCGGCCAGGGTGGCAGAGCAGGCGCCCGGGCAGGTCGTTCCGGACGGACCGGCGAGCGACACTCCCGCGCAGAACCCGGCGGCCGGTGCGCCGATGGCGGGTGGGTTCGCCCCGGGCCCGGTCGGCGGGCACACCGGGACCGGAGCCGTGCCGCGTCCGGCCACTCCTGCCGCTGCCGCCCCGGCCGGTGGCACGATCCGCCCCGGCGCAGGTCGCGTCGGCGAGTCGGCGGCCCGTCCGGTGACGGAGCAGACCCACGACCAGTTGCTGGACCGTCGGCGGCAGGAGCGGCAGACCGAGCTTGACCGGCTGGGCCGGGCGGGCAGCGTGCGGGACGCCGTCGAGCAACTCGGCGGCACCAGGCGGAACGTGTCGCGGGTGCGTCCGGCCGACGCGGACCGGTTGCGGCAGGACCTGCCGGGCATGACGCCGGAGCAGCGGGCCCAGGAGATCGCCAACCTCAGGCCGGAGCACCGGCGTTGGCTGGCGCAGGACCCGCGGTTCGTGGACGCGTTGAAGTCGTCTCTGCCGCCGAAGGACTTCGCCAAGGTGGCCGCCGAGCTGATCGTGCACGTGGACCCGCGTGCCGAGCAGGCCGCGTCCGCCCGCCTGGAGGCGCAGCGGCAGGTCGCCCGGATGCTCCAGGACCCGGACACCGCAGCGCAGTTGATGAAGAACGGCGCGGACGTGGTGATCGTCCCGAAGGACGTGCGGATGCCCGACGTCCCCGACCTGCACGACCTGCGCGGCCTGACCGTCGACAGCGAGGCGGGCGGCGGTCGCGGCTACGACGACATGCGGGGTTCGGGCGGCAGGCACTCCGCCGTCACCGAGGAGAACCTGCTGGGCGAGCGCACTTCGGTGGGCGCGGGCGGGCACTACGCGGACGGGTACTCCACCACCACGCACGAGTTCAGCCACACCGTGCACGAGTTCGGGCTGAGTGACCACGACAAGCAGACGATCAAGGACGCCTTCGAGAAGAAGACCGACGCTGCCAAGGACCCGGCGAAGAACGTGCAGTGGCCGGACGGCAGGACGCCCGGCAACTACTCGTCGAAGGACCAGCACGAGTACTTCGCCCAGGCCACCAACGCCTACCTGGGCACCAACCACGGCCGCGACCCGTACACCGGTGAGCCGCGCAACAACGGTGCGGAGTGGGTGAAGAGGAACGAGCCCGACCTGTACCCGCTGCTGGAGAAGCTGTACGGCCCGGACCCGTCCGCGCTCCACGACGGCGCTGCGAACCCGGTGCGCGAGACCACCGCGCAGAACGCCGCGTACGACGGCTTCCGCGAGTTCATGGAGCAGGTGGACGGTACGCCCCAGCCCACCGCCGAGCCCCGGCCGCAGCCGGCCGTCGAGCACCGGCCACCGGCCGCCGAGCCACGCAGGTCGAACGAGCAACTCCCGTCCCCGCCGCCCCCGCCGCCGACGGGTGCGCACGGCGGGACGACCGTGCCGGCTGCGACGGACCGCGAGAGCGGGCACCGGATCGACGGCAAGCACACCTTCGACACCATCGAGAAGTTCCTCGGGGACTCGGCGGAGTTCCGGCAGATGCGCCCCGATCTGGAGCGCTACGAGCGGGACGTGCTCAACGACAAGGACACGAAGGCGCTGCTGAAGCAGAACCGCAACGAGAAGTTCCTGCACGCGGACGTACTGTCGCGCAACGCGGACCGGCTGACCGACTCGGTCGCCCGGGCGGAGGAGCAGTTGGAGGTCCTTCGTCAGGAGGAGTCCACCGGTCGCCCGACGCCGGAGCGGTCCGCTCAAATCGCTGCGGAGCGCGCCAAGTTGGAGTCTCTGCGGGACGGTGCCCAGGCGCAGCGCGACCGGTCGGCGATCTTCGAGCACGAGCTCCGGAGGGGCGTGCCGGCCGAGGCCGCTCCGTTCCTGCGGGACCGGCAGGAGGCGGAGATCCGGGTTCTGCCGAAGACCATTGAGCGGATCAAGGCCGCCGAGGCGCACACCGCCGAGCTGGTGGCGAGGGCCGAAACCGGCGGCATGCCGGAAAGCCGGAAGACGGAGCTGGAGAGCCGGCAGCAGCGGTTGAAGGAGGCGCGCGAGGCGCGCGAGCAGGCCCTCAAGGATGCGGAGGCCGCCGTCCAGGCCGGGCCGCCGTCGGCGGGCAGCCCCCGACCGGGCGGGGTGGAGAAGCCGCAGGATGCGGGGCAGTGGAAGAACCTTGAGGACAGCTACCGGGTGGCGTTCGAGCACGCCGGGAGCGAGCTGATCGACGGGCAGCCACACGCGGAGAAGGTGATGCGGGAGGCCGAGGGCGAGACCGAGGTCAAGCTGAGCGACGTGAGCATCAACCGCAACCACGTGATCGCCGACTACATGGTGCACAAGTACGTGACGGCGGCGGTGTTCAAGGCCCGCTCGCTGGACGAGGGCAGCCACCGGGCGGCCTCGGACGCGTTCGGCGACTTCGTCAGTGCGATGGCCCCGGACCGGCACCGCGTGTACGACACGAGCGGCGCCAAGGCCGCGTCGAATTTCGACCGCGACACCGTGGGCGAAGCGGTCGTGGTGAGCCGGGACTTGGCCGCCACGCCCGCCACCGTCGATCTGCGGGGGACGTACGGGAAGGATCTCGCGGACGCGCTCGACACCAGGACGTTCGGCGACCGCGACAGCGCTGCCGCAGCCGCGCAGCAGCTGAACCGCGAGCTGGCCCGGATCGGCCTGGACGAGACCGCCCGCCCGGAACTCGACCGGCTCGCCGCCGCCGTCGCCGGGGTGCACGCCGACCGCCCGACCGCCCAGCAGCTCACCGCCGTGCACGATGCGGTGGGGGCGGTCCGCGACCGCGTCAAGGAACGCGCGGTCGACGATCTGGCGCTGGTCAACGGCATCACCGGGCCGCAGAAGATCGACGACGCGTCCGCCGTGCTGCGGGCCGCCGCCGACGGCCGGGGCGGACCGCGCACTCCCGAGGAACAGCGGCGGCTGGCCGGGCAGTTGGACGATCTGGCGGGCCACCTCGAACGGGCCGGCAAGGACCCGAAGGCGCTGCGCGACCTGGCGCGCGACCTGCTCGACCCCACCGTGCCGGTGGCCCGGGACCGGTACGGCAAGATCGCCGAGCAGCTCGCCGCCGGCCGGGCCGCGGTGCGGGAGTCCGAGGTGCGGCAGCGGCTGTCCGAGCTGGTCGATGTGCCCGTTCCCGGCAAGGCGCAGCCGGTGGAGATGACGCCGAAGGAGCGGAGGGACGAGGCGAAGGCGGCCGGCCGCCTGCAGGAGCTCCGCCAGAAGCTCGCCGACGCCTCGACGGCCTCCGCCGACGCCGACGCCGCCCATGCCACGGCCAGGAGGAAGGCCGAGGACTCCGCGAGGGCCGCCGAGGCCGCCACCGACCGGGCGGAGAAGGCCAGGGCGACCAGGGCGGCGGCCGAGGACGCCAAGGCGGAGCGGAAGGCCGGGGCGGAGGCGGTGAAGAAGCGCGAGGAGCGGATGAAGGCGCAGGCCAAGCTGGCCGCCGACGAACAGCAGGCGGACGACAAGGCCGCCGTCCGCGAGCGAGCGAAGCAGGTCTACCAGCAGGAGCAGCCGGCCCCGGCGAACGCCACCGCGAAGAAGGCCGCGCAGCAGCGGGCCTGGCTGGCGGGCGACCTGGAGCTGATGGGCCGGCAGTACGGCGGCGCGTACGCGCGCGCCGGGGCGGGCGGGAACCACCCGGCCGCGATCTTCGACCGGGCGCTGACCGCGAGGGTCGAGGACGTGCCCGGGATGATCAAGGAGATCAGCGACAGCCTGTCCAACAGCGCCTCCAACCTGCGCTTCGGCGACGACCGGATCAACCAGTGGATCCAGAACTTCCTGGACCCGCACGTCATCCGCGACCCCGAGGTGCTGACCGCCGTCGCCCACGGGCAGCTGCCGCCCGAGGCGCTGTACGCGCCGCACACCGCCGACCTGTTGCAGGCCGTGCGCAGCCTGGAGGCGAACGGGCTGGTGCCGGCGGAGCTGCGCGACATCATGGCCCCGAAGACGCAGGGCGACCTGGCGAGGGCGCTGGAGGACCGCGACCCGAGCCTCAGCTCCCGCATCATCGCCCATGACCTCGGAGTCCCGTCCGCGCACGCCGACCGCGTCCCGGTGTCCTCGTCCGGCGACCACGCGGCCCGGGCGGACGGCACCAGGCTGACGGACCAGCAACTGGCCGGTCTCCACCCGGAGGGCCTCTACCAGCCCGACCTGGTCCGGCCGCCCGTCGCCGACACCGACGTGGCGGTGACCGATGCCGGCCGCCCGGACGGGAACGCGCAGCCGCCAGACGCGGCGCAGACGGCCGGCCGCAGGCGCCGACGGGACGACGGCGACTCCGACAGCGAAGGCGACCCCGGCCCGAGCCCGGCGCGCCGCCGACTGGCCGGCCCCGACCCGGCCGGGCCTCCGCTACCGCCGCCTCCGCCGCCGTTGAGCAGCGGACACGGCGCGGGCACCGGCAACGGCACCCGTGGCTTCGGCAGTTCGTACGCCCCGCCGCCGCCGCCCCCGCCGTCCGGCCCGGTCGGGCGCGGCGGCAGTACCGGCCGCCACGTCGAGCCGATGGACATCGACGTCCCGCGCCCGACCGACCGCCGCGGGGCGGACGTCGAGCCGATGGACGTCGACACCCCGGGCGAGCCGCAGCCCCGCAACGAGCGCAAGCGCGGACGGGACGAGGACGGGGTGGCGCTGCGCCGGGACGACTCCGCGTCGGAGGGGCCGCAGGCCAAGCGGCAGCGCACCCCCGGGTACGAGAACACCGACGCCGTGATGCACGACCGCGGCTACCAAGCGGTGGGCCCAGCGCACGAGTTGACCGGCAGCCTGGTCAACTACCTCGGCGGCGCAGCAAAGTTGCACCCGCCGATGAGCAACTCCCTGCTGGGGCACGTCAATCCGCACGGGGCGCCGGCCCGGCCGGTGGACGGGTTCCGGCCCGGCAGCGACCTGAACGCCTGCTTCGAGAACGTGGAGGCGTACCGGGACACCCACTTCGGACGCCCCCGCGTCTCCGGGCAGACCCTGAACGGCACGGTCGAGCCGATCCCCGGCAACGTGCTGTGGAAGCGGCACGACGGGCCCGCCCTGTTCGGCCAAGGTGCCGACGCGGTAAAGAAGTTGATGAGGACGGTGCAGGCAGGCGGACGGGGCAGCTTCGCCACCGTCCTCGGCGCCGGACCGACCGGCGCGGGCCACGCCGTCGCACTCGTCCACGACCGGGACGGCACCCTGCGCTGGGCGGACCTGACCGACCGCCGGGTGTTCCCGGCCACCGGCGGGATGCCGTACAGCTTCGGCCGCGACTGGACGGTGTGGGCCTCCGTCGCCGACCCGCGCGAGAACAACATCTCCGGGCCGCACGACCCGGACTTCATGGCGCGCTACAGCACCTTCACCCGGCCCGAGCAGCCGCACGACACCGCCGAACCGATGGACGTCGACGACGCCTTCGGCGCCACCCGCACCGCGTCCACCGGCAGCGACCGCCCCGTGGAGCTCCCGCCGCCCGGACGGCGGGTGCCGGTGGCCGGGGACGGCTACTGCCTGCTCCGGGCGGTGGCCGTCGGCGAGCCCGGGCTGGGCGGTCCGGAGCGTCTCCAGGCCGAGGTCGGGCGCTACTTCGAGCAGCTCGGCCCGGAGAACTGGCCGACCGAGGTGGTGGCCAACTACCGCAACAACCAGCTCCTGCGCGAGGACCTGCCGGCCGCCGACCTGCTGGCGTACCTGCCCACCGAGGACCAGGCGGCGTTCCGGGGGCTGCCCGTGGACGAGCTGCGCGACACCATCGGACGGCACCTCAACGACAACCCGCCGCCGCCGTCCGCCCACGAGCGGGCCCTGCTGCTGCGGACCGTCCCGGAGTGGAACACCAACTGGCGGCTGACGGGCGGCGAGATGCTGCCGGCGGCGACCGCCCACGCCCTCGGCCTCCGGCTGCGCGTGGTCGACCACGACGGCACCACCCAGGCCGTCTTCGGCCCCGCGGACGGCCGCCCGGTGACGGTCTACCGCGCCGACGACCACTACGACGGCAGCGAACCGACACCGTCCACCTCGCCGGCCGACCACGCCCCGCCGACGGACCGCACCCCGCCGACGGAGCACACGCCGCCGACCGAACCGACCCCGGAGGCCGCGCACACGCCGGTCGCCGAACCCGCCCCGACACCGCCGCGCGACGCGTCCGCGCCGAGGCCGATCGCCGGAACCGACCTCGTGGTCGGGCTGACCGGGAACGGGCAGGCCGTGCGGGACAAGGTCGTCGAGGCGATCGTGCAGGCCGCGCCGGGAGACCGGGCGGCGGCCCGGGCGTTCGCGGAGGCGCACTTCGGGGCCGCGACGCTGCGCCCGATGCTCGGTGCGCTGTCGCGGGGCGAGGTGTGGACGGCGCCGTTCGACGCGCACGGGTGGAGCGGCAGCGTCAAGCTGACCGGCGAGGTCACCGGGTCCACGCGGCTGCGCACCGAGAAGATCGAGTTCGAGAACGGCGCCGACCGGACGGTGGCGACCGCGACCAACCGGGACGTGCAGTGGGAGTTCAACGCGGGCGTCCAGGCCCGGCAGGCGCGTGACGTCGGGGAGCCGTCGGAGCTCGTCGCGTACTACCACGCGCGCGGCCACGGCGAGGTCAACGTCGATCTGGGCGGCATGGTGGCCCGGTCGAAGACCAGTGGGCCGGCCGAGGTGTTCGGTTCGACGATGCGGCTGGAGCTCGACTTCGGCGACCTGCGCCACCACGGCGAGCCGGTCGGCACCGGATCCGCCGGCCGTACCGAAGCGGTGGACCTCGACCTGACCGTCGCCGTCCCGGAGCGGACCGACTCCACCGGCGGTGAGCAACGGGTGCCCCCGCAAAGGCTGTTGGACGGCCGGGTCGGCGGCCAGGAGATCGTGCTCGATCTCGCGCCGCGCGACGCCGGGCAGCGACGTCCGCCGGTGGAGGCGCTGCTGGACCGGGTGGAGGCGGCGGCCCGGGAGGAGTTCGGCGGGGACTGGCCCGCGCTGCGCGAGAAGGTCCTCGCGGAGGTCGATTTCGCCCGGCTCCAGCGGGACTTGAAGAGCATGACGGCCGGCGAGCCGGTCTCCGTCACGCTCGCCGACCGGCGCGGCGGACGGCTCGGCACCGTCGAAATCACCGCGCGGGTGGGGAAGTTGAGGCAGGCCGGGACGACCAAGGAGACCGAGTTCACCATCGGCACCACCGTGCAGCAGGTGCGCAGCACGGCGGCGAGCCGGGGCAACGCGGCGCAGCTCGGGCTGTCGGGCGCGGTGAAGCCGGGCGGCGGCCTACTCGGCGGGGGCGGTGCCGGGCGGTTCGGCGGCGAGCGGGTGGACATCCGCGGCGACGCCCGGACGTCGCAGCTGACCAGCAAGTCGAAGGTGCCCGGGGTGGTCTTCGAGGGCGCCGTGCACTTCGAGCTGTCCTTCAACGGCAAGTCCGTTGCGCACGAGGCGGGTTCGGCGGACGTCCGGCTGCTGGTCGATCGTGCGGACACCACCCCGGAGACCCCGGCGCGCTCCGATGGCGAGCCGGCGGCGGCGGAGCGCGAGGTGGCCGGACCGCCGGACAGCGTGTGGCGGGGCGGCGACGACCGGGGCGGCTTGGGCGAGAGCGTGGTGGTGCGCGACGTGGAGAGCACCGCGGCGCTGCGGTCGGCCCTGGACACCGGGGGGCGGGCACGGTTCGGCGGGGAGTGGGACTCCGTCCGCGAGCAGGTGATGCAGGCGTTCGGCCGGCCGAACCTGGCCGCCCGGCTGACCGGGATGACCCGGGGTGAGGCGCTGGAGGTGCGGATCCCCGGGAAGGAGGGGCTGGTGGTCACCGCCGTCGCGCGGGTCGAGGCGATGACGTACCGGCGGGCGGACGGCAAGGCGGAGATCAACACCGTCAACGAGACCAGCGCGTTCACCGTGGACCGCCGCCTCAGGACGCGCACCGCCGTCGAGCAGGGCCAGGCCGGCGGCGCCGTCGCCAAGGGCACGCCCGGGGTCGAGCTGGGCGCCACCGCGTCCGGCCAGCAGCGCCGGCGGGCCGGCGGGCAGGGCCGGCAGGCCGACCGGGTGTACGCCGGCGGCAAGTACAGTGCGCCGCAGGTGATCTACGGTGCCGAGCTGGTGGTGGACCTGCGCCTCGGCCGGCCCGGCGAGGCGGGCGGGGCGGTCCGTCCGGACGTGTCGGTGCCGCTGCGGGCCGAGGTGGGCCTGGACGCCCGGGACACCGTCAAGGCGTCGCCGGAGGCCGGGACGCGCTTCCAACCGCCGTCGCAGAAGCCCGAGTCGAGCCCTTCGCCGGCTGTCGAGGCGACCCACACCGCGCCCCGCCGGATGCGGGAGCGGGGGGAGCTGAACGCGTCGTACGTGGTGCACGGCCTGAGCGGCGCGGACAAGGTGCGCGCGGCGGTGGAGGACGCGGTGCGGGCCAGGCACGGCGAGCCGTCCGAGCAGGTCCGGCAGCGCCTCGGCGCCTCCTTCGACCGGCTGGCGCTCAAGGCGCAGCTGTCCCGACTCACCCGTGGCGGACGGATTTCCGAGACCGTCTCGGGTCGGACCTGGTCGGCGGAGGTGACCGTCACGGCCGAGCTGGGCGCGTCGACCTACCACGCGCAGGCGGAGAAGTACGAGTTCGAGTCCGGCACCCGCACCTCCAGCGGCCAGGGCAACCTGAGCGACCGCCGCAGCCGGCTGGTCGGCGGCGGCCAGGTCAAGGCGAAGGCCCCGTTGGTGGACGTCACGGGCGGCTACGCCCACCGGACGGACCGCGGTGACGGGCAGGCGACGGAGACCGTCGGCTCGGCGTCGAACCGGGGCAAGCACGTGGAGCCGGCCGTGTTCTTCGACGTCGCGACGCCGTACCAGGTGCGGGTCGCGTTCAAGCGGCTCGGCATGCCGGACGGCGTCGTCACCGAACGGGTCGAGACGGTGGCGCGGGTGGCCGTCCCGATGCGCGACGCCGAACCGGTGGCCGGGCCGCTCCAGCGGGCCACCGCGCGGCAGCCGAAGGGCTTCGTGGAGGGGCGGCGGCTGGACTCCTCGGCGATCGTCACCGACGTCCACGCACGGCCCGAGGCCGCGAACGGCGCGGCGCCCGGCGCCCGGCGGACGCTCGGCGAGGCAATCCTGTCGCAGGTCGAGCACGGCTGGAGGCCCGGCGGGCTGCGACTGCCGTCCGGCGGAGCGCGGCCGGAGCGCAACCCGTTCGACAGCGACTGGGCGGGCATCCGCCGCAAGCTGGACGAGGAACTCACCCCCGACCGGCTGCAGTCCAGGCTCAAGGCCATGACGGCCGGTGACGTGCTGGAGGTGGAGCACGGGCGGACCACCGTCCGCATTGGCGCGGTGCTCCGCCGGCGGATGGAGTACCTGGGGGAGTCGGGCACCACCGAGTTCAACGTCGGCACCGACGTGCAGCGCAGCTTCGCGCACACCGGCGCCACCGGCACCGGCCACCAGGGCGCGCTCGGCGCGGTGGCCGCCGTCCCCGTCCCCGCCGCGCCGCACGTCTCGGTGACGGCCGGCCTGACCGGCACCGGCGGGCGCGGCCACGACCGGGCGGACACCCAGGCCCGGAGCACCGCCGCCGGGTCCGCGACCAAGGCCAAGGTGCCGGGCAGCGCGTACGCCGGCGAGGCGGAGCTCCAGTTCACGATCACCCGGCGGCCGTGGATCGGCGCGCAGGTCCACCGGCGGCGCACCGCGACGATCGGGTTCGAGGCGCTGGTCGAGACCGGCGAGACCGTGCCCGTCGACGCGCCGGCCGAAAAGGCCTCCGACGCCGGGCAGTTGAGCGCCGTCGCGCTGTCGCCCGAGCCGGTGGCCGTCCGGGTGCCGCCGGAGCGGGTCTGGGAGGGCGGCCTGCGCGACACCGACGTGCTGCGCTGGCTCGGCGACGTCGGCGGCGTCCAGGACCTGCTGCGGCTGCGCGGCCCCGAGTACTTCGGCAGCTCCACCTGGCGGGAACTGGCGCCCGTGGTCGGCGCGATCACCTCGCACAGCCACCTGTCGGCGCTGTTCGGCGCCGCCACGCAGGGGGCGGGGGTGACGGCGACGGTGCCGTCCGACCGGGTAACACTGGGTGGCGGCAAGGGAGTTGAGGTCGGCATCAAGGTCGTCTCGCTGGAACACCGGGCGGTGGACGAGAAGGTCGAGCTGAGCCCCGCCAACGCGACCGCCTCCGGCGGTACCCGGTACGAGCTGTCCGCGCAGAACGCGGGCCTCCAGGGGCAGCTCGGCGCCAGGATCACCGGGGACGTCACGCACAGCCCGGCGGTGGTCGGCGGCGCGCAACGCCTGTGGCGCGACGGCGGCGGGCACGGGGACTCGGGGCAGGTGATCGCCAACGGCAAGTTCGCGACGCCGATGGCGCGCTACGCCGGGCATGCCGAGGTGGCGGTGACGCTGTTCGACGGGGCGCGAAATCCGGTGCGGGAAAAGGGCGTTGTGCCGTTCGCCGTCGACATCCCGCTGTCCGAGACCACCGGCCGGGAGGTCGCGGGCGATCACTACCTCGCCTTCACCCGGCAGCAGCCGGGCGGCGAACTCCGGGCCGCCGACGGCGACTGGCGGCTGGACGAGGTCCGGCGGGTGGTGGGTGCCGACGGCGACCACCTGCCGGGTTCCGACGGCGACCACCTGCTGGGCACGGTCCGGCTCGGACGGGCGCTCTACGGGCGGGAGTTCACGGCGGGCACCGCCACCGGCACGGCGCACATCCGGGCCACGCACCGCCTGGTCGAGCTCGCCGGCGGCACCGAGCGGCTCGCCGAACTGCTCGACGCCCCCTTGCAGGCGGACCGGGTCCGCAGGGCGGTCGGGTGGATCGAGGCGGCGGAAGGGCCGGTCACGCGCGAGGAGCTGGTCGCCGCGAGGGGGGATTGGAAGGACTGACCGGGGACGCGGGCCGAGCGCGCCCCGGGGGCCGTGGCCCGGGGGCGCTGCCGGCCGTCCGGGCGGTTCACAGGATGAAGACGCTCCGGCTGTCGTGCGGGTGGTAGGTCTCGCCGGGGTAGATCAGCCAGGTGACCTGGCCCGTGCAGTCGGGGCCCGCGTGCACCTCGGCGATGGCGTCCGTCTGGTTGCTCACCACGGACGGAACGGAGTCGTCGAGCGGATAGCAGCCGCTGGGGTCCTGATAGACGACACCGTTGACGATCAGGAGCCCCTGGGCCGCGCCGGCCGAGGTCGGGACCGCGAGCGCGAGCGTCGCAGCCGCTGCCAGGGCTCCCAGAATCCGTGCTGTCCGTCGCATGGCACACCTCTTCCCGTTGTCGCGGGCGGCGCCCTGCCGCCCGCCCGGGACCAACGTACCCAGAGTCATCGGGCCGCCACCCACGGTGTTGAACCGCACGTGCGTCCTGCCGACCCGCCGGGGCAGCGCGCCCGGAGGAGCCATGGCATTGACAGTCGATCGAGTCCGTCGGTGTAATGCTCACGCCCATCGCCGGGTGGGTCGTCGGGGGGAGCAGTCGTGGGGAACAGCAGGATCGAGACACTGTTCGAGCGGGACCGGGCGTGTCGGGGGGCCGGGATCGTGCTCGACGAGGTGGGCGGGGGCCGGGCGGTGGCGCGGATGACCGTCACCGAGGAGATGGCCAACGCGCACGGGATCGGGCACGGCGGGTACGTTTTCCTGCTGGCCGATGCCGCGTTCTCGTACGCGTGCAACAGCTACGGCCCGGTCGCCCTCGCGCAGGGGGCGCAGGTGACGTTCCTCGCGCCGGCCCGGCTCGGGGACGAGCTGGTGGCGGAGGCCACCGAGCGTTCCCGTGCCGGCCGGCAGGGCGTGTACGACGTCACGGTCCGCACCGCCGCAGGCGCTGTGGTGGCCGAGTTCCGGGGCCAGAGCGTCCTGGTCGCCGGGGTCCCGCACAGCGCCTGAGCGGTCACACGTCGCGGCGGGCGCCGAAGTACAGGGTGGCGAGGACGCCGCCGACGGCCCAGGCGAGGTAGACGAGCCATTCGCCGGCGGGCTCCGCGGGGAAGGCGATGTTCGGGTTGGCCGGGGCGCCGATCAGCTCGTGCAGGGTCTGCCAGGCGCGGAACGGCGTCGCGTGGTACAGGCACGCCGACCAATGGTGGTTCTGGCTGAGGAAGTTGGGGATCAGCAGCAGGACGGTGACGGTGGTGACGGTGGTCGCCACGCTGTGCCGGACGAGCGCGGCCAGGCCCAGGCCGGTGAGGGCGCAGACCGGCGGCAGCAGGGCGGAGGCCAGCAGGGCGCGCCAGATGCCGGGCTCGGCGAGGGAGATGCCGGCGTGCTCGGCGGACAGGATGGCCTGGGTGAGGAAGAACGACGTGCCGGTGGCGATCAGACCGAAGGCGGTCATCACCGCCGTGAGCACGGCGATCTTCGCGGTGAGCAGCGCCCGCCGGGCCGGCACCGCCGCGAAGGTGGTGCGGATCTGGCCGGTGGAGTACTCGCTGACCAGGGCGACCGCGCCCAGGCTTCCGGTGATCAGCAGGGTGGCGATGCAGGCGTTGTTGGTGAAGCTGGCCGACAGCGAGGAGTAGGGGACGAAGAACTCCCGCCGCCCGGGGGCGAACTGCTCCCAGTCGTCGACGTCCGCGATCGCCGCGTTGGCGTTCAGCAGGACCAGCCCGAGCAGGCCGACGGCCAGGCCCCAGCGGATGGAGCGGAGCGAGACGAGCTTGAGCCACTCGCCGGCGAGCAGGTCGCGGAAGCGGGCCCGCGGCTCGTCCACCGTGAGCGGGGCGGCAGGGGCGAGCGCGGTCATCGGGTTTCTCCTGCGAGGTATTCGACGCTGTCGGCGGTGAGTTCCATGAACGCGGTCTCCAACGAGGCCGCCGCGGTGGCCAGTTCGCGCAGCCGCAGGCCGTGCCGGTGGGCGAGGTCGCCGATCGTGTCGGCGTCCAGGCCGGTGACCGCCAGGCGCTCCGGCCCGTCGGGGCGGACGGTCGCGCCGGCGGCGGTCAGCACCCCGGCCAGGGCGTCCGCGTCCGGCGTGCGGACGGTGACGCCGCCGCCCCGGCCGCGTGCGGCGAACGCGGCGAGCGGCTCGTCGGCGATCAGACGGCCGCGGCCGACCACCACCAGATGGTCCGCGGTGTGCTCCATCTCGCTCATCAGGTGGCTGGAGACGAACACGGTGCGGCCCTCCGCGGCCAGCTGCCGGAACAGGCCGCGCACCCAGCGCACGCCCTCCGGGTCGAGCCCGTTCAGCGGCTCGTCGAACAGCAGCACCGGCGGGTCGCCGAGCAGCGCGGCGGCGATGCCCAGGCGCTGCTTCATGCCCAGCGAGTAGCCGCCGATCCGCCGCCGGGCCGCTCCGGCGAGGCCGACCTGTTCCAGCACCTGCTCCACCCGCTGCCGCGGGATCGCGTTGCCGCGGGCCAGCACGCCCAGGTGGGCGGCGGCGCTGCGGCCGCCGTGCACGTCGGAGGCGTCGAGCAGGGCGCCGACGTGGCGCAGGCCGCGCGGGTGGTCGCGGAAGCGGTGGCCCCCGACGGTGACGGTGCCGCCGGTCGGCTCGTTCAGGCCGATGATCATCCGGAGTGTGGTGCTCTTGCCGGCGCCGTTCGGGCCGAGGAAGCCGGTGACGCGGCCGGGGCGGACGGTGAAGGTCAGGCCGTCCACGGCGACGGTGCGGCCGTAGCGCTTGGTGAGTTCGTTGACTTCGATCACGGACCCAAGGTTTCCGGCCCGGCCCGGCCTTCCGCGTCGGCCCCGCACCGACACTGCGGGCGGCCGGTGTCGACCCCGGTCGTACACCTCCGGTCCGACGCCCGCGGGGCGGCCGACTGGCTACGATCGAGCCCATGTCCGCGAACCCGCACTCCCTGCTCAGACGTGTACCGCCCGGCGGTTGGGCGGCGATCGCCTGGACGGCCGGGCTCGCCTACTCCTTCGTGGTGCTGGTCCGGCTGCCCGGCGAGTCGCGCAACGACTTCCACCGCGGCGTGTGGCTCGCCGGCGACAACCAGCACCAGCTCGCCGTCTGCGTGCTGCTGTCGCCGGCCGGCTGCGCGCTGCTGCGCCGCCGCCCGGCGGCCGCGCTCGGACTGCTGCTGGCCGGCGCGGTGTTCGGCGCGTTCGCGATGCACTCCACCGTGATCGACGTCCCGCTGATGCTCGGCGCGGACGTGGCGCTGTGGCACATCGCGGCCACCCGGCGCCGCCGCGAGGTGGTGCTCGCCTCGGCGATGGCCGCGCTGGTGCTGGTCGGCTACCCGGTCGTCCGGGTGCTCGTCGGCTTCGTCATCGGCACCTCCAGCGCGCTGGCCGCCCTGCTGACGGCGGCCGTCGCCGTCCTGCTCGGCAACTCCGCGGCGGAGTCCCGGCGGCACGCCGCCGAACTGGGCGCGAACGCCGCCGCCCGCGCCGTCGCGGGCGAACGGCTGCGCATCGCACGCGAGTTGCACGACATGGTGGCGCACAGCATCGGCATCGTCGCGCTCCAGGCCGGCGCCGCCCGGCTGGTCCTCACCACCCAGCCGGAGGCCGCCCGGGAGGCGCTCGGCCGGATCGAGAGCGCCGGCCGGGACACCCTCGCCGGGCTGCGCCGGATGCTGGTCGCGCTGCGCGCCGCCGAAGACGACCCGGACGGGCGGGCCGCCCCGCTCGGCCCCGCCCCCGGGCTCGCCGACCTGGACCGGCTGGCCGCCGCCACCACCGCCGCCGGGGTCGCCGTCGAGCTCCACCGGTGCGGCGAACTGGACTCCCTGCCACCGGAGTTGGACATCGCGGCCTACCGGGTGGTGCAGGAGGCGCTGGCCAACGTGGTGCGCCACGCCGGTGCGCGCTCCTGCCGGGTGACGGTCGAGGGCGGGGAGGACGAGGTGTCCATCGAGGTGCTGGACGGCGGCGGGCTGCGCGCCACCCAGCCCGGCGGGGCCGGTTTCGGGCTGCTCGGCATGCGGGAGCGGGTGGCGCTGCTGCACGGCTCGTTCACGGCCGGGCCGCGGCCCGCCGGCGGCTTCCGGGTCGCCGCCACCCTGCCCCGGCCGGTCGGTGCCCGATGACGGTGCGCATCCTGCTGGTCGACGACCAGCCCCTGATCCGCGCGGCGCTGTCCATGGTGGTCAAGGACACGCCCGACCTGGAGATCGTCGGCGAGGCCGGCACCGGCGACGAAGCCGTGGCCCTGGTGGGCGAGTTGGCGCCGGACGTGGTCGTGATGGACATCCGGATGCCCGGCATGGACGGCATCGAGGCCACCCGCCGGATCACCGCCTCCGACTGCGCCGCGCACGTCCTGGTCCTGACCACCTTCGACGAGGACGAGCACGTCTACGGCGCGCTGCGGGCCGGCGCGGCGGGCTTCCTGGTCAAGGACATGGGGTTGGAGGAGATCCTGGCCGCCGTGCGGGTGGTCGCCGCCGGCGACGCCCTGATCGCCCCGCGGGTCACCCGCCGCCTGATCGCCGACCTCACCTCCCGTCCCGCGCCCGGCAGTTCGGCGCCCCCGCGCGCGCTCGGCGCGATCACCGAACGCGAGCGGGAGGTGCTCACCCTGATCGGTCGGGGCCTGTCCAACGCCGAGATCGCCGAGGAGCTGTTCCTCAGCGTCGCCACCGTGAAGACCTACGTCACCCGCCTGCTGTCCAAGCTGGACGCCCGCGACCGCGTCCACCTGGTGATCCTCGCCTACGAGGCGGGCCTGGTGGGCGCCGCGCGCTGACCGGGGTCAGTGCGCGGGGCGTTCGTCGATGACCTGGCGGAGCTTGCCGGTGCGGGGGTTGGTGACGAGTTCGCCGCGCGGCACCCATTCGATCCGCAAAGGGTGGATGGCGCCGATGGCGGTCTCGTCGGCGTAGGTGGGGCGGGCGTCGAGGACGGCGCGCAGCAGGGTGTCGGTGAGGCCGGGCGGCGGTGGGGCGGTGTGGCCGAGGCGGATGATCAGGCCGTCGCGGCCCGCCCAGCGGCGTTGCACCAGCTGCATGCCGGTGATGTGGCTGTCGGGGTCGTGGGCGAGCAGCACGTCGCGGACCTGCTCGGTGGGCATGGAGACGATGCCGACCCGGGCGCCCTCGGTGGAGCGGCCCAGCAGGCGGAAGCGGCGGCAGTCGGCGTCCACCCATTCGGCGCGGTCGCCGGCGGGGTAGCGCAGGATCGGCACCAGGGTGCGGAACAGGTTGGTGACGACGACCCGGCCGGGGACGCCGGGTTCGGTGATCGGCTCGCCGGTGGCGTCGTCGATCAGCTCGACCACCGTGCGGTTCGGGAACGCCCGGTGGACCCGCAGGTCGTCGCCGGCGGGCACCGGCCCGGCGACCAGCCCGGCGTCCACCGAGGCGTAGCCGATGGAGGAGAGCGCGGCGTTCGGGAAGGCCGAACGCAGCAGCGGGCGAAGGTCGTTGAAGAGGATGTCGCCGCCGAACAGGATCAGTTCGACCTGCGGCGCGGGCCGGCCCTGCGCGAGCAGGGTCTCGGCGACGGCGGACAGCTTCATCGGCTCCCCGGCCAGCACGTCCGCGCCGAAGCCGTGGATCACGTCGGCGACGTACGCGTCGGGCGCGGTGGCGATCGGCAGCCGGACGTTGTCGATCGGCGCGTGCTGGAGCGCGTACTCGATGAACAGGAAGCCGCTGTAGAACTCGCCCGCGCGGAACAGGTTGGCGACCCGCTGCCCGGGCCTGAGGCCGGCGTCGACCAGGCCGGCGCCGAACGCGGTGACGGAGTCGAGGTGCTCCTCGCGGGTCCACGGCGAGAACTTGGGCGCGCCGGTGGTGCCGCCGGACTTGTAGACGCAGGCGTCGGTGAGCGGGCCGGTCAACAGCCGGTTGTCGGGCCAGGAGTTGGCGGCCCAGAACGCGACCTGGTCGATCACGGGCAGCTGGGTGAGCGAGCTGACGGCGGCGGGCACGTCGCGGTAGAGCTCGCGGTAGAACGGGGAGTTGGTGCGGGCGTGGTCGACGAGTGCCTGAAGTGGCTTGGCGGGCATGGTGGTTGCTCCCGGAGGGGTCAGCGGGTGGGGGTGCGGCCGATCCATTCGTGGGCGAGGCGCTGGATCGTGCTGCCGTCGCGGTCGGCGAGTTTCGCGGAGAGGTGGTCGGCGGCCCAGGCGTTGGTCGGGATGCGGAACGGCGGCGCGTCCTCGGCGAGCGCCCGCACCACCGCCTCGGCGACCTCCGCGGCGCTCTGCCCGGCGTTCGCCCAGCTCTGCCCGAGCCGGTCCACGTACGCGGCGAAGGTGTCCGCGTACGGGCCCGAAGCGGCCTGCACGGTCTGCCGGTTGACGTCCGGGAAGTGCCCGAACCGGGTGTCGGGGACGTAGCCGGGCACCACGATCGAGACCCGCACGCCGTGCGCGGCGGCCACCGGGGCGAGCGCCTCCATGAAGCCCTCGACGGCGAACTTGGCCGCGCAGTACGCCTCGTTGAAGGGCTGGCCGACCACGCCGTGCACGCTGCCGATGGTCAGCAGCCGGCCCCCGGAGGCGCGCAGCAGCGGCATCGCGGCGCGCGAGACGGCCACCGTGCCGAAGAAGTTGACCTCCAGGTTGGCGCGCAGCGGGGCGGCGGTGGACATCTCCAGCGTCGGGTCGAAGTTGGAGATCCCGGCGTTGTTGACCACCGCGTCCAGCCGGTCGAGGTCCGCGAAGCAGGCCGCGACGGACTCCTCGTCGGTGACGTCGAGCCGGCGAACCTCCGCCCCGGGCGCGGCGGTTCGCAGCACGTCGGCGCGTTCCGGGTCGCGGACGGTGGCGATCACCGCCCACCCGGCCCGGGCGGCGGCGGCCGCGGTGGCCAGCCCGATGCCGGACGAGCAGCCGGTGATGAGCACGGACTGACGCTCCGTCATGAGACCTTCTCCGCGAGCTCGTTGACGCTGTCGGCGGCCTTGGGGAGGTCGGCGTCCATCCGGGCCTGGACGCCGAGCGCGGGCAGGAAGGAGCAGGCGGCGAGCAGGGTGCCGCCGACCATCGTCCAACGGGCGGCGTCCAGGATGCCCAGCGGGCCGGTGAGCAGCGAGACGGCGAGGCCGCCGGCCAGCGCGGCCAGCGGGATGACGCCCCAGGTGGCGGTGCGGAACGCGGCGTGCATGGCGCCCTGGTGCTGCGCGGACATCCGGGACTGCCGGGCGGGCGCGGAGCACACGTTGATGCAGGACATGAAGAAGCCGTAGCAGCCCATGGTGACGGCGATGACCGGCCCGGCGGGCAGCGCCGGCGCGGCGAGCACGCCGAGGCCGACCAGGCAGTGCAGCAGCAGCGACCAGGCCATGGTGCGTCCGATGCCGAGCCGCCGGCTGATCCGCGGGGCGACCAGCGCGCCGAGCAGCGCGCCGACCGCGCCCGCGGACATCGCGGCGCCGAACACGCCGACGGTGACGCCGAGGCCCCGGTAGGCGAACACCGGCAGCACGGTGACGAACACCGGCCCGCCCGAGTTGAGGGTGACGGCGGCCAGCACCACCCGGCGCAGCACCGGGTCCTGCCAGTTCAGCCGGAAGCCCAGGGTGAGCCGCTGCCACACCGAGCCCTGCGCGACGGTGCGCTCGCCCCACGGCCGCATCCAGCGGAAGCAGGCCGCGGAGACCAGGTAGCTGGCGGCGTCCACCAGCAGCGAGGCCGCGCCGAGCGCGCTGTACAGCGCGGCCGCGATCGACGGCCCCGCGACCTCGGCGACCGAGCCGCTGCCCTCCAGCCGCGAGTAGGCGCGCACCAGGTGGTCCTTGTCGACCACCGCCGGGACGGCCACCAGGTAGCCGACGTTGAAGAAGATGGTCGCGCCGGACACCGCCGCCACGCAGCAGAACAGCAGCGGCGTGGAGAGGAAGTCCAGCCAGTACGCGATCGGGACGACGGCCACCGCCACCAGCCGGACCAGGTCGCAGACCAGCAGGGTGATCCGGTTGTCCCAGCGGTCGACCAGCACGCCCGCGATCGGGCCGAGCAGCGGAATGCCCAGGTACTGCGCCATGGCGACGATGCCGACCTGGAACGCGGAGGCGTGCAGCACGAAGATCATCAGGGTGGGGACGACGAACACCGTCACCCGGTCGCCGATGTTGGACACCGACTTGCCGACGAAGAACAGGTTGAAGGCCCGGCCGAGCGGCTCGGGCGCGCGCCGCCTCACGACTCCTCCCGGACCACGAAGCCGGCCGTCTTCCCGGTGCGCTCGTTGCCGATCAGCGCGTCCACCACCCGGACCTGCACATGCTCCGGGTCGTGCACGAAGGCGGTGCTCAACGTGAAGGTGGCGGACAGCAGTTCACGCCGCAGCGCGTCCGGGTCCGGCAGCGCGCCGAGCACCAGCACGTCCACCCGCCGGGCCCGGCCGCCCTGCTCGGTGATCACCACCTGGCAGCGGGTGACGCCGGGTTCGCGCTCCACCCGGGCGATCAACTCGTCCACGTGCAGGCCGAGCCCGCGCACCTGCACCACGTTGTCGCGGCGGCCCAGCACCCGCATCGCCGGGCCCGGCCGGCCGCACCCGCACGCCGTCAACTCGCCCGCGTCGCCGGTGCGGTAGCGCAGCACCGGGTTGAGCATCGCCGGGTCGAGGGAGGTGAAGTCCAGCAGCCCGCCGTCGCCGACGTGCACCAGCTGGTGCGGGAACGGGTGGAAGGTGTCGGCCGGGCAGTCGGGGGTGTTGGAGCCCACCACCCAGGTCTCGGTGGAGCCGAACATGCCGTGCCGGCGGGCCTTCGGCGCGACGGCCGCCAAGTCCTCCTCCAGCTGCGGCTGCCAGGCCTCGCCCAGCCACAACACCTTGCGCAGCGAGGGCAGTTCGATCCCGGCGGCGCGGGCGTGCGCGAACCACAGCCGCAGCACGCTCGGGGTGCCGCCGATCGCGGTGACCTTCCGGTCGGCGAGGAACCCCAGCCACTCGGGATACTCCTCGCGGGTCACCGCGCCCAGCGCGATCACCCGGCAGCCCGACAGGTCGGCCAGGCCCGCCGCCAGGAAGTGCGCGCCCCACATCCGGCCCGCGCCCCAGGCGTTGACGAAGACGTCGTCGCGCTCCAGCGGCCGCCAGTGCTCGTACACCTTCGCCATGTAGAAGCCCGTCGGCGCGTACCCGACCTTCGGCGCGCCCGTCGAACCGCCGCTCTGGAACAGCCAGGTGGCGCCCTCGGCGGCGGCGGGCTCCAGGTGGGCGAGCGCGGTGTTCAGGTCGTCCTTGGTCAGCGGCGGCAGTTCGGCCAGCTCCGCCAGCGTGGCCGGCGCCTTCGCCCGCGCGTACCGGTCGCCGAACCCCGGGACGGTGCGCAGCAGTTCGAGCGTGCGGCGGGCGACGGCCAGGCCGTCGGCGGCCTGCGCCTCGGTCAGCGAGAAGCTCATCGCGCGCCGCCCCCGTTCGCCAGGAACGCCGCGTGCGCGTCCCGGTACGCGACGAACCGGGCCCGGGTGACGTCCCGCTGCACCGAGCGGTCCGGGTCGTCGAAGTCCGGGGCGATCACCCCGTCCGGCTCCAGCTCGGAGAACCAGAACCGCTCGCCGTCGTGCAGGAAGTCCACGCAGAAGAACGGGATCGGCAGCTTCTTCGCGAAGTACGCGGTGGCGTCGGCGAGTTCGGGCGGTATGTCGCAGAACTCCATCGAGCCGCCCCGGCTCGCGTTCGCCACCGGCGAGCCCGCCTCCGGGGTGCGGCGCAGCACCGCGTACGGCTTCCCGTCGATCACGTACACCCGGTAGTCGACCGTGCCGTCGCCCAGGTACGGCTGCGCCACCAGCGTGGTGTCACCGCCCTGCGCGAGGCTCGCCAGGCCGCGCACGTCCTCCGGCGAGCGGGCCAGGCAGATCCCGCCGCCGCCGCACCAGCCGGCCGGCTTCACGATCGCCGGGAACGCCAACTCGCCCAGCGCCACCTCATATTGGTGCTTGGAGACGTCCCGGCCCGAGCCGATCCGCACCGACGGGATCGGCGGCACCGGCGAGTCCGCCAGGAACAGCATGGTCGCCAGCTTGTCGTTGCCCAGCAGCGACACCTGCGCCGGGAACGGCAGGTAGAACCCCGCCTGGTCCAGCACCGTGCACAGCGCCAACTGGTTGAACACGTCCATCGACTGGTACGGCAGCGAGTACAGCGCCGTGATGAACAGGGTGTCCTCGGGCGTGACGAGCTGATCCTCCACGTACACCTTCGGCCGGCCCGGATCGGTGCCGTCCACCGTCACCGCCTCCGGGGCGTGCCGGGACCACTCCATGCCCAGCTGCGCGGCGATCTCCGCGAACATGTCCCAGAAGTAGTGCTTCCACATCGCACCCGACCGGGTCGACTCCCGGTCGGGGAAGATCCAGACCATCCGGCGCAGCCGCGCCGACGCCTCGCTCACTTGCCCTCCTCGGGGCCCAAAAGGTCCAACAGCTCCGGAAGTCCGGCGCCCTCGCCGCGCGCCCGGCGCTCCGCCCACCAGGCGCGGCCCGCCGCCGGCAGCGTGTCCACCGGGTCCACGTACGGGAAGCGGCGCCCCAACTGCCCCTCCCCGTCGCCGACTTCGGACGCGTCCAGCTCCACGGACGTGTGGTAGTTCTTCGTCCAGTACGAGACGCCGCGCTCCCGGTCGTACCCGACCGCCTGGTGCACCCAGCGCTTGCCGACCTGCGGCACGTCCACCACCAGGCGCGGCGTCGCGTAGCCCGGCAGGTAGCCGAGGATCGCCTCCTGGAGGCGCTGCGCCTCGGACAGCGGCAGCCGCCAGTGCTCCGCGTTCGGGATCACGTCGCACAGGTAGAAGTAGTACGGCAGGATGTTCGCCTCGCCCTGGAGGGCGAAGCACAGGTCGAGCAGCGCCTCCGGGGTGGCGTTCACCCCGCGCATCAGCACGCCCTGGTTGCGCACGTCCCGCACCCCCGCGTCCAGCAGCCCGCGCGCGGCCTCGGCCACCAGCGGGGTCACCGACGCGGCGTGGTTGGCGTGGGTGTGCACGGCCAGGTTGACCGAACGCCGGGCCGCCAGCCGGGCCACCCGCTCCACGCCCGCCAGCACCTTCGGCTGCAGCCAGTGCTGCGGCAGGCCCACCACCGACTTGGAGGCCAGCCGGATGTCGCGCACCGAGCCCAGCTCCAGCAGCCGGGTCAGGAACAGCTCCAGCCGCGGCCACGGCACGTTCGCCAGGTCGCCGCCCGACACCACCACGTCCCGCACCGACGGGGTGCGCTTGAGGTAGTCGAGCATCTGCTCCTCGCGGTCGGCCGGGCGCAGCACCAGCCGCGCCTTGGCCACCTGCGGGGTCGAACGGCCCACCAGATCCATCCGGGTGCAGTGCCCGCAGTACTGCGGGCAGGTGGACAGCAGCTCCGCCAGCACCTTGGTCGGGTAGCGGTGCGTCAGGCCCTCCACCGCCCACATCTGCGCCTCGTGCAGCGAATCCCGCGCCGCCAGCGGATGGCTCGGCCACTCGGGGTGCCGGTCTGAGCGCACCGGCAGCATGTACCGGCGCACCGGATCCGCCAGGAACGCCTCGGTGAACGCCGCCGGCTCCAGCGCGGCGCCCGCCGCCACGGTGTTCAGCATGTGCGGCGGCAGCAGGATCGACATGGTCGCGAACTCGGCCTGGTCGGCGGCCAGTTCACGGTAGAAGGAGTCGGTGAGCAGCGGCCCGAACAGCTCCCGCAGCTGCCGCTCGTTCTGCACGCAGTGCGCCCGCTGCCACTGCGCGTCCCGCCACTGCGCGGCCGACACCTCCCGCCAGCCCGGCAGCCGCCGCCAGTCCGGCTCGGCCAGCTCCCGCCGCACGTACTGGTACGGCTGTCGCAACCGCCGGTCCATCAGGGACGCGCCGCGAGCAGCAGGTCCGCGTGCCGGGTGCGCAGCTCCCGCTTGAGCACCTTGCCGGTCGGCCCGAGCGGGAAATCCCGTTCCTCGGAAGCCACTTGGAGCGCCGCGAGCTCCGCCAGGCCGGCCTTCGCCAGCTCGGCGTTGGCCGCCTCCAGCAGCCCGTCCGCCTCCGCCCCGGCCTGGAGCCGCACCACCGCGATCGGCCGCTGCCCGCCGTCCGGGGCCGGCACGCCCACCACCGAGCAGTCCTGCACCCGGTCGCCGCAGTCGGCCAGCAGCACTTCCTCCAGCGGCAGGCTGTACACCGGCCCGTCCAGGGTGTCGATCACGTCCACCGTCCGGTCCAGGTGGAAGAACCGCCCCTGCTCGTCCCGGTAGGCCACGTCGCCGGTCAGCCAGAACCCGTCCACCCGGAACGACCGGGTCAGCCGGTCGTTGTTCCAGTACCCCGGCGTGATCGACGGCGCGTCCACCGCCAGCAGCCCCACCGTGCCGTCCGGCACCTCCGCGCCGTCCTCGTCCAGCACCACCGCCCGCCGCACCACCTCCGACGGCCGGCCCACGCAGCGGTCCGCGCGCTCCGTCTCCGGCGAGGTGACCTGCCCGAACAGCGCCATGCCCATCTCGGACGACCCCAGCCCGTCCACGAACTGCGAACCCGCCAGCGCCGGCTGCTCGGCCCGCTCCTGCGGCAGCAGCCACGGCCGGATCAGCCCCGCCGGGCGCTCGCCCAGCTGCACCAGCCGGCGGATGTGGCCGAAGTGCGCGCTGTCGCCCGTGTTGAACCAGGAGTGCACCTTCGCCGCGCCCTCGACCGGAAGCTCGCCCGTCGCCAACTCGACGAAGGTGCGCGGGAAGGAGGCCACCATGGTCGGGTGGAACGCCTCCATCACCGGCTCCACCACCGCCCGCCGCCAGTCCGCCATCACCACCGTCGGCAGGCCCAGCAGCGTCGCCGTCATGAAGTAGCTCAGGCCGCCCGCATGGGTGTGCGGC
Source organism: Kitasatospora sp. NPDC004531 (assembly GCF_053602195.1). Classification (NCBI taxonomy): domain Bacteria; kingdom Bacillati; phylum Actinomycetota; class Actinomycetes; order Kitasatosporales; family Streptomycetaceae; genus Kitasatospora; species Kitasatospora sp. NPDC004531. Next base: position 248,562 of record NZ_JBSGDD010000001.1, on the reverse strand, counting down.
ATCAGCGACATCAACCGGTCGTACGGCTCCGCCGGGAACCGCACCATCCGCGGCTGCTTCCCCTCCCAGAACTGCCGGTGCGCCAGCATCGTCGACTTCGGCGTCCCCGTCGTCCCCGAGGAGTGGATCAGCGCCACCACGTCCTCGGCCGCGTGCCGGTACGGATACCCCTCCGGGAGACCCGCCGACGCCGCGTCGAACGCCTGCACCTCCGCCGTCAACGACAGGAAACGCGGCCGCAGTTGAGGATCCTTGCGGTACGCCGACGCCAGCCGCGTGGTGTCGTCCGCGACCACCCCCACCACCCCCACGTGGCTCAGGTAGCGCACCATCACGTCGTGCCGCATCGCATCGTTCACCAGCGCCGGAACCGCACCCAGCGCGGTCAGCGCGAAGAAGTGCAGCAGCGGCTCCAGGCCCTCGGCGATCACCACCCCGACCGGCTCGCCCGGCCGCACCCCGTTCGCGTGGTACCACGCCGCGTACCGGTCGCGCAGCGCCACCAGATCCAGCAGGCTGTGCCCGCGCAGCACCACCTGCCCCCGGTGGTCCAGCCGGTGGCTGAACGCGAACGGCACCGCGCGGTGCGGATTCGCCTCCACCGCCCGGTCGAGGAAATTGCCCGCACCCAGCGTCGGGTCGGACATGAACCCTTCTCTGACGGCAAGCGGCGCGATGGATGTCTGATCGCTCATGGCGGTCTCCGGTCTCTCCGGTCTTCCGAAGCAGGACTCGACGCCCGGGCACGCCCTCGTGGAGCGCGCGACCGGGCCGGGGGAAAGGGGCCCAACTGCTGTGCTGTGTACGGCTGCTGAAACTTCTGGCTACTCGCCCTGCGGGCCGATCAGCTCGGCCACGGCGCGGCGACCCGAACGGATCGCGCCCTCCAACAGGCCGAAGAACTCGGTACTGGTCTCGGTGCCCGCGAAATGCACCCGGCCGTGCGGCGCCGTCAACGTCGGCCCCAGCGCCGACCAGTCGCCCGGACCGAACAGCGCCGCGTAACAGCCCCTGCTCCACGGCTCGTTGACCCAGTCCGTGACATGGAACCCGATCGGCTCCGGCAGCATCGGGAACAGCCGGGACGCCTGCCCGACCGCCGCCGCGCGCTGCTCCTCGGGGCCCAGAGCGGCGAAGCGGTGCGCCTCCGCGCCCGTGACGAACCCCGTCAGCACGCCCGGCGAACCCTCCGGCGGAGTGTCGTCCACCGTGGACAGCAGCGGACCGGCAGCGTTCACCGACCACCCCGACAGGCCGTGCGCCCGCCACACCGGCTCCGGGAACACCAGGTTCACCTTCACCGCGCAGCCCCGCTCCGTCCGCGACGCCGCCCTCGGCGCCGGCAGCGCCGGCCGGAACTCGATCGCGTCCGCGAGCAGCGGCGGCACCGCCACCACCACCGCCTCCGCGCGGTAACTCCCCTCCGGCGTACGGACGACGGCCTCCCGGCCGGTCTGCTCCACGGACAGCACCGGCTCGCCGGTGTGCAGCAACCCGCCGCGGTCCAGCAGCCGCCGGGTCAGCCGCTCGCACAGCCGGTGCGCGCCGCCCGCCACCCGGTCCTGCTGGGCGCCGCCCTCGAAGGCGTTCAGATAGCGCAGCCCGCCGCCGGACCGCAGGTAGAACGCCATGTGCAGCACCGAGATCCGGGCCGGATCGGCCGCCATCATCTCGCCCAGGAACAGCGGGAAGAACAACTTCGCGTCCGGGTGCGTCAGTTGGCGCTCCGCCCAGTCGGCCACCGTCATCGCGTCCAGCCGCTCGGCGTCCGGCGAGAGCCACGGCGCGTCCGGGCGGACGGCGGCCGTCAGCTCCTCCAGTTGCTCGAACAGGTCGCCCAGCGCGACCGCGCTCAGCGGCGGGAAGCGGCCGTCGCGGGTCGCGGCGCCGCCGTCCGCCGCCTCGGCGAGGGCGAAGCGGCTGGCGCCCTGCATGGTGGTGGGCGAGGTCTTCAAGTCGCAGGCGGCCAGCAGGGCGTGCAGCTCGGTGTGGCGGTCGCCCAGGTAGGCCGCGCCCGCGTCGATCCACCGGCCCGGCGCGACCTCGACGCCCCGGGTCCGCCCGCCGACCCGGTCCCGGGCCTCCAGCACCGTCACCCGCACGCCCCGGTCGGCCAGCTCGACGGCCGCCGTCAGGCCGGCCAGGCCCGCGCCGACCACGATCACCGAGCGCGGGTCCCGGGCGGTGCCTGCTGCGGTGCCCGTTGCGGTGCCTGTTGTGGGGCTCATCGGGCGGTCGCGGGGCCGGCCGCCGCGATGCGGGAGGCGAGGCCGGCCGGGGTGGGGTCGGTGAGGAAGTCCTCGAAGGTGAGCTCGGCGCCGTGGTCGCGGGCGACGGCGCTCAGCACGCGGGTGGCGATCAGCGAATCGCCGCCCAGCAGGAAGAAGTTGCCGTCCGCAGGGACGTCCTCCAGCTCCAGGACGCGGCGGAACACCGCCGCCAGCGCCGCCACGAGCTCCGTGCTGTCTGCGGCGGGTGCGGGTGAGGGTGCGGGTGTGGTGACGGCGGGCATGTCGAGGCTCATCGGTGGTCTCCTTCGACCGGTGCGGGGTGCGCGTGGTCTGGCGGTGCCAGCGGTGCTTGGTGGGCGGTGCTGTGCGGACTCCGGCGCTGTTTCCGTCTGACGGAGCGTCAGATATGCCGCCGGTGCGGAGCGGCCGGAGTGGATGTCCCGGCCGACGGGGGTAGGTCAGCGTGCGAGCGGGGTGGCGCCGTGCAGGCGGTGCGAGGCGGCGCGGTCGACCTTGCCGCTGGCGGTGCGGACCAGGTCCGGCACCACGGTGATCCGGCTCGGCACGAGGTGCCCGGGCACCCGTTCCCGCAGGTGGAGCAGGAGTTCGGCAGCGAGGGCCGGGTCCGGCCGGCCGGAGCGCGGGACGACGTACGCGACCAGCGCCGACCGTCCCGCCAGCGTGACGGCGGTGACGGCCGCCGCGCCCACGGCCGGGTGGGTGCCGAGTCCGGCCTCGACCTCGGCCGGGTCGACCCGGATGCCGCGGATCTTCACCTCGTGGTCCAGCCGTCCGAGCGAGGTCAGCACCCCGTCCTGGTCGCGCGCCGCGCGGTCACCGGTGCGGAACCAGCGCTGCCCGTCACGAAGGACGAACCGTTCGGCGGTGGCGTCCGGAAGGCCGAGGTAGCCGGTGGCGACGGCCGGGCCGCCGATCATCAACTCGCCCTCGGGAGTAAGGAGTTCGTCCACGTGGGGGAGCGCCCGCCCGAGAGGCGCGGGCGCGGCGGGGTCCCAGGGGCGGCCCGGTTGCGGGGTGCGCGGGCCGAGCAGGTCCACCGCGTGGGTGATCAGGGTGGTCTCGGTGCAGCCGTAGGTGTTCAGCAGCCGGACCCGCGCACTGCCCGCCAGGCGGCTCCAGTCCGCCAGCCGGGCCGGGTTCGCCGCCTCGCCGCCGATCACCATCAGCCTTACACAAGGCGGGAGTTGGGCGTTGCTCTCGGCGATGTGCAGGACCAGTTCGTGCCAGAACGCGGTGGGCAGATCGAGCACGGTGACGCCGCGCCGCTCGACCATCCGTAACAGTCGGGGGAACGACGCCGAGTGCGCCTCCGGATCGAACACCAGCCGCCCGCCGGCCGTCAGGACGGGCAGGATCTCCTCGAAGCAGGTGTCCCAGTTCAGCGACGCGAACTGCAACACCCGGTCCTCGGGGGTGAGTTCGAAGAGCTCGCGCAGCGAGCCGACCACCGCCGAGATCGCCCCTCGTGGCGTCTGCACCGGCTTCGGCCGGCCCGTGGATCCCGAGGTGAACAGCACGTACGCGGGGTCCTCGGGGGCTGCCGCGACCGGCGTGCCGATGCTGTCGCCTCCGTCGTTCGCTGCCAACTCGACGTAGCGTAAGCCGAGTTGGTCCACCTGCCGGGCATCCTCCGCACGGCCGACCAGCGCTCGGCAGCCGGCCGCCTCGGCCATCCGCTGCTGCCGCTCCGCCGGGAACCCCGGGTCGATCGGCACGTAGCTGCCGCCCGCCGCCAGGATGCCCAGCAACGCCACGACGGTGTCCGGGTGGTGCCTGGCCGGGACCGCGACCGGGCCGGGCCGGTCACTCAGCCGATCGGCCAAGCACTGTGCGCGGTAAGCGAGTTGCTGGTAGCTGAGCGTGTACTCGGGAGACTCGATCGCGGCTCGCTCGGGCCACCGGAGAACGGCTTCCGCGAACACGCCCAACAGGTCGGAATCCGATCTGTTGGCACCACCGTTCTTTGACATGCGCGCTCCAAGAAAAATGCCCAGAGGTGCCCGTCCGTGCTTCGGCGAACCGGGACTCTACCTCTCGCCATCCGGCCCCACAATGGTTGTTGAGTCGGTTTCCCAGTCGACCTGTGAGTGAACTGTGAACCCTCGACCCTCGCATCTTGATCACGTTCAGTGATCAAGCCCTCGAGCTGCCGTCACCCGCCGCACGGGCCGCCGCCGGCCGTTCTCGCATGCTGGTACAGTCCGCCACCCGACGGCCCGCAGGGGGTTCGGCGGCGGTATGACGCGGCGTCCAAAAATGCGTCCGGAACGGCGTTCTCCGTTACCGAACAAGCCCTCTTTGTCTCCGAACGAATACAGTCCGACCGAAGCCCGGCCGGACCTCTCCGGTAATGGAAAGCGATTACCCGCTGCCGCTCCCGGCGACGCCAATTCGCGCACCGGCGGACGGCGTTCGTTTGCCGAGACGCGCCGCCCAGCGACAACGGAGCGTAACCGTACAGAGGTCCGCATGGAGCGGATTTGTTCGAGCAGCGTTGACGGCAAAGCCAACGGCCCACCATGGACGGAACGCCGGCGGTCGCTGAAAGAGTCGAAGTGGCGTGCCGCCGCGCGGTGTTCGCGTGCTCCGCCGGACGTCGAAGGTCGTGGGAGCGCGTCCCATCCACCCGCCTGTCCACCGCCGGGCGCAGCACCGTTGGACGGCGTCCGCTCCGGCGAACAACCCCGGCGAGGCCGACAGCCGACCGCCCGCGCTCTCGTCGCGGGTACGGCGGTGCTCCGGCCGCAGACGCAGCACAAGAAGCGTTCGAACATGGTGTCTGCGGGACTCGCGTTGTCAGGCATGAGTGGCAGGGCAACGGCCGCCCGGTGCGTGGAGAGTCATCACCGGCGGATGGTCGACGTTCGTGCGCCCGCTGGGCGAGGTCAGTGGTGGCCGTGCAGTTCGTCGGCCGGGATGCAGTCGTGCATGGTGTTGGCCCAGTCGTTGGGCCTGCCGAGGACCAGCCGTGTCAACAGCCTGTCACCGGCACGCTGGGCGCACGGCATGATGTCCAGGTCCTGCGAGCCGATGTCGTTGCCGGTGTGATCTCGATGTCCCTGCCGGTGCTCTCCAGGTGGGCCATGAGCTCGTCCGAAAGCTCGGAGGGAGGTCGGCCGACCAGTCGGCAGCCCCGCCCACATGACCTGGGGGCCGGTCAGGGCGTCGACCGCGACGCAGGTCAATCCCATCGGGCCCACGGAGTAGGCCACCACGTCCGTGCGGTGGAACGGGGCGTCCACCGCACGGAACCTCGTACGCACCTGCTCGAACGGGCCGAACCTCCCGATCCCGGAGGCCGGGTCGGACGTGAAGCCGCATGCCGGCATCGCGGCGGCCGCCCCCTCGATGCTCATGCCGAACCGCAGCGGGCCGACCCGCTCCAGAGGCACGTAGTCCCAGAACTCCCGGTCGGCGTCGGTCAGCACAGCCCACGCGTCCGCCCACATGTCGAGCAGCCCCTTCCGGCGCTGTCTCCCACCGCTCTGTGCAGCTCAACCAAGGCCGCAACGTCTGCGACGGCTGCGGGGGCGTCGGACAGTCGCAGCGGGGAGACCGGGACGCTGTTGCGGGTGTGGACCGGCAGCTCGCCGTTGCAGCTGAAGGCGTGGAGCGATGAGGGGGCTCCGCCGAACCAGGCGGGACGGTTCTCCGCGGCCCAGGCCGCCGCAGCGTCGACACGATCCAGGTGCGCCAGTAGGTGCTCGGGTGCGGCCCACCGGTGAACTGCACCAGGAATCCGTGAGCCTCCACTGCCCACCAACCCCAGGTGAATCCAGGTCGGGAGTGCCACCGGACCGCATGACGGTGGTCCGGAGGAAGCGGCCCGGCGGCTGCGGGGGTGGGCGGAGCTGTCGCCGGGGTGTGTCAGGATCTGCTGCCGTGACCAGCGAACTTTGTGATCCCCTGGCCAGCCTGGACGATGTGCCCTGGGCGCAGTTGGGGCATTCCTACGGCAGGGCGGACGACGTGCCCGGGTATCTGCGGGCGATGTGGGCGGGGGACTGGGCGGGGGAGTATCCGCCGTTCGCCCGGCTGGCGAATCGCATCGTGCACCAGGGGACGCGGTCGCAGGCGGCCGTTCACACCGTTCCGTTCCTGGTGCGGATGGCGCTCGATCCGCGGCTGGTCGACCGGCACCGGGCGGTCGGGCTGCTGGGCGCCATCGCGATCGGGCTGGACAACAACTACCTGCCGGACGGCTACGACCCCCAGGAGGACCGCGCGTACCTGGCGCAGATGCGGGGCGAAGCCGACGAGCAGCACAGGTGGATCGCCGAAGCCGCGGACGAGGAGCAGCGCAAGGACCGCGCGGCGATCTGCGAGCAGCAGCTCATCGACGCCGAAGCGGTGGTGCTCGCGTACGACGCCGTCCGGGCGGCGCTTCCCGAACTCGCCGGCCTGCTGGCGTCGGACAGCCCCGAACTGCGCGCCGAGACCGCGAACCTGTTGGCGTGGTTCCCCGAATACGCGGGGACGTCGGTCCCGCTGCTCAAGGCGTTCGTCGCCGCCGAGACCTCGCCCGGCGCGGCCGCCACCGGCCTCGTCGCGCTCGGGCTGCTGGGCGACCCGTCCAGCACCGCCTTCGTCGAGGGGTACCTGGACAGCCCCGTCGTGGAGCTGCGCTGGGCCTCCGCGTTCGCGCTGACCCGACTCGGCGTCGCGACCCCGGCCGTCGTCGACACGCTGATCCAGGTCGTCGCCCGGCCGCCGCAGGACGCCGCGACGATGTCGTTCCTGAGCGGCTCGTACGGCAGCCTCGCCGTGATGGCCCTCGTCGAGACACCCGAGGGCGCGAGCCTCCGGGCGGTCGAGGCCATGCTCGCCCTGCTGGCCGCCAGTACCGGACGCGAGCGGTTCTACGACCGGTACTACACGGCACACCAGCTGCTCACCCTGGTCTTCCCGGCCACCCCCGCCGAACCCCCGCACTCCTTCCGGGACTTGAGCGAAACGCAGCAACGCGTCACCCGCTTCCTCGCCGCCCAGGACGACATCGCCTGGCCCTCCGGCGGCATGGACGCCCTGCGCCGCTGGAACGTCCCGACCGGGCGCGAGGCCCTGCACGCCTACGTGGACGCCGCCGCCGGCTGAGCGCACCCGCCCCGAGGGGGCGACCGTCCGGACTGTCGGTTGCGCCTCGTAGGCTCCGCCCATGACTGGGCAGACCTGGGAAGGCATTCGGGAGCGTGTGCGTGCACTGGGGGCGAATCCGGCCGGTGCCCGGGTGTTCGGTGCGCTGGGGCACCGGTTCGCCCTGGAGGAGCCGCTGACCGCGGCCGAGGTGGCCGACCTCGAAGCCCAGGCGGGCGTCGTCCTGCCCGAGGAGTACCGCGAGTTCCTCCTCCAGGTCGGAGCCGGCGGCGCAGGCCCGGCGTACGGCGTCTACCCCGTCCGACGGATCGAGGGCCGCTGGCGCTGGGAGGGCGACGGCGCCGACCTCGCGGACCTGTCCAGGCTGGGCGAGCCCTTCCCCCGGCAGGGCCCGGACCAGGAGCACGTGCGGGCGCTACTGGAAGAGCGGCCGAACGAGGAGGACTTCGAGGAGATCGAGGACTTCGACGACGCCATCGAGGCCTGGGACGAGCGATGGGAACCCGTGATGTTCGCCCCGGACCGCACCGTCGGCGCCGTCGTGATCTCGCAGCTGGGCTGCGCCGCCCGCCAATGGCTGATCCTCAGCGGCCCCGAGCGGGGGCGGATCTGGTCCGACGACCGGGCGGACGACGAGGACCTCACCCCGCTGCTGGGCGAGCGCGGCGAGCCGATGACCTTCGCGCGGTGGTACCTGGCCTGGCTCGACGAGAGCGAACGTCAGCTGCCGCAGGCGACCCCTTCGTAGCAGCGCCTGCGCCCTGGCCGGCCGTTCGCCGCCGTTGACACGGGCCGTAGGATCTCGCGGATGATCACTACCGCGCTGCTCATCGATGCCGCCGTCGTCCTGTCGGTCGCCGCCGGCCTGCGCTTCGGGCCGCGCGTGCTGGCCGGGGCGGCAGCGGGGCGGGGGCGGTGGGTGCCCGGGCCCGGGGTGGGGCTGGTGGCCGTGGTGGCGGTGGTGTACGTCAACCAACTGGTGTGCGCGGCCTATGTGTTGCGGGTGCACGGGGGCGACGCCTGGTTCGTGGCGCGGTACCTGCCGCCCGGGTGGTTCGCCCAGCCGGAAGGCAGTCCGGTGGTGCGGGCGCTGGCCGAACGGCTGCCCGCGCCGGGGGTGTTCGCGCCGAGCGTGCTGCGGGTGCAGGCGTTCCTGGAGCTGCCGCTGGTGCTGTTCGCGTACGGGACGGTGCTGCGCAGGCTGAGCCCGGCGCTGTACCGGGCGGCGTTCGGGTCGCGGGCGCTGGTGTGGGCGGCCGCAGGCTCGTACACGGTGGTGTTCGGCGTGGTGGAGTGGGCGCTGCGCAACCCGTGGACCGTCCAGGACCTGCTGCTCCGCGCCGCGTCCGCCGTCGTCACCGGCCCGCTGGTGCGCGCCCTCGCCCGCCGCGACCGGGGAGCCGAACTCCGGCCCGGGCCGGTCGGGTTGCTGCACTTCGCACTCTCGCTGTGGGCGATCGGCGGGCTGGTGATGGTGGTCTACGACACCGCGCTGCTCTACAACCTCGCACATCTGCGCGGACGTTGGCCGGAACTGCTGCTCTGCCTGGCGGTCCTGGCGGCCACCGCCCGCCTGCGCCCCACCGCCCCGGCCGCTGCCGACCCGGGCCCCGCGACGGCCGCGCTGACGGCGGTGCTGCGTCGCGGACTGGTGCTGTTCCTGGTGCCGGCCCTCGCCGTGCGCTACGGCCTGGGCTTCGCCCACCCCCAAGTCGCCCTGGCTGCCGGGCTGTTGACCGGCACCGCCGCCCTGTGCTGCCGCCAGGTGCGGGACGCGCTGCTGCCGCTCGCCCTCGCGGCGGCGTCCGGCCTCGCCGCCGCCTACCTGGCCCTGCACGCGGTCGCCGACACCTACCCCGAGAGCGGCCTGCTCCGCGCGATGGTCGCCTTCCTGGCCACCGCCACCCTGATCTGCACCCTCGCCGACCGCCGAGCCGGCGCTCGGCGGCCCGGGCCCGGGCACAGCAGCGGCCAGAATGTGCGGAGCGCCGCCTCGGAGGGTGAGCCGGGCGCGACGGGGTGCCGGTAGCGCTTGCTTCCGTAGGTCGGCCGGTACACGTTCTGATCGTTCCACTGGCGGCGGAAGTCGGGGTCGGCGCTCAGGTCGTCGACGAGCCGGGCGAGGCATTCGTCGTGCGGCTCGCGGCCGGCGCGCAGGCGCAGCGTGCCGACGTTCTCGCGGGCGGTGTCGGTCCAGTCCGCGTACAGCACGCGGGCGGCCGGGTCGAGGAACATGAACCGGGCCATGTTCCAGTCGCTCGGCGGGAGTTGGTCGAAGGTCGGGTAGAAGGCGCGGGCGAGGCGGTTCATGGCGAGCACGTCGAGACGCTGGTCGAGGACCAGGGCAGGGATGGCCACGGCATCCGCGTCAACGCGGCGCGCCTGGCCTGGTGGAGAGCCCGATTATCGCGGCCATGGACAGAGCCACCGAGCCCATGAAGTCGATCGTCGCCGCGCATTCGATGGGCCGCATCGCCCGCGCGGGGCGGAAGCTCGATGACGCCAGGGATTCGGCCGGTTCGGCGGCGGGCTCACGGCCTGGGCGGCGGTGGGAGGTTCGCGGGCGCGTGCCGGGCCCGGTCGCGCGTGCGGAAGCCGAAGCCGATCAGGGTGACGCTCTCGCCGATGCCCACGGGCGTGCGGCCGTGGGGCGTGAGTGCGCCGTCGAACACGACACCGTCGCCTGCGGCCAGGTCGTGTTCGAGGTGGCCGTCGGCGGTGATGAAGACGGTCGAACTGGGCGCGGCGACAGCGGCGGTGGGGCGTTCGTGCGTGAGGCACAGGATCAGGTTGATCTCGCCGAAGCCGAACTCGTCGACGTGGAAGTCGAGGAACTGCCCGTTGTCCCGGTACGCGAGGTAGACGCCGGCGTGCGGCTGTTCGACCTCCAAGCCCGTGGCCCGGGCCACGACGGCGGCGAGATCGACCCGGGTGGCGAAGCGGGTCGCCGCGTCACCGACGGGCGCGTTCCACTTGCCGTTGTGGAGGTACCCGGCGGTGGCGAGGGCGTCGTCGGCCTCCTGCGCCATCGCGGCGATCGGCTCGGCGGCGAACGGCCGGTCGCGCAGGAGACGCGGATGCACCCGCTGGTGGGCGGCGAGTTCTCGCACGGCGTCCCGCAGGCCCGGGAAGTCCTCCACCCATCGGGCCGGTGTCCGTGCGGTGGTGCGGGACCGGAGCCAGGCGGTCCACCCGGCGCTCCATCCGTGCGGCACCGGGGAGTTGGGGGTGGCGCGGCCGAGCAGCAGAGCGAGACGGTCGAGTGCGGCCTGGGTGGATTCCACCAGTTCGGCGTTGCCCTTGGCGATCCGCAGCCGCAGTGCCTCTTGCAGGTGGGCCAGGGCCCGCGTGTGGTCGCCGAGTTCCATCAGGTGCTTGCCGAAGTGCTGGTGCGCGAAGTCGAGGAGTTCCGGGTACCGGCTTCGTGCGGTGGCGAGTGCGCTGCGGTAGAGCGTGTCTGCGGCCCGCGTGTCACCTGCGTAGCGGTGGGCGTCGGCGAGGTTGATCCCGGCGGCGACGACGGACCGAGTGCGGCCGGCGGCAGTGGCCAGGTCGAGTGCCTGCCGCAGGAGTGCGCGGGCTTCGTCGTGGTGGCCCAGCGTCATCTGGGCGATGCCGATCTCCCTGGTCAGGAAGCGGATTCGGGAGGGGTCGGCGGTGGCGTCCAACTCCTGGCGGAGCCGGCCGACGGCAAGGGTCAGCTCGTCCCGGTCGATGGGGATCATCCGCAGCCGGTCGTCCTGGGTGATGAGGTGTTGGAGCACGGGGTCTTTCCTCCTTCGGTGGTGCTCGGCCCGCACTGCCGGTCGCAGGTCTTCTGTCCCTTGAAGCAAGCGGGGAGGTTCAGGGGTCTGGCTGCGGCCTCATGAAGGATCACCGCCAGGCGAGGACGGAAGCTTCGCGAGGCTTTGGCCGCACCCGAGCGTGGCAGAAGGTAGCCGTTCTGCTACGTTCCGCATATGACTTACCAGCCAACACGCCGCCAGGCGCTCCGAGTCACGTTCGCCGGCCTTGCGGCGTCATGCGTCGCAGGTGTCGGACGGCCTGCGGCGGCCATGGAGCCCCGCGGTGGCCGCGGGAGCCGCCTGCAGTATCAGGACCGCTACCGCGAGCTGTTCAACGCCTGCGGGAACGACCCCGCGAAGAAGCTGCTGGTCGGACAGCTGCTGCTCGACAACTACGACCGGGATGCGCGCATTTACCGCGTACCCGACCGTGCCGCCGTGGTGCGCATGCACGCTGCTCTGGTGCGCCAGCAGGTGGCTCGAAAGGCCGGCACGAACCTCTGAAAGTCTCCCTTGCGGTCTCGTCGGCTGGCGCGTCCCTCGGCGGCCGGCCGGGCGGGTTCACTTCCGGAAGTGGCTGGGGTAGTCGTTGGCCTCCGCCTTGCTCCGGAGTACCTCGTCGTCGGGGTGCAGGCTCAGGGCTCGCTTGATCAGAACGTCCTCGGTCTCCACCCTGTTCGGATCGGGCACGCAGCATTCCACCGGGCACACCTCCTGGCAGGCGAGTCGGTCGAAGAAGCCCACGCACTCGGTACAGGCGTTGGGGTTGATCACGTAGATCTCGTCACCCGCGCTGATCGCCTCGTTCGGGCACTCCGGTTCACAGGCACCACAGTTGATGCAGTCCTCGGTGATCTCGATGGCCACGGCAGCTCGTTCCTGTTCCTCGGGGGCAGTCCGATGACCAACGAGCGAAGGACTGCGCAGTACCGCACAAGCTGAGCAGGACCGGCCAACACGGCGGAGCGGCGAACGAGCGGGAGTGCCTTCTACCCGGGGGCCAGGTCGGCGTCCTCGTCGAAGTCGCCCAGGTGGAGCGGGAGTTGGGAGGGGGCGGAGCGGAGCAGGGTGGTGAGGTGGTGGGCCAGGTGGCGGGGGCGGATGGTTTGGGGGGTGGTGGCCAGGTCGGGGAGGCTCCACCAGTGGTGGCCGTAGCGGGCCTCCTCGGGGTCGATGCGGGTGGCGGCGGCCTCGGTGGCGGTGAGGCGGCAGAGGCGGTACTCCTCCCACTGGTCGAAGTGCCGGCCGTCGACGCTGAACCGGGTGCGGCGGGTCCAGGCGAGCGGGCCGAGCCGGTCGGTGGTCAGCGTCAGGGCGGTCTCCTCGCGCAGCTCCCGTACGGCCGCCGCCAAGGCGTCCTCGCCGGGCTCGATGCCGCCGCCGACGGTGAACCACCAGCGGGCGCCGGCGGCGCGCGGGTCGCGGCCGCAGAGCAGTAGCAGGCGGTCCCGGTGGTCGAGCAGCAGGACGCGGGAGGTGCGGCGGCGGTGGACGGGCACGGGGTGCGTCAGGACGGGTGGCGGACGCCGAACCACTGCTCGGCGTCGAACTCCACGAAGCGTTCGACCTCGGTGAAGCCCAGCTTCGAAGCCACCTGCAGCGAAGGGCCGTTGGCGACCTGGGTGGTGAGCACCACCGGCTCGCCGACCCGCGCCCCCGCGCACCACGCCAGGGCAGCCGCGCACGCTTCGGTGGCGTACCCGTGGCCCCAGGACTGCGGGAGGAACAGGTAGCCGAGTTCGGTCTCCTGCCCGTCCGGCAGGACGTGGCCGGGGCGTTCCGGGGCGCGGCGGTCGAGGGTGACCAGGCCGATCATCGCGCCGTCGAGCTCGACCGTGAACAGGCCGGGCCGCTGGGAGGGCTGCTCGGGCACGGTCCGCTCGAACTCCTCGCGCGGGCGCGGGCCGCCGATGTAGGTGCCGACCTCCGGCGAGGTGAACAGGTCGATGACGGTCGCCCGGTCGCGCGCCTCCGGCATCCGGAGCACCAGCCGCTCGGTGCGGATCGGTTCGGACAGCCAGGTACCGGCTCCAAGATCGGTCATGCCCGGCAAGCTACCGCAGGGCCCGGGGCGGCAGAAGGTCTTTGGGCGAATCAGTACCGGGCCGCAGCACGGGGGCGGTCGCAAAAGCCCTGGTACGGGCGGCCGGTGACGTGCCAGCATCGGCGGATGCCCGCCCGCAACCGCAAGCTGCCGCGCGGCCTCTCGTGGCCGCTCACGCCGACCGACATCCGCTCCGCGCTGGGCGGGGCGGACGACGCGCCGCCCGATGTCACGTTCTGCCGCTGGCAGGTCGACGGGGGCAGCGAGGTGCTGGCGGTCGAGTGGCTGCCGGAGCTGCGCGGCAACTACGGCGGGGGCCGCCACTCGGACCTGTGGGAGACCTGCCAGATCTGGGTCTACCCCCTGCCGTCCTCCCGGCGGGCCGCCGCCCGGGAGGCGCTCCGGGCCGAGGCGCTGCCCGCGCTCGCGGTGTGGACGGCCGCCGCCCGCACGGCTCCGGAGGGGTGGCGGACGGTCCGGCGGCGGCGCGCCTGGCGGGTCGCGGAGGACGGGGCGGTCAGCTGGACGGACGACCCGCGCTGACCCCGCCGACGCGTGCTGACCCCGCCGACGCGCGCTGACGCCGGGCCGCCGGAGCGTCAACCGGCGGGCGCGAACAGCTCGTCGAGGTGGTGGGTGAGGATCGCCAGCGCCGCCTCGCCGTCGCGCTGGCCGCCCAGGACGCTCTGGCCGAGGCCGTTGACCAGGGCGGCCAGGCCGGCGGCGGCGATCTCCGGGTCGCGGGCGGGGGAGAGGTCGCCGGCCTGCTGGGCGGCGCGGAGCTGCTTGGCGAGGAAGGACTCCAGCAGCTCGGCCTGGCCGGTCCCGTGCTTCGCCAGCGCCTCGGGATCGTTGAGCACCAGGGCGTAGTACGCGGTGTAGGTGCGGGCGATGCGGCGGCTCTCCGCGTCGGTGGGCAGGATGCAGGCCAGCACGGCGGTGACCAGCGCGCGCGGGGTGGGCGGGCTGCCGGCGGCGGTGATCCAGCGGGCCATTCGGTCCTGGAGCTGGGCGCCGAGCCGGGCCAGCGCGTCCAGCAGCAGGCCCTCCTTCGTCTCGAAGTAGTACTGGACCAGGCGCAGTGAGACGCCGGCCTCGGCGGCGACGGCGCGCATGCTGGCGGACTGCAGCCCTTGGGTGTCGGCGATCCGCAGCAGCGCCTCGGCGATCTGCCGTCGGCGCTCCTCGTGTTCGACCTTGGTGTTCATGATCCGGCCTCCCTGGTACGCCCGTATCATGCCGTGATACACCTGTACCATGCGAATGAGCGAGTTCAGGAACGCCCAGGCCGCCGACCGTTTCCGCACCGCCTACGACCATGCCCTGGCCGCACTCTGGCCCGGCCCGCGCACCCCGATCGACGTCCCGACCGATTACGGCACCACCCGCGTCCACCGCGCGGACGCCGACACGGACGCCGACTCCGACGCCGGTACGGGAGGCCGGCCGATCGTGCTGCTCCCCGGCTCCGGCGGCAACGGCCTGATGTGGCACCACCAGCTGCCCCGACTCGCCGCCGAACGCGAGGTGTTCGCCGTCGACCCGATCGGCGAGCCCGGCGCCAGCACCCAGTGCACGCCGATCACCGACGGGGCGGACGCGGCGGCCTGGCTGGACCAGGTGCTGGCTGAACTCGGCCTCGCCGACGTCCACTTGGTGGGCTGCTCGTACGGCGGCTGGGTCGCCCTCCAGCACCGGCTGCACCGCCCGGGCCGGGTCGGCGCGGTGACCCTGCTCGACCCGGCCGGGTTCAACGGCTTCGGCTTCCGGTTCTACGCCTGGCTGATCGCCGGCGGCCTCGCGGCCGGCGCGCCCCGCGTGCTGCGGCCCCGACTGGCCCGGGTGGTCGGCAACAGCGCCGTCCTGGAGGACGAGTTGATGAGGCTCTCCCGGGCCGCGATGGGCTTCCGTAGGGCGCTGCCCGTCCCGCCGGTGCTCACCGACGAGGAACTGCGCCGGATCGACCTGCCCGCGCAGTTCCTGCTCGGCGCCCGCAGCGCCCTGCACGACTCCGCAGAGGTCGCCGCCCGGATCACCCGGGTGCTGCCCACCTCCCGGGTGGAGGTCGTCCCGGGCGCCGGACACTCGCTGCCGATCGACGAACCCGCCCTGGTCGCCGACCGGATACTCGCCTTCGACAATTGAACACCCCTACCGGGTAAGGGAGTTAAGGGCCGGGGCGGACGATCTGCACCAGGTTGCCGCAGGTGTCGTCGAACACCGCCGTGGTCACCGGCCCCATCCGGGTCGGCTGCTGGGCGAACTCCACCCCGAGGGCGCTCAACCGGTCGAACTCCGCCTGCACGTCGTCCACTTGGAACGACACCGCCGGAATGCCGTCCCGCACCAGCGCCTCCTTGTACGGCGGGACGGCCGGATGCCCGGAGGGCTCCAGCAGCAGCTCGGTGCCGCCGGGCTGCTCCGGCGAGACCACCGTCAACCACCGCGCCCCGCCGCCGAGCGGCACGTCGTGCTTCTTCACGAAGCCGAGCACCTCGGTGTAGAAGCGCAGCGCCTTCTCCTGGTCCTCGACGAAAACCGAGGTGATGTAGATCCGCATCCCGTGGCCCTCCGAGCCCTCGACGTCCGCCCCGACCCTACGGCCGCCCCGCGCCCCGCCCGCAGGCGGCGCGCCGGGCCGGGCGGTGTGCCGGGCTGGGCGTCCCGCACCCGGCGGAGTGCCCGAACCCGGCGGTCACTGCGGGTGGTTGGGGAGGCGGGCGGCGGTGGCGGTGAGGAGCAGGTCGAGGGCGAGCGGGTAGGCGCTGCGGCGCATGTCGGCGGCGAGCAGGTCGGCGGTGGCGGCGATGTGCGGGTGGGTGGCGGGGGAGAGGGTCCGGTAGGCGGTGTCCCAGACGCCGAGGTCGGCGCGCTGCGCGGGGGCGGGGAGGGCGAGTGCGGCGGAGTCGAGGACGGCGAAGCCCAGGGCCTGGTCGATGAAGGCGTGGTAGAGGGCGACGGCGTCCGGGTCGGGGAAGCCCGCGTCGCGCAGGATGCCGAGCAGGGTTTCGATGGCGCGGATCTCGTTGGCCCGGCCGGTGGTGCGGTACGCCGCCAGCACGGCGGCCTGCGGATGGGCGAGCGAGTGGGCGTGGATGCGCAGGCCGACCTCGCGCAGGTCGGCGCGCCAGTCGCCGGTGGGCCGCCAGCCGTGCAGGCCGCGCCCGATGAGCTCGTCGGCGACGGCCAGCAGCAGGTCGTCCGTGCTGTGGAAGTAGCGGTAGATCGCGCTCGGGTCCGCGCCGAGCGCCGCGCCGAGGCGGCGGACGGTGAACGCCTGCGCGCCGTGCTGCCCGACCAGGCGCAGCGCGGTGTCGACGATGGCCTGCTCGGACAGCACGGTGCCCTGCTTGGTGGGGCGTCGCCGCCGGCGCGCCGCCTCGGGGACGACCCGGTCCACCGCCCGCCCGGTGTCCGGCTGCTTCGCCGCCCGCCCGGTGTCCGGCTGCTTCGCCGCCCGCCCGGTGTCCGGCTGTTTCGCCGCCCGCCCGGTGTCCGGCTGCCTCGCCGCTCGCTCGTTCATGGTGGTCGAGCTTATGACAACGCCATTGACGTGTGAAGAGCTCCGCCGGTTTCATGGCGCTCCTGCCGGTGCCCCGCCCAGCTGCGGCCCGGCGCCCCCACCCCGGCGTCCCCGCCCGGCGTGCGCACCCCCAACTCGCGTACGCCGCTGGGGCGTTCCCCCACGATTGAATCGGTGGTGATCCCTTGGCAACGATGGTCGAGAACGGCGGTCCCGGTCCCGGTCCCGTTCCGGACGGCGGCGGCTCCGCCCCGCAGGAGATGCGCAGGTCGGTCGGCGTCGGCGCGGTGGTGGTGATCGCCGCGTCCAGCACGGCCGCCACCACCTCGATCGGCATCGGGCTGGGCCTGATGGCGGGGGTGGTCGGCCTGCACCTGCCGGCCCTCATGCTGCTGGCGTTCCTGCCGGTGCTGGGCATCGCCTGCGGCTATGGCCGGCTGAACCGGGCCGAGCCGGACGCGGGCAGCTCGTACCGGTGGGTGGGCCGGGTGCTCAACCCGTGGCTGGGGTTCCTGACCGGCTGGGTCAACATCGTCACCACCATCGTGTTCATGGCGTACACCACCACGGTGACCGGCTCGGCGCTCGTCCAACTGGCCGGGACGGCCGGATTGCACGCGCTGCCCGGCGTGGAGCTCGATCCGGACTCCAGCGCCCAGTGCACACTGATCGGCATGCTGGTACTGCTGGGCGCGACGGTGGTGGCCGTGCGCGGGCTCGACCTGGCGGCGGCGCTCCAGAAGTACCTGCTGGTCTTCGAGTACGCGGTGCTGATCGCGTTCTGCGGGTACGGGCTGTTCGCCGGCGACCAGCCGTTCAGCCTGTCCTGGTACAACCCGTTCGAGCTGACCTCGCCGACTGCGCTCGCCCAGGGCATGGTGTTGGCGGTGTTCTGCTACTGGGGGTTCGAGTCGGTGTTCAGCGTCGGCGAGGAGGTGCGTGACCCGAAGGACGCCACCCGCGGCGGGTTCCGCTCGCTGCTGCTGATGCTCGGGCTGTTCCTGTTCGCCGGCACCGCCTTTCAACGGGTGCTTCCGCTCCAGGAGTTGGCCGACAACGGGGCCACCGGCCTGGCGTACTTCGCCGACCGGCTCGCCGACCAGCCGCTGGCCGCGCTGCCGCTGGTGGCGCTGACCTGCTCGGCGGCGGCCTCGCTGCAGGCCGCGGTGATCCCGACCGCGCGGGGCGCGCTGGCGATGGGCCGCGACGGCACCCTCGGCCGGGCCTGGACGCGGTTGCACCCGCGCCACCGCACCCCGTCCACCGGCACCTGGCTGATCACCGGCATCGCGCTGGCACTGGCCGCGCTGGCGCTGGTCATCCCGACCGTCACCGAGCTGATCTCCGCCACCGTCAACGCGATCGGCATCGTGGTCGCGCTCTACTACGCGCTGGTGGCGATCGCCTCCGCCGTGCGCTTCCGGCACCTGCTGCGGGAGGACCTCGCGGAGGGGCTGAAAGCGGTGGTCGCGCCGCTGCTCGGCGGGGCGGTGCTGCTGCTGGTCGGCGGCTACCTGGCGTGGAGCCTGTACGACTCCGCCGACCACTTCGAACTCGCCGCCGACAACGGGTGGTTCGAACTCTCGGTGCCGGTGGTGATGATCGGCTCCGGCCTGCTGGCCGCCGCCTGGTCGCGCTGGGTGCGCCGCTCGCCGTACTTCACCAGCGCTCAATCCCTGTAACACCCCGAAGAGTTGAGGAAGCACCCATGAACCACGCCGACCTGGTCTTCACCGGAGGCCCGATCCACACCGGCGACGCCGCCCGCACCCGGGCCAGCGCGCTGGCCGTCACCGGCGGGCGGATCACCGCCGTCGGCCACGACGAGGTACGGGAGTTGATCGGCCCCCGCACCGAACTCGTCGACCTGCGCGGCAAGTTGCTGGTCGCGGGCTTCCAGGACGCGCACGTGCACGCGGTGTACGGCGGCATGGAGATGGCCTCCTGCGACCTCAGCGGCACCGTCGGCGTGGACGACTACCTGCGGCTGATCGGCGAGTACGCGGCCGCCCACCCGGAGCAGGCGTGGATCACCGGCGGCGGCTGGTCGCTGGAGAGCTTCGACGGCGGCCTGCCCACCCGGCAGCTGCTCGACCGGGTGGTGCCCGACCGCCCGGTGCTGCTCGCCAACCGCGACCACCACGGCGCGTGGGCCAACTCCCGTGCGCTGGAGGCCGCCGGGCTCACCCGGCACACCCCCGACCCGGCCGACGGACGGATCGAACGCGAACCGGACGGCACGCCCAGCGGCATGCTCCAGGAGGGCGCCGTCGGCCTGGTCGGCAAGCACGCCCCCAGCCCCACCGCCGCCGACCGCCTGGCCGGCCTGCTGCGCGCCCAGCGACTGCTGCACTCGCTCGGCATCACCGCCTGGCAGGACGCCCTGCTCGGCGAGTTCGGTGGCCACCCCGACCCGGCCGACGCCTACCTCGCCGCCGCCCGGCAGGGCATCCTCACCGCCCGGGTGGTCGGCGCGCTCTGGTGGGACCGCGAGCGCGGCGCCGAACAGATCCCCGAACTCGTCGCCCGGCGCGAGCAGTTGAACCACGGACGGTTCCGCGCCGGGGCGGTGAAGATCATGCAGGACGGCATCGCGGAGAACTTCACAGCCGCGCTCACCAGCCCCTACCTGGACGGCTGCGGCTGCGCCACCGCCAACTCCGGCCTGAGCTTCGTCGACCCCCTCGCGCTGCGCGAGCACGTCACCGCCCTCGACGCGCTCGACTTCCAGGTGCACTTCCACGCGCTGGGCGACCGCGCCGTCCGCGAGGCGCTGGACGCGATCGAGGCCGCCGTCGCGGCCAACGGTCGGCGCGGCAACCGGCACCACCTCGCCCACCTGCAACTCGTCCACCCCGCCGACCTGCCGAGGTTCGCCGAGCTCGGCGCGATCGCCAACATCCAGCCGCTGTGGGCCGCCCACGAACCGCAGATGGACGAGCTCACCATCCCCTTCCTGGGCCCCGAACGCGCCGCCTGGCAGTACCCGTTCGGCGACCTGCTGCGCGCCGGAGCCACCCTCGCGGCGGGCAGCGACTGGCCGGTCTCCAGCCCCGTCCCCATCGACGGCCTGCACGTCGCCGTCAACCGCCGCGAACCCGACGCCGACCCCGACACGCCGGTCTTCCTGCCCGACCAGCGCCTCGACCTGGCCACCGCGCTCGCCGCCTACACCGCCGGCACCGCCCACCTCAACCGCCTCGACGACACCGGCACCCTCCAGGTCGGCCACCTCGCCGACCTGGTCCTGCTCGACCGCGACCCGTTCGCCGCCCCCGCCGAGGAGATTGCCCACACCCGCGTCCTGCGCACCTACGTGGGTGGCCAGGAGGTCTTCACCGCCGAATAGTCCGGCGGCCCGCTGCCGCGTGGGCACCGCCGGGCGTCGTCCGGGAAGCAGGACATCCTGGTGGGCCCGGGCCCGGGGCCGGGGTCGGGCGAGGGCGACGGGCGGACACCGTGTCAGGCCCGATCGGGGCAGTCTGACACGGTGTCCGTTGCCCGGGCGCGGGCGGGCCGCGTAGCGTCCCAGCACGCGTCGGCGCAGCTCACGGAAGGCGGATCGGACAGATGGCCACGGTCAACGGCGGAGTCTCCTTCTGGTACGCGGCGACCGGGCTGCCCGAGCGGCGGCCCGCGTCGGTGGGGGAGGTGCGGGCGGACGTCTGCGTGGTCGGCGGCGGGTACACCGGGCTGTGGGCCGCGTACTACCTGAAGCAGGCCGCGCCCGAGCTCGAAGTGGTCCTGCTGGAGGCCGAGTTCTGCGGGTACGGGGCCTCCGGGCGCAACGGCGGATGGCTGTACAACGGGATCGCCGGGCGCGGCCGGTACGCCCGGCTGCACGGCGAGGACGCCGCGCGGCGGCTCCAACTCGCCATGAACGCCACGGTGTCGGAGACCCTGCGGGTGGCCGCGACGGAGGGCATCGACTGCGACGCGCACCGCGGCGGGGTGCTGGAACTGGCCACCACGCCCGCCCAACTGGCCAGGCTGAAGGAGCGGTTCGCGCACGAGCAGGCGTTCGGCGCGGACGATGTGCAGCTGCTGGACGCCGCGCAGACCGCCGAACGGCTCTACGTGCCAGGCGCGTTGGGCGCGACGTGGACGCCGAACGGGGCGCGGGTGCACCCGGCGAAGCTGGTGGTCGGGCTGGCGGCGGCCGCCGAACGGCTGGGCGTGCGGATCCACGAGTCGACCCGCGTCACCGCGATCGCGCCGGGCCGGGCCGCCACCGCGCAGGGCGGCGTCACGGCCCGCGTGGTGCTCCGCTGCACCGAGGGATTCACCGCCAACCTGCCCGGCCAGAAGCGCAGTTGGCTGCCGATGAACTCCTCGATGATCGCCACCGAGCCGCTGCCGCCCGAGGTGTGGGAGGCGATCGGCTGGCAGGGCCGCGAGGTGCTCGGCGACGAGGCGCACGCCTACATGTACGCGCAGCGCACCGCCGACGACCGGATCGCGCTGGGCGGCCGCGGCCGCCCGTACCGCTACGGTTCGCGGATCGACCAGGACGGCGCGACTCCCGCCGGCACGATCGCCCAACTCCGGGACGTGCTGGGCCGGATGTTCCCGGCGGCGGCCGGGGCCCGGATCGACCACGCCTGGTCGGGCGTGCTCGGCGTCCCCCGCGACTGGTGCGCCACCGTCGACCTCGACCCCGCCACCGGTCTCGGCTTCGCGGGCGGCTACGTCGGCAGCGGCGTCGCCACCGCCAACCTGGCCGGGCGCACCCTGCGTGACCTGACGCTCCGTCAACTCGGCCTGGGTGGACGGACCGAGCTGACCGACCTGCCCTGGGTCGGCCACCGGGTGCGCCGCTGGGAGCCGGAACCGCTGCGCTGGCTCGGCGTCCACACGCTGTACGCCCTCTACCGGCACGCGGACCGCCACGAGCGCGCCGCCACCTCCCCGCTCGCCGCCCTCGCCGACCGGATCGCCGGCCGAGCCTGAGCGGCGCCGTCCGGCGGGGCCTGAACGACACCGTCCGGCCGGGCCTGAGCGGCGCCGCCCGCCCGGGCCCGCACACCCGCCACGTCCGACGGTCCGCGCAGCGCCGTGAACGAGGCCCCCTACCCCGCAGTCGCGAA
The DNA here is from genome assembly GCF_053602195.1 of Kitasatospora sp. NPDC004531. Classification (NCBI taxonomy): domain Bacteria; kingdom Bacillati; phylum Actinomycetota; class Actinomycetes; order Kitasatosporales; family Streptomycetaceae; genus Kitasatospora; species Kitasatospora sp. NPDC004531. The sequence goes on along the minus strand of NZ_JBSGDD010000001.1, from coordinate 226,777 downwards.
ATCATTCGCACACCTGTCGCACGGACGTGATAGGAATCTCCGTCCGGGGCGGCCTCACGGCGGCCCCGCGGATCGGCACGGCACAAGGGGACCGGGGATGGGGCTGTTCGACAGGCTGACGAAGCGGCGCGCCGGGGGCGGGACCACGCTCGACCCGGCGTTCGGCGACCCGGAGCTGGCGCTGCTGCTGGAGCGCGGCCGGGCCGGCGACTGGCCGGGGGTGCGGGCCGTCCTGGAGCAGGCCCGCGACCAGGCCGACCTGGTCACCATGGTCGACACCGTCAGCGACCTGACCGGCGCCGAGGGCTGGCTCGCCCGCGCCGTCGAGCAGCACCCCGACGACTCCCTCGCGCTGCTGGTCTCCGGCGCCCGGCAGCTGGTCTGGGGCTGGGAGGCCCGCAGCAGCGCGCAGGCCAAGTACGTCGGCGCCGACCAGTGGAAGGTGTTCGGCGAGCGGCTGGAACGCGCCGAGGGGCAGCTGTTCGAGGTCGCCGAGCGGGAGCCCGACTGGCTCGGCCCCTGGTACTTCCTGCAGGTCAGCGGGCGCGGGATCTCCGTCCCGAAGGAGGTCGCGACGCACCGCTTCGAGGCCGCCGTCCGCCGTGTCCCGCACCACCCGGCGTCCTACCGGCAGCGGTTGCAGCAGCAGTGCGAGAAGTGGGGCGGCTCGCACGAGCAGATGCACGCCTTCGCCCGCGAGTCGATGCTCGCCGCGCCCGAGGGCAGCCGGATCGGCGAGATCGTGGCCTACGCGCACATCGAGCACTGGCTGGCCCTCGACCGGGGCGACGACAGCCGCTACATGTCCGGCCCGGCCGTGGCCCGTTCGCTGCACGAGGCCGCCGAGCGCTCGATCTGGCACCCCGACGCCGTCCGCGACCGGACCTGGATCGGCGCGCACAACACGTTCGCCATGGCGTTCTCGCTGTGCGGCGAACACGCCGCCGCCCACCGGGTGTTCAGCGAACTCGAAGGCCGCGCCACCAAGTCCCCGTGGAGCTACCTCGGCGACCCGGTGGCCGTCTTCACCAGCCGCCGCGCCGCCGCCGCGCGGTGACCCCGGAGCACCACCGCAGCACCGAACGTCGCAGTACCGAACGCCGCAGCACCGAACGCCGCAGTACCGACTCCCGAAGCGAAGGACCCCGCCCGGTGACCCCGAACGACTCCAGCGCGCACACCTTCCAGGTGGACCTGCGCGGCCTGGTCGACCTGCTCTCCCACCACCTGTACTCCAGCCCGCGCGTCTACCTGCGCGAGCTGCTGCAGAACGCGGTCGACGCGATCACCGCCCGCCGGCAGCTCGACCCGGCCGCGCCGGCCGCGATCACCGTCACCACCGGCGACGAGTTCTCCGTCTCGGACACCGGCGTCGGCCTGACCGAGGCCGACGTGCACACCTTCCTCGCCACCATCGGCCGCAGCTCCAAGCGCACCCCGGACGGCGTCCTGGACGCCGGCCAACTCGCCGACGCGCGGGCCGAGTTCATCGGCCAGTTCGGCATCGGCCTGCTGGCCTGCTTCGTGGTCGCCGACGAGATCACCGTCCGCACCCGCTCGGCCCGCACCCCCGACGCGCCGGTGATCGAGTGGCGCGGCCGCTCCGACGGCCGCTACACCATCACCACGCTGCCCGCCTCCGCCCGCCCCCAGCCCGGCACCACCGTGACGCTGACCCCGCGCGCCGACGCCGCCGAGTGGACGTCCCCCCGCCGGGTCACCGAACTCGCCCGCCACTACGGCAGCCTGCTGCGCCACGAGGTGACGGTGGTCGACGGGGCCGGCCGCTCCACCCGGATCAACGAGACCCCGACCCCGTGGGCCCGCCGCCACGACACCCCGGCGGCCCGCCGCGAGGCGCTCACCGCGCACTGCCGCGACACCTTCGACTTCACCCCGCTCGACGTCATCGACCTGGACCTGCCGCTGGTCGGCCTGAGCGGCGTCGCCTACGTGCTGCCCGACGCCGTCCCGCCGTCGCGCCGCGCCGGGCACCGGGTGCACCTCAAGGGCATGCTGCTCTCCGACCAGGCCGACGAACTGCTCCCCGACTGGGCGTTCTTCGTGCGCTGCGTGGTCGACGCCGAACGCCTGCGCCCGACCGCCTCCCGCGAGGCGCTGTACGCCGACGAGACCCTCGCCGCCGTCCGCGAGGCGCTCGGCCTGCGCATCCGCGACTGGCTGACCGGCCTGTCCGCCAGCGACCCGGCGCTGCTGCACCGTTTCCTGTCGATCCACCACCTGGCCGTCAAGTCGCTGGCCCGGCACGACGACCAGCTGCTGCGGATGCTGCTGCCCTGGCTGCCGTTCGAGACCACCGACGGCAACGTCACCCTCGACGAGTTCGCCCGCGCGCACCCCGTCATCCTGGTCACCCGCACCGTCGAGGAGTTCCGCCAGGTCGCCCCGATCGCCGGCGCCGCCGGCCTCGGCGTCGTCAACGGCGGCTACACCTACGACCGCGACCTGGTGCACCGGCTGCCCGAGATCCGCCCCGGCTCCACCGTCGCCGACCTCGACCCGGCCACCGTCACCGCGCACCTCGACAACGTCGACCCCGCCACCGAACTCGCCGCCGCCGCGTTCCTCGCCAGCGCCCGCGAGGTGCTCGGCCGCTTCGACTGCGACGTCGCGCTGCGCACCTTCCACCCCAGCAGCGCCCCCGCCCTGCTGCTCGACGACCGGGAAGCCCGGCACGAACGCACCCGCACCCAACTCGCCGACCAGTCCGACGGGTTGTGGGCCGACATCCTCGGCTCGCTGGGCAGCTCCGCGCCGCGCGCCCAACTCGTCCTCAACCACCTCAACCCGCTGGTCCGCCGGGCCGCCCAGATCCGCCACCCCGAACTCGCCACCACCACCGTGGAAGCGCTCTACGGCCAGGCCCTGCTGCTCACCCGCCGCCCGCTCAAGGCAAGCGAGTCCGCCCTGCTCAACCGCTCGTTCCTCGCCCTGCTCGACCACGCGATGCTCGGCCACGAGCCGACCGCGCCGCACCGGGAGCCGTGATGCTCGACACCATTGACGCCGTCCGCGCCGCCCTGCGCGCCAACGACGAACAGCCGCACGGCCGGCAGCGTACCGTCACCGCCGAGGAACTCGTCGACGCCGCCGAGCAGTTCGACGACCCCGAGCTGCTCGCCTACGCCCTCCTCGACCTGATGGAGGCCTACGAGTACGACGCCGAACGGCGCAAGCTCCCGGTCGTCTTCGCCCGCGTCGCCACCCTGCGCAAGAAGCACCCCGAAGGCTTCGACGGCTGGGCCGAACGCGCCGCCGACTGGCGCTACAAGTGGGTCGCGAACGCCCTGCGCAGCGTCCCCGACGTCCCGCTGGAGGCCGTCCGCCGCTGGCACGGCGAACTGCGCGAGCACTACCGCACCGCCGGGCACGACCTCCAGCCGTACTACGGCGAGCAGTACCACCTCGCCGCGCACACCGGCCAGGGCGCCGAGCCGGCCTTCGACCTGTGGGCCGGCCGGGTCCGCTCCGCGCTCAGCGACTGCCGGGCCTGCGAACTGCGCGCCCAGGCACGGCACTTCGTCCGCCTCGGCGACGACCGGCGGGCCCTGGAGATCTGGCAGCCGGTGTTCGACGGCGAACACTCCTGCGCCGAGGAGCCGCACGTCAGCCGCGCCCACGCGCTGCTGCCGCTGCTGCGGGCCGGCCGCGCCGACGACGCCCGCTCCGCCCACCTGGCCGGCTACCGGTGGGCCCGCGGCCGCTCCCGCGCCGCCGAGGAGATCGGCCTGCACCTGGAGTTCTGCGCGCTGACCGGCAACGAACCGCGCGGCCTGGAGATCCTCGCCGACAACCGCGACCTGTTCGACCAGCACGGCGACCCGCTGGCCCGCCTGCACTTCCTCACCGGCGCCCAGCAGCTGCTCGCCCGCCTCGACGCCACCGGCCACGGCGACGTCCCCGTGGCCGGCCCGCCCGGCGCCCGGCACACCGCCGCCGAGCTGCTCGCCGAACTCGCCGCCGAGGGCGACGCGCTGGCCGCCCGCTTCGACGCCCGCAACGGCACCACCGCCGTCGGCGACGCCCGCCGCGAGCGCCTGGCCCGCACCCCGCTGCTCGCCGAGCCGCTCGCCCTCGGGCTGCGCGCCGCCACCCCGGCCCCGGCCCCCGCCCCCGCGCAGCCCGTCGGAGCCGCCCCCGCCGGCAGCGGGACGTTCGTCGAACTCGTCGTCCGCGCCCGCGAGTTGCACGATCAGCGGCACCCCGAGGCGGCCGCGCTGTGGCGGCGCATCGACGCCATCGCCACCGCCGACGACTACCGGCACCCCGACGACGCCGAGCTCGGGTCGCTCGCCCTGCTGCGCGCCGAGCTCGCCGAACAGCGCGCCCGCCGCGAGGGCCGGCCCGACGCCGAACTGGCCGCCCACCTCACCGAGGCCGCCGAGCACTTCGAACAGGCCGACCGCCCCGCCCAGGCCCTCGCCTGCCGCGCCCTGGCAGTGTCGCTGTCCAAGCCGGACGCCGGCACCGGAACCGCCGTCACCGACACCGAAGGCACCGGCACCGAAGGCACCGACGTCACGGCGGAACTCGACCGGTTCGAACAGCGGGTCCGCGAACTCGCCGAGGCCGGGGCCACCCGGGCCGGCGACGCCCTGACCACCGTGCTGTACGCCAAGGCCGTCACCGCCCTCCGCCAGGACCTGCCGGAGATCCGCGACACCGACGCCGACGAGCAGCGCGACCTCACCCGCTCCGAGGCCGCCGTCGCCCGCCTGCGCGAGGAGGCCGTCCGGCAGGGCGACGCGCTCACCGAGATCGGCGCCCACCAACTCCTGCTCCGCGCCTACTTCCTGACCGGCCGCAAGGCGGAGAGCGCCGAGCTGCTCCGGCAGGCCGAGCGCCGGATCGAGGCCGCGGGCGTCCCGTGGAAGCTGGTCGCCGTCCACGCCTGGCAGGCCGAACACGCCCTGGACGCCGACGAGCCGGACCGGGCCGAGGAACTCGCCCACCGCTCCCTGCAGGTCGCCGCGCAGCACGGCGACCGCACCGCGACCCGGGCGCACCTGGTGCTGGCCCGGGTGCACCTCGGCCGCGGCGCCTTCGACGCCGCCGCCCGCGTCCTCACCGAGGCCGCCGCCCGCCTCGACCAGGCCGGGGAGGAGGCGGAGGCCGCCTCCGTCCGCGGCCGGCTCGGCCAGGTGCTGGCCGCCGCCGGCCGGTTCGCCGACGCCGCCGAAGTGCTGGAGTCCGTCCGCCTGGAGCCCGGCTTCGCCGCACTCGACGTCCGCGAGCAGATCCACATCCGGCAGGGCCTCGCCCACGTCCTGCACGAACTCGACGAACACCGGGCCGCCGCTGAGGAGTTCCTGCACCTCGCCGAGTTCGCCGCGGCCCACGACGAGCCGCAGACGCACACCCTGGCCGCCTGCGGGGCCACCGTCTCGCTCGCCCGGGCCGGCCAGTGGCCCGCCGCCGACCTCGCCCGGCAGCGCGCCCTCGACAGCCACCGCACCGCGCCCCACGCCGACGCGGTCTTCGACATGCTGCTGGTGCTCGCCCGGCTCACCGCCGACACGCACGGCCCGGACGGCCAGGACGACGCCCTCGCCCGGCTCGCCGAGGCGGCCGAGGTGGTCGAGGCCGCCCGGGGGGACGGCCCCGCGCTCAGTGCCGAAAGCCCCGAAGGCACCCTGCACGACACCCGCGCCCGCACCCTGGCCGGCCTCCGGCGCCCCGAGGAGGCCCTCGCCGAGATGGAGCTGGCGATCGAGGCGTTCGGCGCCGTCGGCCCCGAGGGCCGGCTCTCCCGCGCCGAATCGATCCGCTACGCGGCCCTGATCGAGAGCAACGGCCTCGGCCGCGCCCAGGACGCCCTGACCCGGCTGGAGCAGGCCGCCGCCTGGTGCCGCGAGATCGGCGAACCCCAGGCCGCCGACGTCCTGGAGGGCCTGCACGCCCACCTGCGCCGCCAACACTGACCCGAACCGCCACCGACGGCCCGCCGAAGACGCCTCCGGCGGGCCGTCGCCGCGTCAGGACGCCCCCAGCACCTCGCCCACCAGGCCGCGGGCCTCCTCCTGGACCTTCGCCAGGTGGTCGGCCCCCAGGAAGCTCTCGGCGTAGATCTTGTACACGTCCTCGGTGCCGGAGGGCCGGGCCGCGAACCAGGCGTTCTCGGTGCGGACCTTCAGGCCGCCGATCGCCGCGCCGTTGCCCGGGGCCTCGGTCAGCACCCCGGTGATCCGCTCGCCGGCCAGCTCCGAGGCCGTCACCCGGGAGGCGTCCAGCGCCGCCAGCGCGGCCTTCTGCTCCCGGTCGGCGGGCGCGTCCACCCGGGCGTACACCGGGTCGCCGTGCCGGGACGTCAGCTCGCGGTAGTGCTCGGACGGGGTGCGGCCGGTGACGGCGGTGATCTCGGACGCCAGCAGCGCCAGCAGGATGCCGTCCTTGTCGGTGCTCCACGGCGTGCCGTTGCGGCGCAGGAACGACGCCCCGGCCGACTCCTCGCCGCCGAACGCCACCGAGCCGTTCAGCAGCCCCTCCACGAACCACTTGAAGCCGACCGGCACTTCGAGCAGCTCCCGGCCCAGCGCGCCCGCCACCCGGTCGATCATCGAGGAGGACACCAGCGTCTTGCCGACCGCCGCCGCGGCCGGCCAGCCCTCCCGGTGGCGGTACAGGTAGTCGATCGCCACCGCAAGATAGTGGTTGGGGTTCATCAGGCCGCCGTCCGGCGTGACGATGCCGTGCCGGTCGGCGTCCGCGTCGTTGCCGGTGGCCAGCGTGAACTCGTCGCGCCGGTCGATCAGCGAGGCCATCGCGTACGGGGAGGAGCAGTCCATCCGAATCTTGCCGTCCCAGTCCAGCGTCATGAACCGCCAGGTCGGATCGGTCAGCGGGTTGACCACCGTCAGGTCGAGGCGGTGGGTCTCCGCGATCCGCCCCCAGTACGCCACCGACGCGCCGCCCAGCGGGTCCGCGCCGATCCGCACCCCCGCCGACCGCACCGCGTCCAGGTCGAGCACGGCCGGCAGGTCGTCCACGTAGGCGCCCAGGAAGTCGTAGCGGCCGGTGGTGTCGGCCGCCAGCGCGCGCGCGTACCCGATCCGCCGCACCTCCTTCGACCCGCCCGCCAGCAGCTCGTTGGCGCGCCGCTCGATCCAGCCGGTCGCCGCCGAGTCCGCGGGGCCGCCGTGCGGCGGGTTGTACTTGAACCCGCCGTCGGACGGCGGGTTGTGCGAAGGCGTCACCACGATGCCGTCCGCGAGCGCCGCCGGCAGCGTCCGGTTGTGCGCCAGGACGGCGTGCGAGACGGCGGGCGTCGGCGTGTACCCGTCCGCCGGGTCCAGCAGCACCGTCACCCCGTTCGCCGCTAACACCTCCAGGGTGGTCACCCGGGCCGGCTCCGACAGCGCGTGGGTGTCGATGCCGAGGAACAGCGGCCCCGTGGTGCCCTGCTCGGCCCGGTAGTCGCAGATCGCCTGCGCCGTCGCCGCGATGTGGTCCTCGTTGAACGCCGTCCGCGCCGACGAGCCCCGGTGCCCCGAGGTGCCGAACGCCACCCGCTGCCCGACCTCCGCCGGGTCCGGATGCAGCGCGTAGTAGGCCGTCACCAGCCGGGCGACGTCGATCAGGTCCTGCGGCTGCGCCGGCTGCCCGGCCCGTGCGTGCACCATGGTGGCTTCTCTCCTCGGTCGGTACGGCCAGCATGCCCGCCGACCGCCGTCCGGGCCACACCGCGCCACCTGCGGCGACGCGGGCGGGACGCCGGGACGCCGCCGGGACGCCGGGCCGCCGGGACGCCGCCGGGAGGGCTACCGCTTGCGGCCGCGCTTCGCCTGGCCCTGGCCCTGCCGGGGCGCCGCGCCGCGCTGGGCGGTCCGCGACCGCTGCTGCGGCTTCTGCTGCGCCCTGGCGGGGGCCTTCTTCGCCGCGGGCTGCTTCTTCGCCGGCTCGGCGGCGGCCCGGCCGCGCGAGCTGTTGGCGGTGCGGCCGCGCACGATGCCGATGAACTCCTCGACCAGGTCGGTGGTCGCCGCCTCCGGCCAGGCCAGCGCCACCTGCGACTGCGGGACGTCCGCCAGCGTGCGGTAGGTCAGGTCGCGCCGGTGGTGCAGCCGGGCCAGCGACTGCGGCACCGCCAGCACGCCGACGTTGGCCGCCACCAGCTCGATCGCGTCGCCGGTGGTGGCCGGCCGCTCGAAGGCCGGACGGCCCGGCAGCGCGTCGTCCGGCCAGTGCAGCACGTCGTCCTGCGGGTGGAAGACGACCTCCTCGGCCAGGTCCGCCACCGAGACCTCCTCGGCGGCGGCCAGCCAGTGGTCCTTCGGGAACACCACCACGGTCGTCTCGGTGTACAGCGGGATGGCGCTCAGCACCGTCCGGTCCACCGGCAGCCGCACCAGGCCCGCGTCCGCGCCGCCCGACAGCAGCAGCTCGTGCCCGGCGGCGGGCGTCGACTGCAGCAGTTCCAGCGGGACGTCGGGCAGCCGCTCACCCCACACCCGCAGCCACTTGGTCGGGGTCACGCCCGGCACGTACACCAGGCGGAAGGAAGCGGAGGGCTGCTCGATCTCGGTCACACCGTCCAGGCTACCCACCGTGACCTGGGCAGGTGCGCACTCCCTATACCCTTGGTGCATGACTACGCCCAAGCCCAAGAGCACCCAGACCATGAAGCCCGCGACCGCGGCCAAGAAGCTGGGGATCTACCTGGCGGCGACCCCCGCCGAGTTCCAGGCGGGCGTCGTCACCCGCGACGAGCTCAACACCATGCAGTCCACCCCGCCGCAGTGGCTCGCCGACCTGCGCCGCAACGGCCCGCACCCGCGCCAGGTGGTCGCCGCCCGCCTCGGCATCTCCGTCACCGGCCTGAACCGGGCCGGCGTCACCGAGGCCCTCACCTCCGAGCAGATCGACGCCCTGCGCGAGGAGAACCCGGACTGGCTGCAGCGCGAGCGCACCATCCAGGCGGAGGTCCGCAAGGAGGCGCAGCGCCTCAAGGACAAGCCGGCGCCGAAGAAGAAGTAGCCCCCGCGAGCGACGGGACGCCGAACGCCCCGGGACGGATCGTCCGTCCCGGGGCGTTCCGTGCTCGGTGCGGTCAGCCCTTCGCGCCCGCGACGAGCTTGGCGAAGTCCACCGTGTCGCTCTCGCTCGGGGCGCTGGTCGCCACCGGGGTGCCGTAGTCGGAGTAGACCGCCGTCGAGGTGACCTCGCCGGCCTTGCTCTGCATCTTCTCGACCTTCTTCACCAGCAGGTTGTCGGCGTTCACCCAGACCTCGATGTGGTCGCTGGTGATCCCGGCGGTGGTGAACTGCTTCTGCAGGGCGTCCGCCTGCTCCTGGGTGAGGCCCTTGCTGGCGGCCGTCGCGAGGTCGGCCGCGGAGAGGTCGCCGGTGTACTTGGTGGCCTTGGCGCCGTTCACGGTCTCGGTGCCGGCCTCGGTGACCTTGCCGGAGGCGATCAGCGCGCGCACCGAGGTGACGGGGTCGGCGTTCTGCAGCTGGTTCTTCATGCTGTCGCCGGCCGCGCCCATCAGCTTCGCGAGGTCCGCGTAGCCGTACTTGATCCAGTGCGCGCCGCCGAGCTGGGCGGCCATGCCCGCGCCCATGTTCACGTACATCGCGTCTTCGAGGTAGCGCGCGGTGAAGGTGCCGTCGCCGCCGGCCTTGGCGAGGTTCGCCGCCATCGCACCCCCCATGGTGCCGCTCAGCTCGCCCTTGAGGCCGTGCTCCCAGGAGATGGCGCCCTTCAGGCTGCTGCTCTGCGTGGTGCCGACCTGCATGGTGGCCTCGGTCTTGGCGGACTTGGCCGCGCTGGTCTTCTCGCCGACCATCGCGAGCATCGCGGCGGGCGTCAGCTCCTTGGCCGCGTCGCCGCCGGCGCTCTTGCTGCTCGTCGGCTGGTCGGCGCCCGCGGCCTTGCTGTCCCCGCCCTTGCTGCCGCACGCCGTCGCGGTCAGCGCCAGCACGACGGCGGAGGCGGCGAGCAGCGTACGTCCGGTCTTGAACATCTGAACTCCCCCTGGAATATCGGACTTTCGGATCGGACTCTAACCGACCGGACGGACAATCCCCGCAGCGGGGGCCGAGGTGGGACAGAGCGCCCCGGCGGCGACCCGCCAGGGCCGAGTGTTGCATTGCGGTGCTTCATGTTCGAAAATGTTTGATGTGATGGTCGAATCTCAAGGGAGCGCCGCCGTGCACAAGACGGTGACCAAGCTGGCCGACGGCCGGGAGCTGATCTACTTCGACGCCGAGCCCGCGGTGCGCGACGCCGTCGACGCGCGGCCGCTGGAGCCGGCGGCGAGCGCCTCCGAGGTGCGGGTCGACCCGTTCACCGACGACGCCGTGGCCATCGCCGCGCACCGCCAGGGCCGCATCTACCACCCGCCGGCCGACGAGTGCCCGCTGTGCCCCTCGCGGGACGGCCGGCTCAGCGAAGTGCCCGCCGCCGACTACCAGGTGGCGGTGTTCGAGAACCGCTTCCCGTCGCTGGCCGGCTCCTCCGCCCAGCACGTCACCCCCTGGTCGGACGGGCCCTACACGCTCACGCCCGGCACCGGACGCTGCGAGGTGGTCTGCTTCACCCCCGACCACGGCGCCTCCTTCGCCGACCTGACCGAGCAGCAGGCCCGCCTCGTCCTCGACGCCTGGACGGACCGTACCGCCGAACTCCACGCCCGCCCCGACGTCCGGCAGGTCTACTGCTTCGAGAACCGCGGCGCGGACATCGGCGTCACCCTCGGCCACCCGCACGGCCAGATCTACGCCCTCCCGTACGTCACCCCGCGCACCGCGCAGGCCCTCGCCAAGGTCGCCGCCCACCGGCAGGCCACCGGCCGCAACCTGTACGACGACGTCCTCGCCGCCGAACGCGCCACCGCCGGCCGGCCGGACTCCCGGGTCGTGCTGGCCGGCGAGCACTGGACGGCGTTCGTCCCGTTCGCCGCCCGCTGGCCCTACGAGGTGCACCTGTACCCCCACCGCCGGGTCGCCGACCTCACCGCCCTCGACGAGCCGGCCCGCGCCGAGTTCCCCCGGATCTACCTCGACCTGCTGCGCCGCTTCGACCGGCTGTTCCCCGCCCCCGCGCCCTACATCGCCGCCTGGCACCAGACGCCGCGCCCCGCCGAGACCGAACTCGCCCTGCACCTGGAGCTGTTCACCATCCGGCGGACGGCCGACAAGCTGAAGTACCTGGCCGGCACCGAGTCCGGCATGGGCGCGTTCATGAACGACATCCGCCCCGAGACCGCCGCCCGCACCCTGCGCGAGCTGTAGGCCTGCTCCTCGGCCCCTCGACGCGAAGCCCCGCCCGGGGAAGGGAAGTTCCCGGGCGGGGCTTCGTCGTTCCGGCCGGTCCGGCCGGTCCGACTGTTCAGGCGAGGCGGTGCGCGCCCTGCGAGGGGACGGCCGGGAACACCAGCGGATCGAGGTACCCGGCCTCGGCGAAGGCGGCCCGCACCGCCCGCTCGACGGCCGCCAGCCGGTCGGTGTCGACCAGGGCCAGCACCGAGCCGCCGAAGCCGCCGCCCATCATCCGGGCGCCCAGCGCGCCCGCCGCGTTCGCCGCCGACACCGCGAGGTCGGTCTCCGGGCAGGACACCCGGTAGTCGTCGCGCAGCGAGGCGTGCCCCGCCGTCAGCACCGGGCCCAGCGCGCGCGGCTCGCCCGCGTCCAGCAGCCGGATGGCGTCCAGCACCCGCTGGTCCTCCGTCACCACGTGCCGCAGCAGCGGCCGCAGTTCGGCCGGCAGCTTCCGCTCGGCCGCCGCCAGCTCGTCGAGGCCGACGTCGCGCAGCGCCCGCACGCCCAGCAGCCCGGCGGCCCGCTCGCAGCCCGCCCGCAGCGCCGCGTACGCGCCGTCGCCCAGGTCGTGCTTGACCCGGGTGTCGATCACCAGCAGCGACAGGCCCACGGCGGGCAGGTCCAGCGGCACCTGGCGGCCGGCCAGCGTCCGGGTGTCCAGGAAGAACGCGTGGCCCGCGACGCAGCAGCTGGACGCCATCTGGTCGAGCGCGCCGCACGGCACGCCCACGAAGTCGTTCTCCGCGCGCTGGGCGAGCAGCGCCCTGGTCGGGGCGTCCAGGCCCAGTTCGAACAGGTCGTCCAGGGCGATCGCGGTGGCGCACTCCAGCGCCGCCGAGGAGGACAGGCCCGCGCCGGTCGGCACGTCCGAGGTGAACGCCAGGTCCGCGCCGCCCACCGGGTGCCCGGCCTGCGCCAACGCCCAGAACACGCCCGCCGGGTAGGCCGCCCAGCCCGGCACCGCGCCCGGCGCGAGCCCGTCCAGCGCCAGCTCGGTGACCTTGCCGTCGCCCTGCACGCTGGTCAGCCGGATCCGGCCGTCGGTACGGCGGCGGGCCGCCACCCGGGTGGTGTGCGGGAGCGCCGCCGGCAGCACGAACCCCTCGTTGTAGTCGGTGTGTTCGCCGATCACGTTGATCCGCCCGGGCGCGGCCCACACGCCGTCGGGGGCGGCACCGTAGGCGGCGGCGAAGGCGTCGGCGGCGTCGGTGGTCATCGGGCACTCCAGCAGGCGAGGGATATTCAACACATTCAAACACACAGCACCAGAGCCGAACAGCGAAGCGCGTGGTCGATTATGCTGACGGCTCCCCAATCACCTGCCCGGGCGGAGGACCGCGTGACCGACGGCGCACTGCTCGCCGCCCAGCGACGGGCGCTCATCCTCGACCTGGTTCGCCGCGACGGCGCCGTCAAGGTCGCCGACCTGGTCGAACGGCTCGGCGTCTCCGACATGACCGTCCGCCGCGACCTGGACGCCCTGGCCCGCACCGGCGCCGTCCGCAAGGTGCACGGCGGCGCGGTCGCCCGCCCCGCCGCCGCCGACGAGCCCGCCTTCGAGGCCAAGTCCGGCCTGGAGACCGACACCAAGGCCGCGCTCGCCGAGGCCGCCGCCGCGCAGGTCCGGCCCGGCAGCGTGGTCGCCCTCTCGGCCGGCACCACCACCTACGCCGTCGCCGCCCGGCTGCTCGACGTCCCCGGCCTGACCGTCGTCACCAACTCGCTGCCCGTCGCCGAACTCCTGCGCACCCACACCGCCGAACGCGGCGAGGACGCCCCCGCCCTGCTCCTCACCGGCGGGGCCCCCACCCGCTCCGCCGCGCTGGTCGGCCCGCTCGCCGACCAGGCCATCCGCTCCCTGCACGTCGACCTGCTCGTCATCGGCGCGCACGGCGTCAGCGAGCACGCCGGCCTCACCACCCCCAACCTCGCCGAGGCCCAGACCAACCGCGCCCTGATCGCCTCCGCGCACCGCACCGTCGCCGTCGCCGACCACACCAAGTGGGGCGTCGTCGGCCTCAGCAGCTTCGCCGCCCTCACCGACCTCGACTGCTTCATCACCGACCGCGCCCTCCCCGACGACGCCCGCACCGCGCTCGCCGAATCCTGCGGCGAACTCCTGATCGTCTGACTCTTCGCCACCGGCCTTCCGTTCCAGGGGCGTTGGTGATCAAATGGGGCGCATGGGGGACGAACGAAAGTACTACGGGCCGCTGGAAGTTCGCGACGGACGCTGGGCGGTGGGCGACTCCGCCCGCCCGCACGGCCGCTGGGTCGAACTGCGGCCGGACGGCATGGTCCAGCACACCGGTGACACCGAGGACGAACCGATCGCCTGGTCGCGGGTGATGTCCGGGATCACCATCCAGATCGGCCGCTTCGCCCGGAACCACGGCTACCCGGCCTCCTACGGCCTCGCCGGCTTCCTGCCCACCTCGGGCTCCGGCATCGGCTACCTCCACATGACCCTGCGCGACCCGTACGAGGACCACCGGCTGGCCTTCAACCGCCACCCCGGCACCTACGACGGCGGGCAACTCCTGCTCGCCGCCCAGCTGATGACCACCACCGTGGCCGACGGCAACGCCCACCTCCTCGGCGACAGCGCCTGGCTCACCTGGGCCGTCGAGCGCCTCTCCCGGATCACCCACTGGCCCGCCTTCCGCCAGCCGGAATCCCTGGTGAAGGAAGCCCTGGAGTCCGACGACTGACCGCCGCGGCCCCGGCGATGCCCGTCGGGGCCCTTCCGGCGCTGCGGGATGCGGGATGCGGGACCCGGGCGCGGGACGCCCGGTGGCCGTCCTCGGCCGCCCACGCCCGGCCTCCTCGCCCTCACCCCCGTGCAGGGCGAGAAGGACACGCAACCCCTGTCTCGCGGGACGTCCGGTGGCGGGGCGTTCATGGCAGGCCCCGCCACCGGACGCGTTGTGCGGGCGATCAGCTGGCGTAGACCCAGCCGGCCCAGTAGCCGTTCTCGGGGCGGCACTCGTAGGCCTTCACGTTGGACGCCGCCAGGTAGTACGAGGCACGGGCCTTGCAGGTCGAGTAGACCCGGAACAGCTCGCCGGTGGGCTGCCAGGTGTACACGGCCTGGACGGTGGCCCCCGACGAGGCCGGCGCGGGCGCGGGCGCGGGCGCGGCCGCCAGGGCCGGTGCGGCCGCGGTGCCCAGCGCGAGCGCGGCACCGACAGCGGTGGCCGCGAGAGCGTGACGAATACGCATGAACGCCTCCATGGGTGTGGTTACTCGAATCGGGCGGCCTTCCGGCCCGGGGATCCGGCTGTCTCCCGTGATCCCGGCCCTGCCGCCCTCAAGAACCATCCTGGCGCTGACACGGACACCGTCCCAGTCCTTTCGGCCGTCGCCAAAACACCTGTGGTGAGGCCCACTTGAAGCCTCCGGCCGCGCCGGAGACGATGGGCCCCGGACGCCGGAAGCCGGACGGAACCCGGGAGATCTCCACGTGTTACGCATCACGTTCACCCCGCAGGACCTCGCCCGGATCCGGATCGCGCAGACCTGGGGGCCCCTGACGGAGACGTTCCACGCACTGATGGCCGTGCAGCGGCCGGACAGCGCGGCCGTGCTCGGCGGATGGCGGCAGGAGGTCCACGCCCGTTCGCCTGCCGCGGTCCATCCGGCCTCGTCCCTCTTCCGGGAAACCATCGTGGACCTGTTCACCGTCACCGGCCCCGCACCGTCCTTCGAGGAGGGGATCGAGGCGTTGCGCGCGGTCCCGGCGGACCTCCTGAGCACCGAACTTCTGGGGGCCGTCGAGTACCGGGACCGCTACTCGCGCCGCACGACTCCGTGGGCGGGGCTGGCCTGGGGCGACATCGCGCACGACCGGGCGGACCGCGAAGAGCTCCTGGGGTTCCTGCGTGACGTCCACCGCGTCGCCGTGGCCCCGCACTGGCAGCGGATCACGGCCCGCCTGCGGGCCGAACAGACCAGGCACGCCCTCACGCTCGCCCAGGAGGGGCCGGAGGCGGTGCTCGCCGGTCTCCCGCCGGATTTCCGCTGGAAGCCGCCGGTCCTGGAGATCGGCCGAGGGGCCGTCACGGGCACCGTCGAGCTGAAGGGGCGGGGCCTGCTGCTGGTCCCGTCCGCGTTCTGCCGCACCAGGCCGGGCAGCTACACGGACGCCGCCGACGAGCAGGCACCCGTCCTGGTCTTCCTCCCCGTCATGCGCGGCCTCACCGACGCCGCCGGGCTGCTGACGTCCTCCCGCCAGGGGATCGACAGCGCCCTGACCGCGCTCCTCGGACGCACCCGGGCCCGAACCCTCCACGCCATCGGCGACGGCCCGTGCACCACCGGGCAGTTGGCCGAACGCATCGGCGCGTCCCAGCCCACCGCCAGCGAGCACGCCACGGTGCTGCGCAAGGCCGGCCTCATCGCCACCACCCGACGCGGCAGCGCCGTCCTGCACACCCTCGCCCCGCTCGGCAACGCGATGCTCAACGGCCGTCACTTCCAGGCCTGACCGCGCGCTCCCCGCCGTCCTCGCCCCCGGGCGCGGGCGGAGCGTTCTTCTCACGTCGGGCCCGCCGGAAGGCGCAGGTAGGGTCGGGCGGGAGCGAGGGCGGGGAGGCGCGCGGATGGACGTCGCGGTGTGGGCGGCGGTGCGGCGGGGGCCGGTGCGGTTCCTGGTGTCGGGGTGGCCGTGGCGGGCCTGGGCGCTGCTGCTGAGCGGGGCGGTGCAGGGGCTGGTCACCCTGGTGCTGCTGACCGTCGGGCTGGCGGCGGGGGTCGCGCTGTCGACGCTCGGGGTCGGGGTGGTGATCCTGGCGGGGACGGCCGTGCTCGGGGTGCCGGTCGGGGCGTGGGAGCGGCGGCGGTTGCGGCTGGTGGAGCCGGTGCGGCTCGCCGATCCGCACCGGGCGGTGGCGCGGGACTGGCTTCGGGCGCGCCTGCGGGAGCGGGCGACCTGGCGTGAACTCGGGTACGTGGCCGTGCAGTCCACCGTCTTCGCGACCGCCGGTCTGGCGTTCGCGGCGCTGCTCGGCTTCTGCGGGATGCTGCTGGCCGCACCGGTGTTCATCTGGGCGGTCCAGCCGGACACCGTGATGCTGATCCCCGGACGGCCGGTCTCCGGGCCGGTCGACGGCTTGGCGGCCAGCGCCGTCGGCCTGCTCGGGCTGGCGGTCGCCGCCTACAGCGGCGCGCTGCTGGCCGGCGCCCAAGTGCGGCTCGCCGGGCTGCTGTTGG
This sequence comes from Kitasatospora sp. NPDC004531, assembly GCF_053602195.1. Taxonomy (NCBI): domain Bacteria; kingdom Bacillati; phylum Actinomycetota; class Actinomycetes; order Kitasatosporales; family Streptomycetaceae; genus Kitasatospora; species Kitasatospora sp. NPDC004531. The sequence continues at coordinate 210,290 of NZ_JBSGDD010000001.1, read as the reverse complement.
CCGCCCGCGAGGAGGACCTCGGGGCGCAGGTGGTCGAACTCACCCGCTCCCGGGCCCGGTTGGCGGACGCGTTCGAGGCCGAGCGGCGCCGCATCGAGCGCGACCTGCACGACGGCGCGCAGCAGCAACTCGTCGCGCTGGGAATGACCTTGGGCCTGGCCGAACTCGAACTCCGCAGCCGGCCGGGCCCCGCCGCCGATCTCGTCGCCCGCGCCCGCGGCGAGGCCCGGCTCGCCCTCGACCAGCTGCGCGCCCTGGTGCGCGGCATCCACCCGCAGGTCCTCACCGACCACGGACTCCCCGCCGCCGTCGCCGAGTTGGCGCTGCGCCACCCCGTGCCGGTGCTGGTCGACGTGGACCTGCCGCGCCGACTGCCCGGCCCGGTGGAGAGTGCCGCGTACTTCACCGTCACCGAGGCGCTCACCAACGCCGCCAAACACAGCGGCGCCGACGAGATCGCCGTCCACGGCACGCTGGAAGATGGCACCCTGGTGCTGACCGTCACCGACAACGGCCGCGGCGGCGCCGACCCCGCGACCGGCGCCGGCCTCCAGGGCCTCGCCGACCGGGTGGCCATCCTGAGAGGACGCCTGACCGTGACCAGCCCCACCGGCGGCCCGACCCGCCTGCGCCTGGAGGTGCCGTGCTCCGGATCGTGATCGCCGAGGACGCCGTGCTGCTCCGGGCCGGCCTCGCCGAACTGCTCACCCGCCTCGGCCACCGCGTCACCGCCTCCGTCGGCGACGCCGAACAGCTGATCCGCGCCGTGGACGAGGACCGCCCCGACGTGGTCGTCACCGACGTCCGGATGCCCCCCGAACACCGCGACGAGGGCCTGCGCGCCGCCCTCTACCTGCGCGAACGCCACCCCGGCCTGCCCGTCCTGGTGCTCTCCCAGTACGTCGCCACCGCCTACGCCACCCGGCTGCTCGGCGCCGACACCGCCCACCGGGGCGGCCTCGGCTACCTGCTCAAGGACCGGGTCATGGACGTCGCCGACTTCACCGACGCCCTTGAACGCGTCGCCGCCGGCCGGACCGTCATCGACCCCGAGGTCGTCCGCATCCTGCTCGCCCACCGCACCGCCGACGACCCGCTGCGCCGCCTCACCCCCCGCGAGCACGAAGTCCTGGCGCTGATGGCGGAGGGCTTCAACAACCAGACCATCGCGCAGCGCCTCACCGTCACCGAGGCCTCCGTGGTCAAGCACGCCGGCAACATCTTCGGCAAACTCGCCCTCGACCCCACCGAGGGCAACCGGCGGGTCCTCGCCGTCCTCACCTACCGCGCCCACACCCCCGCCGACCCGTCCTGACCGCCCGCCGGGTCCGCCGGGTGCGCAGGGTCAGCCGGGTCGGCGGCGTCGGCGGGGTCGCCGGCGAGCAGGGCGTTCAGGTGGGCGGCGGAGGCGTCCCAGGACCACTGCCGCCGCACCCAGTCGCGGCCGGCCAGGCCGAACTCGCGGGCGTGGGACGGGTCTTCGAGGTAGCAGCAGACGGCGTCGGCGAGGGCGGCCAGGTCGCGGCCGTCGAGGACGGCGCCGGTGCGGTGGGGGAGGACGGCGTCCGGGGCGCCGCCGGAGCGGCCCGCCACGACGGGGAGTCGGGCGGCCGACGCCTCCAGGAAGACGATGCCGAGGCCCTCCGCCTCCAGGCCCGCCCGGCGGGTGCGGCACGGCATCGCGAAGACGTCGGCCGCCGCGTAGAACGGGGCGGTGTCGGCGTGCCGGCGGCCGCCCGCGAAGACCACCGCGCCCGGCGCGTGACGGCCCGCCAGGCGGCGCAGGCGGGCCTCGTCGGGGCCCCGGCCGACCAGCAGCAGGGTGGCGCCCGGGACACGGCGGCGGATCAACGGAAGGGCGCGGATCAGCGCGTCCTGGCCCTTGCGCGGCACCAGCCGGGCCACGCACAGCACCACCGGCGCGTCGCCGAGCCCGAACTGCTCGCGGACGCCGCGCCGTTCGGCCTCCGACGGGCGGAACAGCGACGGATCGACGCCCGGCACCAGCCGCGACATCCGGGCCCGGGGGCCGAGCGCGGGGCCGATCCGGCGGCGGGTGTACTCGCCGAGGTAGGTGACCACATCGCAGTGCGTGCCGATCCGCCGCAGCACGCGCCGCGCCCCGGGCGTCCGCGCCCACCAGATCTCGTGCCCGTGCGTGGTGGCGACCAGCCGCCGCACGCCCGCCTCGCGCCGCAGCGCCGGGGCCATCGCCGCGAGCGGCGCGGCCGCCCCGAACCACACCCGGTCGCACCCGTGCTCCCGAGCGATCCGGACGGCCCGCCGGGTCACCCGGCGGGTGGGCAGCAGCAGCCGGGACGGGTCGCGGACCACGGGGAACGGCAGCGTCGCGTCGTACGCCCGCGCGCCGGGCTCGGCGGAGGTGTAGACGACCACGTCGTGGTCCGGCACCCGGACGGCCATCGCGTGGACGAAAGTCTCGATGCCGCCCTGCCGGGGCGGGAAGTCGTTGGTGACGATCAGGGTGGTGGCCATCGGTGCCTCGCAGAGGAAGTGGGATCAGGGTGCGGTGACGAGCAGTGGGGCTTCGGGCCGCTCGGGCAGGGGAGTTGACGCCCGGCCCGGAGTGAGGCGGGCGAAGACGGCCAGGAACAGCGGCAGCGCCAGGTAGCCGAACCGCCCGGCCGGTGCGAGCAGGAACGCCAGGGCCAGCCCGAGCGCCAGCCGGTCGGCCGCCGCGACCACGTTCCGGGGCGGGCGGCGGACCAGCGACACCGCCACCGCAGCGCCGCCGAGCAGGAGCAGCGCCAGCGCCAACCACCAGCCGCCGACGCCCAGTTGGGCCAGCAGTCGGCCGGGCAGCGGGCTCGCGGCGGGCGTCCGCCACTCGCCGAGGCCGAGCGGGAACGCGAACACCTGGCGCACCATCGGCCCGGGCGCGAGCACCAGCCAGGGCGCGACCAGCGCCGCCGCGCCCGTCACCGCGACCCCGGCGCAGCGCAGCGCCGCCCGTCGGCCCGCCACCGCCGCGAGCAGCGCGACGGCCACCGGAACGGCGGGCCAGGCGGTCCACTTGAGCGCGCAGGCCGCCGCCAGTGCCAACCCGGCACCGGCGGGCCGCCGCCGCGCGGCGAGGGAGAGGGCCAGGCAGAGCAGGCCGGTCATCGGGAGATCGACCCCGCTCACGGCCTGCGGCAGCGCGACGATGGGCGAGGCCAGCAGCGCGAGGGCCGCCGGGGCGTGCTCGCTGGGGAGGTCGCGAGGTGGGCTGTGGCGTGTCGTTGCTCGCGATCTGGCCGGTGGTTGTGTGGTTGCTCGCGCAGTTCCTCGCGCCCCTGGGGTGGCCCAGCCTGGTGCGAGGACCGCAAGGGCGTGGGCGGTGGCGGGGTCGCGGCGTGGTCTGTGGCGTGTCGTTGCTCGCGCAGTTCCTCGTGCCCCTGGGGTGGCCCAGCCTGGTGTGATCTCCCGTGCCATGGTGAGCCATGCGCCGGCCACCGCTGTCAGGAACGCCGCCGCGCACCACAGGCGTGGGTCGCCGAGGGCGGCGTGCGGGCCGAGCAGGGCGCGGGGGAGGCCGAGGACGGCCATGCCCGGCAGGTAGGGCGTCAACTCCTCGACCGACGTGGGTGATTGGAGGTAGGGCGAGCCGTGCGCCAGCAGTTCGGCGCCCGCCCGGCCGATCACGGTGACCTCGCTCTGCCCTTCGCCGGCCAGGGCGGCGAGGCCGAGCGGCAGCAGCCCGCAGAGGGCGAGGGCGACCAGTGCCGAGGGCAGCCGGCCGTCGCGGCGGCAGGAGAGTGCGGCGGCCGCCAGGTAGCCGACGGCGGCGACCACGCCCCAGTCGCGGTGCGGCCCGAGCGAGGAGACCAGCGGGAAGAGCGCGGCCCAGACGGCGCAGAGCAGCCAGCCGGCCGGCCACAACCAGCGTCGGCGGTGGTCGAGTTGGCGGAGAGGAGAGGACACGGAGCCATTCCATCCGGCCCGCCCGGCGGCGTCAGCGGGCCCAGGTCGAGACCTGATGGTCGACTTTCCCCCACCTTCCCGGGGGTGCTGCCACCACCCGCCCCTGGTCTGGACCACTGGACGCTGAGCGGGGTGTCCGCGCACACTGGCGCGATGACGCTCCGACCGCCCGCCGGCCTGGAAATGCACGACCTGGACGTCCCGGACCCGGGGATGGTGCCGTTCGCCGCCGGCAGCTTCGACTCCATCGGGCCGCTCTCCCGGGCGGACTTCCCGCACCGGCACTCGTTCTACGAACTGGTCTACGTGACCAAGGGGAGCGGGACGCACGTCGTCGACCTGGCCGAGCACCGGATCGAGCCGCCGGTGCTGTACGTGGTGCTCCCGGGCCAGGTGCACCACTGGCAGGGCGCGCGCCAACTCGACGGCTGGGTCCTGCTGTTCAAGGAGGACTTCCTGCACCGCCACCCGGAGGACCTGGCCCTGCTGCGGTCGCTGGCCGGCGCCGCGGCGGCCCGGCCGAGCCGCCAGGGCAGCGACGAACTCTGCCGCCTGCTGGCCGAGTTGACCGCCGAGTACCGGGCGGGCCTGGACGGCGGGCTGGGCGTGCTGCAGGCGCTGCTGCACGTGCTGCTGGTGCGGGCGCTGCGCGCGGCCCGGCAGCACGACGGCGGCGACGGGGGGACGGCGCCGAGGGCGTCCGTGCACCCGCTGATGGACCGGTTCGGCCGGCTGATCGCGGAGGCCGGCCGGCCCGACCGCTCGGTGCTCGCACTGGCCCGCGAACTCGGCGTGTCCGCCGGGTACTTGCACGAGGTGGTGAAGGAGTCCACCGGCCGCACCCCGGCCCGGCTGATCCGCGAGCAGCAGACCCTGGAGGCCAAACGGCTGCTCGCCACCACGGACATGACGATCCGCCAGGTCGCGATGGCGGCCGGATTCTCCGACCCGGCATACTTCTGCCGCTTCTTCCGGCGCGAAGTCGGCCGCACGCCGGGGGAGTTCCGCGAACGCGCCGGATAATCGGGTGCGGGCGGGAAAGGCCGCCGGCGGGAAAGACCAACGGCGGGTAAAGGCTGAGGAATGCACCACGTCCGGCGGCCCCCGTCCATCGACGGCCCGCCCGGCAGGGCCTAGCGTCTGAGGCACCCCACAGCGCCGCCGCCACGGGGACACCCGACCTCTCCAGGTGTCATGTCCCAACCAGGGGAATCCGGGCGGGCGGCGATCCGACGAAGCAGCCGAACGGAGAGCCATGTCCACCCCCCACAACCCCCTGGGCGACCGGCAGATCAGCCGCAAGAGCCTGCTCAAGGCCGCCGCGCTGGCCGGTGCCGTGCCGGTGCTGATCGGCGGCGGAACCGCCCTGGCCCGCGACACCGCCGCCGCCGGCGGCACGTCGCTCCCGCTCACCCCCGACTGCCACGACGGCGACGCGCCGACCGGCGCGCAGATCGAAGGCCCCTACTTCAAGCCGGGCTCCCCGCTGCGCACCAACCTCGTCACCCCGGGCACCCCGGGCACCCCGCTGACCGTCAGCGGCTACGTGTTCGGCCGCAACTGCGCCCCCATCTCCGGCGCACTGCTGGACTTCTGGCAGGCCGACACCAACGGCACCTACGACAACAGCGGCTACACCTTCCGCGGCCACCAGTTCAGCGACGCCAACGGCGCGTACACGCTGACCACGATCATCCCGGGCCTCTACCCGGGCCGCACCCGGCACATCCACGTCAAGGTGCAGGCCCCCGGGCAGCCGATCCTGACCACGCAGCTGTACTTCCCGAACGAGCCGCGCAACGCCACCGACACCATCTTCGACCCGAAGCTGGTGATGACCGTCCGCCAGGTCGGCAACGGCAGCCAGGCCAGCTTCGACTTCGTGCTGAACGTCAACGGGACGCCCAAGCCGAGCACCAGCCCGACCGGCAGCAACTCGCCGAGCCCGAGCCCGAGTTCCTCCCCGACCGGTGCCACGACCTGGCAGGCCGGCACCAGCTACAAGGCCGGCGACCTGGTCACCTACAACGGCGTCACCTACGTCTGCGTCCAGGCCCACACCGCGTTCGCCGGCTGGGAGCCGCCGAACGTCCCGGCCCTCTGGTCCCGTCGCTGACCGTACCTGCCCCCACGCGGCACGGTCAGCGACGACACTCGTCGCAGAGCCATCCGAAGCGGCGGCGCGGCCCCACTCCCCGGGAGGGGAAAACCGGGGGTGCGGCCGTCGACCGTCAAGCGCCATGGCGGCCCGAGCGCGGGGTGCCCGAGCCGCCATGGCGCGCCGCCTCCGACTGTTGAGCGCCACCCGAAGCCACCCAGCGCCTCCCTCCCGACCCCCGTAGGCTCGGCCCATGACCGAGCCCCAGCACCTGGTGGTCACCACCACCCACGAGAACGAGGACGCCGCCCGCGCCCTCGCCACCGCCCTGGTCCGCGAACGCCTCGCCGCCTGCGCGCAGGTCCACCCCATCCGCTCCGTGTACTGGTGGGCCGGCGAGGCCCAGGACGCCGCCGAATGGCGGATCGACCTCAAGACCAGGGCCGCGCTCGCCCCGCAACTCGTCGACCGCATCAGCGAGTTGCACCCGTACGACACCCCGGAGGTGATCGCCGTGCCGATCACCGTCGGGGCGTCCGGCTATCTGGCCTGGCTCGACGCGGAGACCACCGCCGAACAGGCAGGCTGAGCTACGGCAGCGGTGCGCTGTGCCAGCGCTCGAAGACGCGGCGGCCGTGCCCGGGCAGCTCGGCGCGGCCGGTCGCCCACAGCAGGGTCGGCCAGCGGTCGGTGTCCACCGGGGCCCCGGGGAACAGCCGGCCCAGCACCCGGTCGCACAGCCCGGCCGGCGGCGACCACGGCAGGCCGAGACCGGCGGCCGCATCGTGGGTGTGCACCAGGGTCTCCACCACCCCCATCGCGGCGAACCCCTCCGGGTCCGACACCCCGTACGCGTGGAACGCGCGGACCTGCGGCGACGCCGTCCGGACCACGGACGCCAGCAGCCCGCCGCCGGCGTCCAGCGCCTGCAGCAGGCCCGCCGGGCCCGCGGCGCGGTCCACGAACACCACACTTGCCGGCCCGCCGGGGTGGTCGCGCTGCCAGCGCAGCGGCACGTGACCGTCCAACGGCGGTCGGGCGGGCGCGAGTTGGGTCGCGTAGCCGAACAGCCCGTCCGCCACGTGCTCCACGGTCTCCCAGCAGTCCCACGCCAAGGCGCCCGCCGCAGCGCCCCAGTCGGCGGCGGGTGCCGCCGTCAGCGCCGCGACCGCCAGGCGCACCGCGCACTCGACGTCCGCCGCCCCGACCGACCCTCGCGCGGGCCCGGACACCGTCCCGGCGTCATGATCCTTCGGCATGCCACGGACCCTACCCGTCCCCGCTACACTCCCGAACGCCCGTGCGCACCGCTCGGGTGTTCGGGCTGGTACGGCACGGTGACGGGGACGCGGATGCGACGGTGGGGCAGGCTCGGCAAGGCGGCGCTGGTGCTGGGGGTGCTGGGGGCGCTGCTCGCGGCGGGCGGGGTCGGGTACGGGCTGCACCTCGGGCCCCGGCGGGTGGTGGTCAGCTCGGACTCGATGAAGCCCACCTACCGGGCCGGGCAGGCCGTCCTGATGACCGCCGTCGAGCCCGGGCAGGTCCGGCGCGGCGACCTGGTGGTCCTCCGCCAGGCCGTCCAGCCCGGCGAGCCCGCCATCCCCGTCGCGAAGCGGGTGATCGCCCTCGGTGGCGACCACGTCTCGCAGTGCGGTGACCGGCCCGTGCAGTTGAACGATGCGCCGCTCGACGAGCCCTACCTGCGGGGCCTCGACGTCAACGGGTACCGCTGCTTCGACGTCACCGTCCCGCAGGGGCAGGTGTTCGTGCTCGGCGACGCCCGCACCAACTCGATCGACTCCCGGGTGTGGGGCCCCGTCCCGCTCGCCTCGGTGGAAGCCCGCGACGTGCCCGGCACGGCCGCCGCCCTGACCGCCGTCGGCGCGGCGGGCCTGCTCGGCCTGCTGCTGCTGGCGACCTCCGGGGTCCTCGGCGTGGTGGCCCGCCGCCGGCGCCGCCCCGCCGCGCCGGCCGGGTACCCGGGCTGGACGGCGCCGCCCGCCGAGGCCGGCGCTGTCGGTGGCGGCACTGTCGGTGGCGGGTCCTAGCATCGCGCGCATGCGAGCATCAGGAACCTTCACCGTCCCCGAGTTCACCCCCGCGCCCGTCCCGGCCGGCGACGTCGAGACCGCCGTCGGCGTCGGCGTCGCCACCATGCGCAAGGAGTTCCGGGGCGAGGTCGCGGGCCGCTCCACCACCCTGTTCACCTCCGCCTTCGACCACGCGGCCGGCGTCGGCACCTACCTCGCCATGGAGTCCTTCGCGGGCCGACTGCACGACGCCGAGGGCACGTTCAACTTCGCGCACTCCGCGACCACGCTCGGCGCGGGCCGCGACGGCGAGTACTTCGTCATCGTGCCGGGCAGCGGCACGGCGGGCCTGGCCGGGATCACCGGCACCGGCGACATCGTGATCGACGAGGACGGCACCCACCGCATCCACCTGGACTACCGACTCCCGCAGTAGTCGCGGGCGTTCACCCGGATCGGTGCCGGTTCGCCTCGACCCGGCGCCGCTCCTCCTCCACCAGGCCGCTCGCCCGCCGCCGCCGCTACGCCTCCCGGCGGGCCCGCGCGGCCCAGTCGCACAGCACCGGGACGCACTCCTCGGCGAAGTACTCGTAGTCCGCGGCCGTGTTGTACACGTGCGTGGACAGCCGGAAGTAGCCCGTCCCGCCGAAGCTGGTGAACGCCGCCTCGACGCCGAACTCCCGTGCCAGCCTGTCCCGCAGGCCGTCCGCCTCCAGCCGGGTCCGCCCCAGCCCGGCCGGCAGCCTGACCAGCCGCAGCGCGTTGACCGGCATGCCGACCTCCGCCGTCGCCGGCCCGCCGGTCGCCGCCGTGAACGCCTCGCCGATCAACTCCTGCGCGTAGTCGGCCAGTTCGGTCATGTACTCGCGGGCCTGCGGCCAACCCCACTGCCGCGCCACGAAGTCGAGCGCGGACGGTGCGGCGAGATAGGCGGTGGCGTCCACCGTGCCCTGGGTGTCGAAGCGGTCCGGGAACGGCTCCTCCGCGCCCCAGGAGTCGATCAACGGGTACAGCGCGTGCCGGAGTTCGCCCCGCGCGACGAGCGCCGCCGTGCCGCGCGGCGCACAGCCGAACTTGTGCAGGTTGCCGACCCAGGCGTCGCAGTCCGCACCCGCCCGCGGATCCTCCAGCAGGCCCGGGACGTGCGCGGCGTCCACCAGCAGCGGGATGCCGCGCTCGCGGGCCGCCGGCCCGATCAGGTCGATCGGCAGGCGGCGCGCGGTCGCGGAGGTGATCTGGTCCAGCACGATCAGCGCCGTCCGGTCGCCGACCTGCTCCAGCACCGCGGCCGCCGCCTCCTCGGGCCCCGCCGCCAGCGGCACGTGCGCGGTGCGCACCGCACCGCCCCAGCGCCGGGCCAGCCGGGCCGCGCCCATGGTGACCGCGCCGTACCCGTGGTCGGTCACCAGCACCTCCCCGCCCGGACGGTGCGGCAGGCAGTTGTACACCACGCTCGCGCCCGCACTCGCGTTCGGCACCAGCGCGGTGAACCCGGCCGGGACGCGCAGGAATTCGGCGATCGCCGCGCGCGCCCGGGCGACCCGTCCGGGCAGCGCCGGGAACCACACCACCGGGGCGCGCTCCATCTCCTCGCGCAGCTCCAGCTGCGCCCGCTGCGCGGCCAGCGGCACCGCCCCGAACGAGCCGTGGTTGAGATGCCGCAACGACGGGTCCAGCGACCAGCCGGCGGCGGCCGCCCGCCCGTCCTGGAGCAGCAGCGGCTTGGGCGCGACGACGGTTCCCACGGTTCCTCTCCGATCCGGCCGCCCGCCTCGAAGCGTCAGGAGCGGCCTGCCGGACGATCCTGGCACAGCCACCCGCGCGGCCCACCCCTGGCCCGTTCGGGTGGCCTGCCGTTGCGCCGTCCGGACGCGGCCGAGCGGGTGCCGCATCCTTGTCGCACCCGGCCCGCCCCGTCCCATCGGCGGGCCGCCGAACGAGAACGAGGTTTCGCGCATGTCCGAGAAGTCCCGCCCGCCGGCCGTCCCCGCCCCGCGCCGCCCGCTCGGCACCGCCCGCCCGCCGGCCCGCACACCCCGGCCGCCGCGCACCCGCCGCGAACGGTGAACCGGCCCTGCTGACCGGCCCGCCCCGGCCGACCGTCTCCCGCGGCCGGGGCCGGGCCACCGACCCACCCGCGGCGAAGCCGTCCTGCCGCTCCGCCCGATCTGCTCGCAGCGAAGAAAGCTGCCCACCCGGCCCGGCAGTCCGTAGTGTCCCCACGCATGACGACGACGGTCACCGCCCGCACGGTCCGCTACCCCGCCGACGGCCTCACCATGGTCGGCCACCTCGCCCTGCCCGCCGGCACCGGCCCCCGGCCCGCCGTGCTGCTCGGCCCCGAAGGCCCCGGCCTGAGCGACTTCCAGCGCAGCCGGGCCGACGCGCTCGCCGAACTCGGCTACGTGGCACTGCTGTTCGACATCAACGGCGGCCGCTGGTTCGCCGACCCGCAGGAGATGCTGGCCCGCGTCCTCCCGCTGATCGCCGACCCCGACCGGATGCGCGGGATCGGCCACGCCGCGCTCGACGTCCTGCGCGCCGAACCCCGCACCGACCCCGACCGGATCGCCGCCGTCGGCTACGGCACCGGCGGCATCATCGCCGTCGAACTCGGCCGCGCCGGCGTACCGTTGCGCGCCATCGCCACCGTCAACGGCTTCAGCACCGGCCGCCCCGGCGAAGCCGCCAACATCCACTGCCCGGTCTGGGCCGGCGTCGGCTCCGAGGACCCGATCATGCCCGCCGAGAGCCGCGACGCCTTCACCGCCGAACTGCAGTCCGCCGGCGTCGACTGGCGCCTGACCGTCTACGGCGGCGCCCAGCACGCCTTCCACCACCCCACCGCCGACGCCCCCGTCCTCCCCGGCGTCGCCCACCACCCCCGCCAGGCCGACCGCGCCTGGCACGACGTCCTCGCCCTCCTCACGGAGTGCGTCCCCGTCACCGCCCCGGGCGCGGGCGCCTGAGGGTCAGGGGCGGACGGCGCCCATGTACGGCATGACGTTCATGTCGACGATTTCGACGTTCTTGCCGGTGCGGGGGGCGTGCAGGAGTTTGCCGTTGCCGATGTAGATGCCGACGTGGTGCAGGTCGTTGTAGTAGAAGAGCAGGTCGCCGGGCTGGATGTCGGCCTTGGCGATGCGCTTGCCGGCGTTCCACTGGTCCTGCGAGACGCGGGGGAGGCTGACGCCGCCCGCGCGGAAGGCGGCCTGGGTGAGGCCGGAGCAGTCGAAGGAGTTGGGGCCGGTGGCGCCCCAGCCGTAGGGCTTGCCGATCTGGGCGTAGGCGAAGTCGAGGATGGCCTTGACCTGGCCGGTGGCGGGGCCGGTGTAGGTCTGTCCGCGGGTCGAACTGCGGGACGCGGCCTGGTTGTTGCTGTCGCCGAGGACGCGGGCCCGGTCGGCGGCCTTGAGGCCGGCCAGGATGCGGCTGGCCTCGCCCAGCTTCGACTGGACCTCGGCCTTCTTGGCGGAGAGCGTCGCCCGGGCCTGCTCCAGCTCCTGCAGTTTGGCGGCGGTCTCGGTGCGCTCCTGGTCGATGCTCTGCTGCAGTCGCAGCGCGGCGCGCAGCGTCTCGGCCTGCTGCCCGCCGGCCATGTCCTGGAGGCCGGCCTGCCGCAGGTAGTCCTCGGGGGAGGAGCTGAGCATCAGCTGCATGCTGGGGTCCATCCCGCCGCTGCGGTACTGCTCGGCGGCCAACGCGCCCAGGGTGTCCTGGAGTTGCAGGATCTTCGCCTGCTGGTCGGCCAGTCGGCTCTGCAACTTCCCGGCCTGGTCCTGGAGTTGGCGGGCCCGCTCGTCGACCTTGTTGTACTCCTCGGTGGACGCCTCGGCGTCCTCGTACAGGTCGTCGACCTGCGCCTTGACCTGGTCGAGGTTGCCGGCGCCCGGTTCGGCCCAGGCGGAGGCGGTGGGCAGCAGGACGGCGGCTCCGGCGGCGGCGCCGATGACGGCGGTCCTGGTGCGTCCGGCGGGGCGGGGGCGGCGGTGCGTTCCCATCGCTGCGTCTCTCTCCTCGGGCGCCCACCGTCCTGGGCGATCACTACGAGACAACTTAGTAGTTCAGTAGATCGACCGGCAAGCCGCCCGCCGCCCACTACCATGAGCCGGACGACAGCGGAGCGAGGAGACGGAAACAGCAGTGCGCAGACTCGGCGAGCTGGAGGCGGAGATCATGGACCGCCTGTGGACCTGGGGCCGCCCGGCCACCGTCCGCGAGATCGTCGACGACCTCAACCGCTCCCGGCCGCTGGCCTACACCACCGTGATGACGGTCGCCGACATCCTGTACCGCAAGGGCATGCTGCGCCGCGAGAAGTCCGGCCGCGCCTGGAGCTACCGGCCCGCGTGCAGCCGCGAGGCGTACAGCGCCGCCCTGATGCGCGACGTCCTCGGCGCGAGCCCCAACCCCACCGGCGCCCTCGCCCACCTGGTCGAACAGCTCACCCCGGCCGAACTCGACGCCCTGCGCGCCGCCATCGACTCCGTCGACCGCGACCACCCCGGCAACGGCGGCGGCGCACCGGGGACGGCGCGGTGACCGCCGCCCTCGTGCTGCTCGGCTACGCGCTGCTGGTCGGCGTGCTCGCCCCGCTGCCGCTGGCCCGGGCGCGCTGGACGCACCGCGCGCCCCGGCTGGCGGTCGCGCTCTGGCAGGGGCTCGCCCTGTCCTTCCTCACCGCGCTGGTGCTGGCCGCCGTCCACGTCGCCGTGCCCGGCGGCCACCTGCACCTCGGGCTGGTCGGCCTGATGCACCTGTGCGGCGTCGACCACGCCGGCGGCGGCGGGGCGCCGCCCGGCGGCCTGCGCCTGCTGCTGCCCGTCGCCGCCGCGCTCTGGCCGCTCGGCCGGTTCGCCGCCGTGCTGGGGCGCGCCGCCCGGCACCGCCGCCGCCACCGCCGACTGCTCGACCTGGTCGCCACCCGCGACCCGCGGCTCGGCGCGCACGTCCTCGACCACCACGTCCCCGCCGCGTACTGCCTGCCCGGCCACCGCTCCCGGATCGTGCTCACCCGGGGCGCGCTCGACCTGCTGACGCCCCCGCAGCTGGCTGCCGTGCTGGCCCACGAGCGCGCGCACGTGGCCGGCCGCCACCACCTGGCCCGCAACGCCGCCGACGCCTTCGCCGCCGCGTTCCCGTTCCTGCCGCTGGCCCGGCTGTCCGCCCGGGAGACCCCGCTGCTGCTGGAGATGGCCGCCGACGACCGCGCCGTGCGCAGCCACCCGCGCGCCGCGCTCGCCGCCGCCATGTACCGGGTGGCCGGCGGACAGGTCCCGCAGGCCGCGTTCGCCGCCGCCGGCACCGCCGCACTGCTGCGGGTCCGCCGCCTGCTCGCCCCCGCCACCGCCCCGCACCCCGCGCTGCGCGCCGCCGCCGCGCTCACCACGGCCACCGCGCCCGTCCTGCCGCTGCTGTTCACCTGCGGCCCGCTGCTGCCCTGAACCGCCCTGCCCGCCGCACGCCGCCCTGCCTGCCGCACGCCGCCCTGCCTGCCGCACGCCGCGCCGCCTGCCGCACGCCGCGCCGCCCGCCCGGGCGGACCCGGACGGGCGGCGCGGAGGTCGGCCGCCGACCTACATCGGCACCGGCTTGATCAACGCGAACGGCGCGCCCTGCGGGTCCGCGACCACCGCCATGCGGCCGGCCGGCATGTCGAACGCCGGGGCCAGTACGGTGCCGCCGGAGCGCACCAGCGCGTTCACGGTGGAGTCGGCGTCGTCCACCGCGAAGTACGTCAGCCAGTGCGCGGGCGTGCCGGGCGGGTCGTTGGCGAGCAGGGTGGCGCCGCCGACCTCGCGGCCGCCGACCTTCGGCAGCCAGTAGTTGTCCACGCCGTCCATCGGCTCGATCTCGATGCCGAACGCCTCGCCGTAGAACGCGGTGGCCGCCGGGATGTCGCTGGTGTGCAGCTCGTTCCAGACCACCGCGCCGGCCTCGTTGACCACCTGGGCGCCGAAGAAGTCGCCGGGCTGCCACACGCCGAACACCGCGCCCTGCGGGTCGGCGGCGATCAGCATCCGGCCCAGGCTGCCGACGTCCATGGTCGGGGCCAGTACGGTGCCGCCGGCCCGGACGATCGCCTCCTGGGTGGCCTGCGCGTCGGTGGTGGCCAGGTAGGTGGTCCACACGGTGGGCGGCTCCGGCGCTCCCTCGGGCGCCATCGCCGGGCCGATCCCGGCGACGGCCCGGCCGTTCAGCTCGCAGACCGCGTACCCGCCGAACTCGGCCGGGCCGGGCCTGCCCTGCCAGCCGAGCAGGTCGCGGTAGAAGTCCAGCGCCGCCTGCTGGTCCTTCGCCATCAGATCGACCCAGCACGGCGTGCCGGTCGCGTACGGTTTTGTGACTTCGGGCATGTCTCGCTCTTTCCGGTGAGGCGATCCGGTGCGTCCCCCGGATGCCACCCTCGCGGCGCGGCCCCCGATCCGCCACCGGACGTGCGCCCGACGGGCAGGCGGGGCGCCACGGCACGACGGGGTTCCCGGGCCGCCCGCCGATGCGGAGGCCGGGCCGTCCGAGTTGTGGAATGCACCGAGCAGGGCCGGGCGCCGCCGCTACGGTGACAGGGTCGCTGACGGACCGTCACCACCGAAAGGCCGCGCCATGACGCTCACCACCGGCTCCCACACCGTCGTGCTCACCTCCATCGCGGAGCGCTGCGCGGCGCTGGGGTTCACGATGTCCTGCGACCTGGTGACCGGCCAACTGCTGCGCACCCTCGCCGCGGCCCGGCCCGGCGGCCGGATACTGGAGCTCGGCACCGGCGCGGGCGCCTCCACCAGCTGGCTGCTGAGCGGCATGGACGCGGACACCACCCTGCTGAGCGTGGAGCAGGACCCGGTGGTGGCCGCCGTCGCCGCCGCGCACCTCGGGGCCGACCCGCGCCTGGAACTGGTGGTCGGCGACGGCGCCGAGCTGCTCGACTCGCTGGCCGGCCGCGAGTTCGACCTGGTCTTCGCCGACACCTGGCCCGGCAAGTTCCACCACCTCGACCAGGCCCTGGACCTGCTCGCCCCCGGCGGCCTCTACCTGATCGACGACCTGCTCCCGCAGCCCGCCTGGCCCGAGGGCCACGCCCCGGCCGTCACCGCGCTGATCGACCGCCTCACCGCCGACCCGCGCCTGCACGTCACCTACCTCGACTGCTCCACCGGCCTGCTGCTCGCCACCCGCCACGGCTAGGCCGGTCCGCCCCGATGGTCGTTTCGGGTGGTTTTGCGGCGATTCCGGCCAGACCTTGACGAATCCTTAACGGCAGGCCTTAACGCCCTCCAGGCCTTGGAATCGATCACTCAAACCGGCTCTGGCCTGCGGAAATGCGGCCAGTCCGACCATCGGACGGGCAGCTTGTCTTAACGGCGATCGCGCATACGCTCCCGTGCTGTGTTCAACCTCCCCCAGGCGCTCAAGCGCCTCGTGATCGGTCGCGCCATGCGCAGCGAGGAGCTCGGCGAGACGCTGCTCCCCAAGCGGCTCGCGCTGCCGATCTTCGCCTCCGATCCGCTCTCCTCGGTGGCCTACGCGACCGGCGAGATCCTGCTCGTCCTCACCGTCGGCGGCACCGCCTTCCTCTACCTCACCCCGTGGGTCGGCCTCGGCGTGATCGCGCTGATGGCCGTGGTGGTGATGTCCTACCGCCAGGTGGTGCACGCCTACCCGAGCGGCGGCGGCTCCTACGAGGTGGTCTCCCGCAACCTCGGCGCCAACTCCGGCCTGGTGGTGGCCGCTTCGCTGCTGGTCGACTACGTGATGACGGTCGCCGTCTCGGTGGCCTCCGGCGTCGACAACATCATCTCCGCGTTCGGCTCGCTCGCCGACCACCGGGTGGCGCTCGCCCTGGGCTTCGTGGCGCTGCTCACCGCGATGAACCTGCGCGGCGTGCGGGAGTCCGGCCGGGCCTTCGCCGCCCCCACCTACCTGTTCATCGGCGGCATCCTGCTGATGGTCGTCACCGGCCTGATCCGGCTCGCCTTCGGCGACAACCCGCAGGCCCCCACCGCGGGTCTCGGCATCGCCGCCGTCGACGGCAAGGACGCCCTCCAGGGCCTCGGCCTGCTGATGCTCGGCCTGCGCGCCTTCGCCTCCGGGTGCACGGCGCTCACCGGCGTCGAGGCGATCTCCAACGGCGTCCCCGCGTTCCGCGCCCCCAAGTCGCGCAACGCCGCCGCCACCATGGCCGTGATGGGCGTCGTCGCGGTGGTGATGTTCGCCGGAGTGACGCTGCTCGCCCTCACCTCGCACGTCCACTACGTCGAGGACGCCTGCCAGTTGACCGGCCTGGCCGGCGACTGCCACGGCTACACCCAGCAGACCGTGATCGCCCAGCTCGCCGCGACCGTCTTCGGCGGCTCCGACACGCTGCTGTTCTACTTCATCCAGGCCGTCACCGCGCTGGTGCTGATCCTCGCCGCGAACACCGCCTTCAACGGCTTCCCGCTGCTCGCCTCGATCCTGGCCCAGCACCGCTACCTGCCCCGGCAGATGCACACCCGCGGCGACCGGCTGGCGTTCTCCAACGGCATCATCGCGCTGGCCGTGGTGGCCGGCGGGCTGCTCTGGTTCTACAAGGCGGACGTCACCAGCCTGATCCACCTGTACATCCTGGGCGTGTTCACCTCCTTCACGCTGTCCCAGATCGGCATGGTCCGGCACTGGAACCGGACGCTGGCCACCGAGACCGACGCCGCGGTGCGGGCCGGGGCCCAGCGCTCCCGGCTGATCAACGGCCTGGGCGCCGTCACCACCGCGCTGGTGCTGGTCATCGTGCTGATCACCAAGTTCACCCAGGGCGCGTGGCTGGCCGTGGTCGCCGCAGCTCTGCTCTGGCTCACCATGCGGGGCATCCGCCGCCACTACGACGCCGTCGCGGCCGAACTCGCCGTCGAGGACGTCGCCGCGGAGAGTTCGCGCCCGCGCCAGGTGCACGCCGTGGTGCTGGTCTCCAAGCTCCACAAGCCCACCCTGCGGGCCCTCGGCTACGCGGAGGCGTTCCGGCCGGACACCGTCGAGGCGGTCACGGTCGACGTCGAGCCCGAGGCGACGGCCGACCTGCGGACGGCCTGGGACGGCAGCGGCCTGGACGTGCCGCTGCGGGTGCTGGCGTCGCCGTTCCGGGAGATCACCAAGCCGGTCGTCGCCCACGTCCGCGCGCTGAAGGCCGCCTCGCCCGGCGACGCGGTGGCCGTCTTCATCCCCGAGTACGTGGTCGGCCGCTGGTGGGAGAACCTGCTGCACAACCAGTCCGCGCTCTGGCTGAAGAGCCGCCTGCTGTTCACCCCCGGCGTGATGGTCATCTCGGTCCCCTGGCAGCTCACCTCCGCCAGTCGCCGCGCCGACCGCCCCTCCGTCCGCGCCCCGGGCGCCGCCCGCCGGGGCGAGGGCCGCTGACCCGCCCCGCACCGGTCGAGCCCCCGACAGCCGCGCGCTGCCGGGGGCTCGGTGCTGCGGCCGCCGGTCTACGATGCCCGAAGTCGGGAGGAGGGCGGGGCGGTGGACGGGATGCTGCACCACGTGGAGATCTGGGTGCCGGATCTGGGGCGGGCCGAGGAGTCGTTCGGCTGGCTGCTGGGGGCGCTCGGGTACGCGGGCTTCCAGGAGTGGGACGGCGGGCGCAGCTGGCGGCTCGGGCCGACCTACCTGGTGGTCGAGCAGTCGCCCGCGCTGACGGACGCGGAGCACGACCGGTGCCGCCCGGGCCTGAACCACCTGGCGTTCCACGTGGCGGACGCGGAACGGGTGGACGCGCTGGTCGCGGAGGCGCCGCGGCACGGCTGGAGCCTGATGTTCCCGGACCGCCACCCGCACGCGGGCGGCCCGCAGACGTACGCGGCGTACCTGGAGAACACCGACGGCTTCGAGCTGGAACTCGTCGCGATGCGGCCGCCGCAGGCGCGGTAGCGCCGCCGCTCCGGTTCCATGTCCCCGGCCGTGCACCCCCGTTCACCTAGACTTGTCCGGGTTGTCACGTTTCAGTTGCCTTCGGTTGACCGCCGGGGAACCCAGGACGAGGACCGTATCGCCGTGATCACCGATTCCGACACCGCGTTGTTCCGTGCCCGGCCCGCCTCCCCGCCGCGGACGCTGGTGGATGTGCTGGCGGCGACGGCGGCCGCGTTCCCGCAGGAGCCCGCGCTGGACGACGGGCGGCAGACCTTGAGCTATGCCGCGCTGATGGGCGAAGTCGAGCGGGTGGCAAGGGAGTTGGGCGCGGCCGGGGTCGGGCTGGGGGACCGGGTCGGGGTGCGGGTGCCGTCCGGCGGGAACGCGCTGTACGTGGCGGTCCTGGGCGTGCTGGCGGCGGGCGCGGCGTACGTGCCGGTGGACTTCGAGGACCCGGACGAGCGGGCCGAGCTGGTGTTCGGCGAGGCGGACGTCAACGCCGTGATCGGGGCCGAGCTGCGGCCGGAGAAGGTGAAGCCGTCGGGGCACGAGGCGCAGCGGCCGACGCCGGAGCACGACGCGTGGATCATCTTCACCTCCGGTTCGACGGGCCGGCCGAAGGGCGTCGCGGTGACGCACCGCAGCGCGGCGGCGTTCGTGGACGCCGAGGCGGCGATGTTCCTCCGGGAGGAGCCGATCGGGCCGGGGGACCGGGTGATGGCGGGGCTGTCGGTGGCGTTCGACGCGTCCTGCGAGGAGATGTGGCTGGCCTGGCGGCACGGCGCGTGCCTGGTGCCGGTGCCGCGCGCGCAGGTGCGCGGCGGGGCGGACCTGGGGCCGTGGCTCGCCGAGCAGGAGATCACCGTCATCTCGACGGTGCCGACGCTTGCCGCGCTGTGGCCGGCCGAGGCGCTGAACGAGGTTCGGCTGCTGATCTTCGGCGGCGAGGCGTGCCCGCCGGAGCTGGCGGAGCGGCTGGTCACCGAGGGCCGCGAGGTGTGGAACACCTACGGCCCGACCGAGGCCACCGTCGTCGCCTGCGGGTCGCTGCTGACCGGCGAGCAGCCGATCCGGATCGGACTGCCGCTGGACGGCTGGGAGTTGGCGGTCGTCGACGAGGCGGGCGCGCCGGTGCCGATGGGCGGCAGCGGGCAGCTGGTGATCGGCGGCGTGGGCCTGGCCCGCTACCTGGACCCGGCGAAGGACGCCGAGAAGTACGCGCCGCTGGACTCGCTGGGCTGGGAGCGGGCGTACCGCAGCGGCGACCTGGTGCGGGCCGAGCCCGAGGGGCTGGTGTTCCTCGGCCGGGCCGACGAGCAGATCAAGCTGGGCGGCCGGCGGATCGAACTCGGCGAGGTGGACGCGGCGTTGCAGGCGCTGCCCGGGGTGTCCGGCGCGGCGGCCGCGGTGCGCACCGCCCGCGGCGGCAACCAGCTGCTGGTCGGCTACCTGGTGGTCCGGGACGGCTTCGACCGCGACGCGGCCGTGGCCCGGCTGCGGGCCGAACTGCCCGCCGCGCTGGTGCCGCTGCTCGCCACTGTCGACCACCTGCCGACCCGGACGTCCGGCAAGGTCGACCGCGACGCGCTGCCCTGGCCGCTGCCCGACCTGGAGACCTCCGGCCCCGCCGAGCAGCTGTACGGCACCGAGGCGTGGCTGGCCGAGCAGTGGACGCAGATCCTCGGCACCCGGGTCCGCGGCGCCGGCGACGACTTCTTCGCGATCGGCGGCGGCTCGCTCGCCGCCGCCCAGCTGACCACCCTGCTGCGCGCCCGCTACCCGACCGCCTCGGTGCTCGACATCTACCAGCAGCCGACGCTGCGCAAGCTGGCCCGGCTGCTGGAGCGCTCCGCGCAGTCCGAGGGCCCGGCCCGCACCGTCGAGCCGACCCCGCGCCGCGCCCAGGCGCTGCAACTGCTGCTGATGCTGCCGCTGGCCACCCTCACCGGCCTCAAGTGGTCGCTGGCGCTGGCCGCCCTCGGCACCGTGCTGAACCTGCTCGGCGACTACCCGTGGGCGCCCACCGCGCCCTGGTGGCTGCTCGCGGCCGGCGCGGCGCTGCTGTACTCGGCGCCCGGGCGGCTGGCGATCGCCGCCGGCGGCGCCCGGCTGCTGCTGCGCGGAGTCGGCCCGGGCAGCTACCCGCGCGGCGGCAGCGTCCACCTGCGGCTGTGGACCGCCGAGCGGCTCGCCGAGGCCTCCGGCGCGGTGCAGCTGTCCGGCTCCTGGCTGGTCAGGTACGCGCGGGCGCTGGGCTGCCGGGTCGCACCGGACGTGGACCTGCACGCGCTGCCGCCGGTGACCGGCCTGCTGCGGCTCGGCAAGGGCTGCGCGATCGAGAACGAGGTGGACCTGTCCGGCCACTGGCTGGACGGCGACCGGCTGGAGATCGGCGCGCTGCGGATCGGCGCGGGCGCGGTGGTCGGCACCCGCTCGACGCTGCTGCCCGGCGCGAAGATCGGCAAGCGGGCCGAGGTCGCGCCCGGCTCCGGCGTCACCGGGCACGTCCCGACCGGCCAGCGCTGGGCCGGCGCACCCGCCGTCAAGACCGGCAAGGCCGAACGCGGCTGGCCCAAGCAGCGCCCGCCGCGCACCCTGCGCTGGGCGGCCGTGTACGGCGCCACCGGGTTCGTGCTGTCCGCGCTGCCGCTGCTGTCCGCGCTGCCCGCCCTGCTGATCGCCGCACAGTTCGTGCACCCCGGCGACAACCTGGCGCAGGCCCTGCGCGGCGCGCTGCTCGCCCTCGTCCCCGCCACCCTCGCCTACGGGCTGGCGTACGCGGTGAAGGTACTGGTCGGGGTCCGGCTGCTGTCGCGCGGGCTGCGCACCGGCCACCACCCGCTGCACGGGCGGATCGGCTGGCAGGCGTGGACGGTCAGCCAGTTGATGGACCTGGCCCGGGAGACGCTGTTCCCGCTGTACGCCGCGCTGATCACCCCGGTGTGGCTGCGGCTGCTCGGCATGCGGATCGGCAAGGGCACCGAGGTGTCCACTGTGCTCGCGCTGCCCAGCCTGACCACCGTCGGCGACGGGGCGTTCCTCGCCGACGACACCCTGATCGCCCCGTACGAACTCGGCGGCGGCTGGGTGCGGATCGGGCGGGCGGAGATCGGCGAGCGGGCGTTCCTCGGCAACTCCGGCATGACCGCGCCCGGCCGGGCCGTCCCGGACCGGGGGCTGGTCGGGGTGCTGTCGGCGACGCCCAAGAAGGCCAAGCGCGGCAGCTCCTACCTGGGCATGCCGCCCGTCAAGCTGCCCCGGGCCGCCGACACCGCCGACCTGGCGCTCACCTACGAGCCGCCCGCCCGGCTGCGCTGGGCGCGCGGGCTGACCGAACTCGGCCGGATCGTCCCCGTGCTGGCCTCCGCCGCGCTCGCGGTGCTGACCGCCGCCGTCCTGTGCGCGCTCCGGCAGCCGCTGCTGTCGGGGCTGGTGCTGCTGGCCGCCGGCCTGCTCGCCTGCGCGGTCTCCGCCGCCGCGAAGTGGCTGCTGGTGGGCCGGTTCCGGGCCGTCGAGCACCCGCTGTGGTCGTCCTTCGTGTGGCGCAACGAACTGGCCGACACCTTCACCGAGGTGCTCGCCGTGCCCTGGCTGGTCGGCCGGGCCGCCGGCACCCCCGTCATGACGCTGTGGCTGCGCGCGATCGGCGCCCGGATCGGACGCGGCGTGTGGAGCGAGAGCTACTGGCTGCCCGAGGCCGACCTGGTCACCCTCGGCGACGGCGTCAGCGTCAACCGGGGCTGCGTGCTGCAGACCCACCTCTTCCACGACCGGATCATGCGCCTGGACACGGTGGAGCTGCGCGCCGGATCCACCCTCGGCCCCGGCGGGATCGTGCTGCCCGGCAGCACCGTCGGCGAACGCACCACGCTCGGCCCGGCCTCGCTGGTGATGCGCGCCGAGACGGTGCCCGCCGACACCCGCTGGCTCGGCAACCCCATCGAAGCCTGGCACCAGGAGGAGACGCACCGGTGACCGCCGACCCGTACTTCCCCCGCAACGGCGACCCGCGCTACCACGCCCACCGCTACGAACTCGCCCTCGACTACCGGCCCGGCCCCAACCGGCTGGCCGGCTCCGCCCGGATCTCCGCCATAGCGGGCCCCGAGCCGCTGCGCGAGTTCGCCCTCGACCTGGCCGCGTTCCGGATCGGCAAGGTCCTGGTCGACGGAAAGGCCGCGCGCTGGGCGCACCGCGACGGCAAACTGCGGATCAGACCCGCCAAGGCCCTCGCGGCCGGCGCGGTCTTCACCTGCGACGTGCACTGGTCCGGCAACCCGCGCCCGGTCCGCAGCCCCTGGGGCGGCCTCGGCTTCGAGGAGATCGAGGACGGCGCGCTGGTCGCCTCCCAGCCGATCGGCGCACCGTCCTGGTTCCCGTGCAACGACCGGCCCGCCGACAAGGCCGCCTACCAGCTGACCGTCACCACCGCCACCCCGTACACCGTCGTCACCGGCGGACGGCTGCTCAGCCGCACCACCCGCTCCTCCGCCACCACCTGGGTGTACGAACAGCCCGTGCCCACCGCCTCCTACCTGGTCGGGCTCGCCGTCGCCCCGCTGCGCGAGCACCCGCTGACCGAACGCGCCCCCGGCACCGTCCCGCAGCTCGCCTGGGTGCCGCTCGCCCTGCAGACCGCGTTCGAGCACGACTTCGGGCGGCAGCCGCAGATGATGACCCTGTTCGAGGAACTGTTCGGCCCCTACCCGTTCGGCGAGTACACCGTCGCCGTGGTCGACGAGGAGCTCGACGTCCCCGTCGAGGCCCAGGGCATGGCCACGTTCGGCCGCAACCACGTCGACGGGCGGCGCGGCTGGGAACGCCTGGTCGCCCACGAACTCGCCCACCAGTGGTTCGGCAACAGCGTCACCATTGCCGACTGGCGGCACATCTGGCTCAACGAGGGCCTCGCCAAGTACGCCGAATGGCTCTGGTCCGAACGCACCGGCGGCCCCACCGCCCAGCACCGGGCCGCCGACGCCCACCGACAACTGCGCGCCCTCCCGCAGGACCTGGCCATCGGCGACCCCGGCCGACGCCACATGTTCGACGACCGGGTCTACGAACGCGGCGGCCTCACCGTGCACGCCCTGCGCTGCGCCCTCGGCGACAGCGCCTTCTTCCGCCTCCTGCACAGCTGGGCCACCGCCCACCGGAACTCCGTCGTCACCACCGACGACTTCGCCGCCCACGCCGCCCACTGGACCGACCGGCCGCTGCGCCCGCTGCTCGACGACTGGCTGCACCGGCCCGCCCTGCCCGACCTCCCCGAGCTGCGACCGTTCGTGACCTGATGTACTGACACCATGGCCGCGAAGCCAACGTCGGTCTTCGAAGTCTTCGGAGGAACGAGGAACATGAGCACGCACTACGACGTGGTCGTCCTGGGCGCCGGCCCCGGCGGCTACACCGCCGCCGTCCGCGCCTCCCAGCTCGGTCTGCGCACCGCCGTGATCGAAGCCAAGTACTGGGGCGGCGTCTGCCTGAACGTCGGCTGCATCCCCTCCAAGGCGCTGCTGCGCAACGCCGAGCTCGCGCACACCGTGCTGAAGGAGGCCGACCTCTACGGCATCCAGGTCGACGGCAAGGTGTCCTTCGACTACGGCAAGGCGTTCAGCCGCTCCCGGCAGGTCGCCGACGGCCGGGTCAAGGGCGTCCACTACCTGATGAAGAAGAACGACATCACGGAGTACGACGGCTGGGGCACCTTCGTCGACGACCACACCCTGCAGGTCACGCTGCGCGGCGGCGGGTTCGAACTGGTCACCTTCGACCACTGCATCATCGCCGCCGGCGCCACCACCCGGCTGCTGCCCGGCACTTCGCTCAGCGAGCGGGTCGTCACCTACGAGGAGCAGATCCTCACCGAGCAGCTCCCCGGGTCGATCATCATCGCGGGCGCCGGCGCGATCGGCGTCGAGTTCGCGTACGTGCTGCACAACTACGGCGTCAAGGTCACCATCGTCGAGTTCCTGGACCGCATGGTGCCGCTGGAGGACGCCGACGTGTCCGCCGAACTCGCCAAGCAGTACCGCAAGTTGGGCATCCAGGTGCTGACCTCCACCCGGGTCGACGCGATCGACGACTCCGACCCGGACAAGCCCGTCCGGGTCACCGTCACCCGCGACGGCAAGCAGGAGGTGCTGGAGGCCGACAAGGTCCTGCAGGCGATCGGCTTCGCGCCGCGCACCCAGGGCTACGGCCTGGAGGTCACCGGCGTGCAGCTCACCGAGCGCGGCGCGATCGCCGTGGACGGCCGGGGCCGCACCAGCGTCGAGCACATCTTCGCGATCGGCGACGTCACCGCGAAGCTGATGCTCGCGCACGCCGCCGAGGCGATGGCCGTGGTCGCCGCCGAGACCATCGGCAAGCACGAGACCATGGAGATCGACTTCGTCATGGTCCCGCGCGCCACCTACTGCCAGCCGCAGGTCGCCTCGTTCGGCTACACCGAGGCGCAGGCCCGCGAGCTCGGCTACGACGTCAAGGTGCAGAAGTTCCCGTTCACCGCCAACGGCAAGGCGCACGGCCTCGGCCAGCCCGTCGGCTTCGTCAAGGTGATCTGCGACAACACCCACGGCGAGCTGCTCGGCGCGCACCTGATCGGCCCCGAGGTCACCGAGCTGCTGCCCGAGCTGACCCTCGCCCAGCAGTGGGACCTCACCGTCCACGAGGTCGGCCGCAACATCCACGCCCACCCGACCCTGGGCGAGGCCGTCAAGGAGGCCGTGCACGGCCTGGCCGGCCACATGATCAACATGTAGTTCGCCTGTTCGGGTGAGCCCGGCCGCCCCGGCGTCCTCCGTCCCCCGACGGAGCGCGCCGGGGCGGTACGTTCTTGCGTCCACCACCCCCGGACGTGAGGAGTCGGCCCGCATGGACGTCCCGTACCTGACGGTCGAGGAGCGCGCCGAGCTCGGCCGCGCCGCCCGCAAGCGCGCCCCGCGCTCCACCGCCGGCCACTGGCGGCCCGCCGCCGACCGGCCCGACCCGCTCGCCGTGCTGCGCGCGCAGGCCGCCGACCGGGTGCCCGAGCTGGTCCCGATCCGCAACGGCCGGATGGCGGCCTCCCCGTTCGCGTTCCTGCGCGGCGCGGCCGCCGTGATGGCCGACGACCTCGCCGCCGCCCCCACCAGCGGCCTGACCGTCCAACTCTGCGGCGACGCCCACCTGGTGAACTTCGGGCTGTTCGCCTCGCCCGAACGCACCCTGGTGTTCGACCTCAACGACTTCGACGAGACCCTGCCCGGCCCGTTCGAATGGGACGTGCAGCGGCTCGCCGCCAGCCTCGCCGTCGCCGCCCAGGAGAACGGCGAGCGCCCCGAGGACGCGCACCAGGTGGTGCTGGACGCCGTCCGCGCCTACCGCGAACACGTCCGTGAACTCGCCGGCCTCGGCGAACTCGCCGTCTGGTACCGGCAGATCGACGCCCAGCGGCTGGCCGGGACGCTCAAGGGCAAGCCCCGCCGCCGGATCGAGGCCGGCCTCGCCGCCGCCCGCCGCCGCGACAGCCTGCAGGCCGCCGGCAAGCTCACCGAGACCACCGCGAACGGCCGCCGCCGCTTCAAGGACCAGCCCCCGCTGGTCGAACACCTCGGCTTCGACACCGACCAGGTGCGCGGCCTGCTCGCCGACTACGCCGACAACCTCCCCGACGACCGCCGCCGCCTGCTCGACCGCTACCGCTTCGTGGACGTCGCCCGCAAGGTCGTCGGCGTCGGCAGCGTCGGCACCCGCTGCTACATCGTGCTGCTGGAGGGACGGGACGCCGCCGACCCGCTGGTCCTCCAGGTCAAGGAGGCCCAGGCGTCCGTCCTGGAACCGCACCTGGGGCCCGGCGGGTACCGGCACCACGGCGAGCGCGTGGTCGCCGGGCAGCGGCTCGTACAGGCCGCCGGCGACATCTTCCTCGGCTGGACGACCGGCCCCGGCGGCCGCCACTTCTACTGGCGGCAACTGCGCGACATGAAGGGCTCCGCCGAGGTCGGCACCATGACCACCCGCACCCTGGGCGCCTACGCGGCCCTCTGCGGCACCGCCCTGGCCCGCGCCCACGCCCGCTCCGGCGACCGCGTCGCCCTCGCCGCCTACCTCGGCCGCGGCGACGCCTTCGACCGCGCGATCGCCGCCTTCGCCCACCACTACGCCCGGATCAACGCCGCCGACCACGCCCGCCTCACCGAGGCCGTCGCCACCGGCGAGGTCGAGGCCCAGAACGCCTGACGGGGGCCCGCGCTACCGGGCGGGGGTGCGCGGCCGCAGGCGCTCGCCCTGCGGCCCGAACATGATCAGGTACTCGACCGGCCCGCCGGGCCCGGCGTTGGCCACCCCGTGGGGGGTGCGGGTGTCGAACTCGACCACCTCCCCGGCGCTCAGCACCAGATCCTGCCCGCCGAGCGCCAGCCACAGCCGCCCGTACAGCACGCACAGCCACTCGTACCCGTCGTGGGAGACCTGCCGCGGGCGCGGCGGCGGCGCCTCGACGGCGGGCAGGACGTGCTTGTGGGCGTGCAGGCCGCCGACGTAGCGGGTCAGCGGCAGCACCGCCTTGCCGTCGGGGGAGAGCGGCGGCGCCGGGGCGGGCGGCCCGGCGGGCGCGGCGCCGGCCAGTTCGTCGAGGGAGACGCCGTAGGTCTTCGCGAGCCGCAGCAGCACCTCCAGGGTCGGTCGGCGGCGGCCGGTCTCGATCCGCGACAGCGTGCTCGGCGAGATGCCGGTGGCGCGGCCGACGCCGGTGAGGGTGGCGCCGCGCCGCTCGCGGGCGGCCCGCAGCCGGGGGCCCATGGCGGCCAGTGCATCGGCCGTGCCGTCGTCCGTCACCGTCGCCCCGCCTCCCCGGCCGCACCGCCCTGTGCTGCCAGTTTGCCAGAACGGCAAGGGTGTTCGCGCCGCGCGGCGGCCGCGCCGCATGATCGGCGGGCAATCCCGAACCGAGGAGGAAACGATGCATCAGCCCGCGCCGTCCGCCGCACCGCGCCACCGCACCGTCGAGGGCCCCGCCGGGCGCCTGCACCTGGTCGAGCAGGGCGCCGGGCCGCTGGTCCTGCTGGTCCACGGCTTCCCCGAGTCCTGGTACTCCTGGCGCCGCCAACTCCCGGCCCTCGCCGCGGCCGGCTACCGGGCCGCGGCGCTCGACGTGCGCGGCTACGGCCGCTCGTTCGGGCCGGCGGCGGTGGACGCCTACCGGATGGTCGACCTGGTGGCGGACAACGTCGCCGTGGTGCGCGCCCTGGGCGAGGAGACGGCGGTGGTGGTCGGGCACGACTGGGGCTCCGGCATCGCGGCGACCTCCGCCCTGCTCCACCCCGAGGTGTTCCGCGCCGTCGGACTGCTGAGCGTCCCCTACACGCCGCCCGGCGGCCCCCGCCCCGGCGACGTCTTCGCGCGGATGGGCGGCGAGGAGGAGTTCTACGTCTCGTACTTCCAGCAGCCCGGCCGGGCCGAGGCGGAGATGGAGCCCGACCTGCGGGGCTGGCTGGCGGGCTTCTACGCGGCCCTGTCCGCCGACACCATGCCCGCCCCCGGCGAGCCCGACCCGCACTTCACGGCCCGGGCCGGCGGCCGGCTGCGCGACCGGTTCCCCGCGGGCCGGCTGCCCGGCTGGCTGACCGAGGACGAACTCGACGTGTACGCCGGGGAGTTCGAGCGCACCGGGATGACCGGCGCGCTCAACCGCTACCGCTGCATGGACCGCGACTGGGAGGACCTCGCCCCGTACAACGGGGCCCCGATCGAGCAGCCGGCGCTGTTCGTCGGCGGCGCCCTGGACGCCTCCACCGCCTGGATGGCCGACGCGATCGCCGCCCACCCCGCCACCCTCCCCGGCCTGACCTCCAGTCACCTCCTGGACGGCTGCGGCCACTGGATCCAGCAGGAGCGCCCCGAGGAGGTCAACCGCCTGCTGACCGCCTGGCTCGCCGCCCTGGACGGCTGAGCCCGCGAGCTTCTCTCCGCAGCTCACAGGCGGTGCGCGGCACCGTCGGCGAAGGCTTCGGAGCGCTCTCGGAGCGCTCTCGGAGCGGGCCCTGGTGTTCTTTACCCACCGCACCGGCCGACCGGACGGGCGGAGGGAACCGCACAGCGAGGAGCACACCATGGCGAACGTCCTGAACCTGCAGAAGATCGTCGTCGTCGAGGGCGCCGGCGGCAAGACCGAGCCCAGCGAGTCCTGGAGCATCTCGTCCTGCGACTCGCACAGCTGCTGACGCAGACCCACTGAGGCCCTTCGGGCCCGGGCGGCGCGCCGCCGCCACACCGCACCGGCCGACCGGACGGGCGGAGGGAACCACACAGCGAGGAGCACCACCATGGCGAACGTCCTGAACCTGCAGAAGATCGTCGTCGTCGACGAGCGCCCGATCGACGACCAGCAGGAGTCCTGGAGCATCTCCTCCTGCGACTCGCACAGCTGCTGATCGGCCGAGACCTTCTGGAATCCGGCGGCGCACCGCCGCCGAGCCGCACCGGCCGACCGGACGGGGCGGACCGAGCACACACCACCGAGGAGCACACCATGGCGAACGTCCTGAACCTGCAGAAGATCGTCATCGCCGACCAGCGCCCGATCGAGGACCAGGAGGCCGTCAGCGTCTCGTCCTGCGACTCGCACAGCTGCTGACCGGCAGAAACCTCCTGGACTCCGGCGGCGCACCGCCGCCGAGCCGACCGGCCGACCGGCCGGGCGGACGAAGCACCACAACCAAGAAGGAGCACACCATGGCGAACGTCCTGAACCTGCAGAAGATCGTCATCGTCGACGAGCGCCCGATCGACGACCAGCAGGAGGCCATCAGCGTCTCGTCCTGCGACTCGCACAGCTGCTGACCCAAGAGGTCTTCCGGGCCCCGGCGAAGCGCAGCCGCCGGGGCCCGCCCGTTGCCTGGCACCAACCGTCCGGAAGGGAAACGCCCGTGCTCTCCTGGCAATCGCTCCAGTACTACCTGCAGTTCGACCGGCGCTGGTACGAGACCGCCGACCGCCACCGCCCCGACCCGGAGCACCTCGCGGCCTTCCGTGAACTCGTCCCGGACGGCTGGGCGACCCGCCGGCGCGGCCTGTGGTTCATGGCCGACCCGCCCGCCCGCAACACCCCCGCGCAGGGCTGGAAGCTGCACGTCACCGCGGAGGCGGCGGAGAGCGAGGAGGTGCTGCGGCTCGCCCTGCCGGTGCTGTTCGCGCACAAGGCGGCGTTCAAGTTCCTGATCGACCCCTGGTCGGTCGGCCTGACCAGCGGCAAGACCTTCTCCCGGACCGCCAGCGGCAAGTTCATCACCGTCTACCCGGCCGACGAGGCCGAGTTCCACGCGGTCGGCAAGGGGCTGGCCGAGGCCCTGGAGGGCCGCAGCGGCCCGTACATCCTCTCCGACCGGCGCTGGCCCGGCTCGACGGCCGTCTACTACCGCTACGGCGGCTTCTCCGCGATCAAGCGGCTGCGGGCCGACGGCATCAACGACCTGATGATCGCCACCCCCGACGGCACCCTGATCCCCGACGTCCGCAACCCGTACTTCGAGGCGCCCGAGTGGGTCACCGACCCGTTCCCGCCCGAGGAGGCCGAGGGGGACAGCGCGCTGAACGGGCGCTACCTGCCCACGTCCGCGCTGATGTTCGGCAACCGGGGCGGCGTCTACCTGGCCACCGACCGGGAGACCGGCGCGCAGGTGGTGCTCAAGGAGGCCCGCCCGGGCGTGCTGGTCGGGCGGCCCGGACGGGCGGCCACCGAGGTGCTGGAGAAGGAGTACCAGGTGCTGTCGGAGCTCGCCGACACCGGGTACTTCGTCAAGCCGCTGGACTTCTTCCACGAGGCCGGCCACGCCTTCCTGGTCGAGGAGTACATCGACGGCCCGCACTACAGCCGGCACTGCATCACCACCAACCCGGTGATCACCGGCAAGCTGGACGGCGACAGCCTGCGCGCCTACTACCGCACCCAGCGCGACATCTGGCGGCAGGTCGCCGAAGGCATCGCGGCCGCCCACCGCCGCGGCATCCTGCTCGGCGACCTCTCCTACACCAACGTGCACATCACCCCGGACGGCCGGGCCGTGCAGCTCGACCTGGAGGCCGCCGTCCGCGAGGGCGTCGACCCGCACCTGGGCGTGCACACCGTCGGCCTGGCCAGCCCCCGGCTGCGCGCCACCAACCGCTACGACCGCGCCAACGACTGGCACTGCCTCGGCGCGCTGATCTTCTCCTCGATCATGGTCGTCAACAACATCACCGGCTTCCACCGCCCCGCCCAGGACCGGTTCCTCGACGCGTTCACCGAGGACCTCGCGCTGCCCGCCGAACTCCCCGCGCTGATCCGGTACTTGACCGACCCGGAGGCCGAGGACAGCGACTTCGACCCGGACGAGCTGCTGAAGCGGATCGACGCCCTGCCGTTCGACGACCCGGCGCTGTGGACGTCCCCCGTCCCGCTCACCGAGCCCGCCGGCCGCCGCTACCACGACCCCGAGGCCGTGCCCGGGCTCGGGGACGCCGACCTCGCCGCCACCGTCGAGGGCATCGCCGCCGAGATCGAGGCCGCCGCCGACGCGCAGCGCGCCGACCGGCTGTTCCCCAGCAACCCGCTGGTCCACCAGACCAACCCGCTCTCCCTCGCCTACGGCGCCACCGGCGTCCTGTACGGCCTGCACCGGCTGCGCGGCAGCGTGCCCGACCGGCTGCTCGGCTGGACGCTCAGCAAGGACGTCGACCCCGCCGCGTACCCGCCCGGCCTGTACCTCGGCCAGTCCGGCCTGGCCTGGGCGTTCGACACGCTCGGCCAACCCGGCGTGGCCCGCGCGCTGATGGCCTCCGCCCGCCGCCACCCGCTGCGGCACGCCCTGCCCGGCGTCCTGCACGGCACCGCCGGCCACGGCCTCGCCGCCCTGCACCTGTGGCACCGGCAGCACGACCCCGAACTGCTCGCCGACGCCGTCGCCGACGGCGAACACCTCGCCGCCACCGCCGTCCACGGCCCCGACGGGCCGCACTGGCCGCAGCTCACCGCCGGCGACGACCGGCCGCGCACCCGGATCGGCCACGGCCACGGCGCCAGCGGCATCGCCCTGTTCCTGCTCTACCTGCACCTCGCGACCGGCGAGGAACGCTGGTACACCCTCGGCCGCGCCGCCCTCGGCCACGACCTCGCGCACGCCGGCCCGCTCCCCGGCGGCACCCTCGCCTTCCCGTCCTACACCGGCCCCGCCGAAGGCCGCACCATCCTGCGCAACTACTGGGACGAGGGCACCGCCGGCATCTCGGTCGCCGTCGTCCGCTACCTCGCCGCCCGGCCCGACGAGCAGCTCGCCGCCGTCGCCGACGACCTGCTGCGCGACTCGGCCCGCCGCTACGCCGTCTTCCCGCACCTCGCGCACGGACTCGCCGGCCTCGGCAACGTCCTGCTCGACGCGGGCGAACTGCTCGGCGAGCAGCGGTGGCTGGACGAAGCCCGCCGGGTCGCCGACGGCATCCTGCTCAGCCGGATCGAACAGGACGGCGAGATCCCCGGCGGCATCGGCTTCCCCGGCGAACAGGCCCTGCGCGAGAGCTGCGACCTGGCCACCGGCTCGATCGGCATCGCGCTCTTCCTCGACCGGCTGCGCCACGCCCGGCCCGGCACCCGCACCGACTTCCACTTCACCGTGGACGGACTGCTGCCGTGACCACCGACGTCGCGCCCGAGG
This sequence comes from Kitasatospora sp. NPDC004531, assembly GCF_053602195.1. NCBI lineage: Bacteria > Bacillati > Actinomycetota > Actinomycetes > Kitasatosporales > Streptomycetaceae > Kitasatospora > Kitasatospora sp. NPDC004531. The sequence goes on along the minus strand of NZ_JBSGDD010000001.1, from coordinate 178,689 downwards.
TACGACCGGACCGGAACCGGCGCCCGCTGCGCCGGTTCCGGCTGATCGGGGCGAACCCGATGTTCCGGCGGCTGTGGATCGGCCAGTTCACCTCCGAACTCGGCAGCTCCATGAGCGTGCTGGCGATCCCCATGCTGGCCGTCGCGGTCACCGGGTCGCCCGGGAAGGCCAGCGTGCTGGCCACCCTCGGCTTCCTCACCACCTGGCTGACCGCCGCCCCGTGCGGCCAGCTCGCCGACCGGATCGCGCCGCGCCGCCTGATGCTGGCCTGCGACACCGCCCGGCTCGCCGCCGTCTCCACCGTCGCCGTCTGGGCGCTGGCCGGCGGGCCGCCGCTGTGGCTGCTGGCCGTCACCACCGTCGTCTCCGGCACCGCGCTCACCGCGTTCGGGCCCGCCGCCGGCAAGATGCTGCGCACCCTGGTACCCGCCGACCAGCTGCCCGAGGCGGTCTCCGCCAACCAGGTGCGCGGCTACAGCGCCTCCATCGTCGGCCCCGCCGCGGGCGGCGCGCTGTTCGGCGTGGCCCGGGCGGTGCCGTTCGTCGCCGACGCCCTCAGCTACCTGGTCTCGCTGGCCTGCGTGCGGGGCCTGCCGTCCGGCGCCGGCGACGGCCCGACGGCGCGCGGCTGGCCCCGGCTGCGCGAGGGCCTCGCCGTCATCCGGCGCACCCCGTTCCTGCGGGCCAGCCTGGCCTACTCGGTGCCCGGCAACCTCGCCGTCTCGATGCTGATGTACGTGCTGCTGCTGCGGCCCGACGCGGCCGGCGGCGGCACCGGCCTGGCGTTCAGCACCGCCGCCGTGTGCGGGCTGGTCGGCTCGCTGTTCGCGGCGGGCGCGTTCCGCCGCTGGGGCCTGTGGCGGCTGATGGCGGCCACCGCCTCGCTGCGGCTGCTGGCCGCGCTGGCCGCGGGCGTGCTGAGCGGCGGCCAGCTCGGCCCGGCGGCGGCGCTCGCCACCGTGCTGCTGCTGTCGCCCGTGGTCGGCGCGGCGCTCGGCAGCACCACCATGCTGGTCGTCGACTACGAGGTGTACGGCCGGGTCACCGGCACCACCTCGTTCATCGGCGGCGCGCTCCAGCCGCTCGCCCCGCTGGCGGCCGGCGCGCTGCTCCAGTCGGCGGGCGCGGGCGCGGCGCTGACCGTGGTGGCCGCGCTGTTCGGGGTGGCGCTGACGGCCGTGGTGCTGGGGCGGCGGAGCCTGAACGTGCGGCCGCCGGAGCCGGCCGAGCGGGCGGCGTGAGAAGGACCCCCGGCGCCGGTCGGCGGCAGGGGTCCCCGGTGTCGGACGCTCAGAGCGCGCCGAAGGCGCCCTCGGCGGCGGCGGTCGCGAAGGCCGCCCACGCCTCGTTCGGGAAGCGCAGCTGCGGGCCGCCCGGGTCCTTGGAGTCCCGGACGGCCGTGGTCGCGGCGTTCGGCACCGCGATCTCGACGCATGCGCCGGAGCCGCCGCTGTAGCTCGACTTGCGCCAGGTCAGCTCGTCGGTGGTCCTGCTCATGGGGGTCGCTCCTCCAACTCGGCTTTCGGGCATGGCGATCCGCGGACCCGGACGGGCCCGTCGATCTGAGGAGATCATAGGGACGTGGACATGCCGAAACACCGGCCGGGCGAAGATCGGACGCCCGGAGGCCCGATCATCGGCATAACCGGTGTCCGGGCCGTCCGGGCATGGGAGGATGCGGCGGCCTCTGCCCTCGTGCGGCGTCAGGCGGGCTGCCGGAGCGCCCCGGCCGGCTCCGCCGCGAGGGTCGGGTCGTGCAGCAGGACGCGCTGGGTCAGATGGGCCAGTTCCGGCCCGGGGTGGACGCCGAGCTCGTCGCGCAGGGTGCGCCGGGCGGTGTGCAGGACGGCCGCCGCCTCGGCCTGGCGGCCGCTGCGGTAGAGCGTCCGGGCCCGCAGGGCCCAGCCGGACTCGCGCAGCGGGGCCTCGCTGGTGAGCAGCGCGCACTCGGTCACGGCGAGGTGGTGGGCGTCCAGGGCGAGCAGCGCGGCGGCCCGGATCTCCCGGGCGGTGCAGCGCAGCTCGGCCAGCCGACATCGCTCGGGGTCGAGGAAGACCAGGTGGACCAGGTCGGCGAAGGCCGGGCCGCGCCACAGGGCGAGCGCCCGGTCCGCCGCGGCGAGCGCCTCCGCGGGGCGGTGGACGCGGGCGGCCGCACCGGCCCGCTCGACCAGGGCGACGAACCGGCGGGCGTCGACCGCGTCCGGGGCGAGCCGCAGCCGGTAGCCGCCGGGCCCGTGGCGCAGCACCGACGACGGGTGGCCGGCCGGGCGGCCGGGGTCCAGGGCGCGGCGCAGGTCGGCCACGCAGGTGTGCAGGGCGTGCCGGGGGTTGGCCGGCAGGCGGTCCTCCCAGGCGGAGTCGATCAGGTGCTGCTCGGGGACGACCGCGTCGCCCGCCGCGACCAGCGCCGCCAGCACGGCACGCGGCCGGGGCCCGCCGAGCCGCACCGGGGACCCGTCGACCGAGGCCGACATCGGGCCGAGGACCTGCACCGTCGTCTTTGTGATGGTCGCATCCATGGGAAGAGCGTGACCTGCGGAAGGCGCCGTTCCATCCGGGCGGCGCCCCCGAATTCCCTACGTACCGGCGGCCACCCGCCGCCCGTGTACGGGAATATGGGGGCCGCCCCCCATGTCCGCGAACCCGCCGCTCGCCATGCTCGTAAGCATGACGGATCCCACAGCCACCTGGGGCCGGGACGGCGACGGCCCCTGGTGGGCACCGGCGTTGAGCCTGACCGAACGCCTGCCCGGCGCAGCCGACGAGCGCCCGCCGCACCCGGCGGGGCAGCCGGCCGCGGCGCCCGGCTCGACGCCCGCCGCCCAGGCGGAGCGCCGACTCGCCTCCTGGCACGGGGAGTTCGACGGCAGACTCGACGAGTGGCTGGCCGACCTGGGCGCCGACCGGGCCCGCCTGCTGGCCCTGCTGGCCGAGCCGGCCGCCGACCTGGCGGCGCGGACCGCGCCGGCCCCCGAGTGGGTCGGCTTCGTCCGCAGCGCGGTCGCCGCCGCGTCCCTCCCGGCCGGCGCCGACGCGGAGCTGGCCCTCTGGGCGGCCGGTTTCGCGACCGTGGTCGCCCCGTTCACCGCCGCCGCGCTGGCCGCGCTGCGCGCCGAGGCGGACTGGAAGGCCGTCGGCGAGGTCGCGGAACTCCCGGCGCTGGAGCGGGACTTCGAGCGCAGCCTGACGGCCCGGCTGGTGCGGGTCGCCGACCGGACGCTGGTACTGGAACTGAACATGGCCCGGATCGGCGGCGCCCTGCGCGGCACGAACGGCCAGGAACGCTTCGACGACTTCGTCCGGCAGGCCCGCACGCCCGAGCGGTTGATCGCCCTGCTCGCCGAATACCCGGTGCTGGCACGCCTGCTGGCGCACAGCTGCCTGGACGCGGTGGCCGCCTGGAGCGAACTGGCCGGCCGCTTCGCCGCCGACCGTGCCGCCATGGCACGGGAGCTGTTCGCCGGCGCCGACCCGGGCCTGCTGGTCCGGGTGCGCACCGGGGCGGGCGACCGGCACGCCCACGGACGCACCGTGGCCGTCCTGGAGTTCGCCGACGGGCGGCGCGCCGTGTACAAGCCGCGCCCGCTGTCCGTCCACCGGCACTGGAACGAACTGCTGCGGCTGCTCGCCGAGTCGGTGCCGGACGCCGCACTGCGCAGGCTCGCCGTGCTGGACCGCGGCGACCACGGCTGGCTGGAGTTCGTCGCGGCCGGGCCGTGCCAGGACCGGTGCGGCGTGGACCGCTTCTACCGGCGGCTCGGCGTCCAACTGGCGCTGCTGCACGTCCTCGGCGGCACCGACATCCACTACGAGAACCTGATCGCCGCCGGCGACCAGCCCGTCCTGGTCGACCTGGAGACGCTGTTCCACCCCGACCAGGCGCCCGCCGAACCGCTCGGCGACGACCCCGCCCGGCGGGTGCTCGCCGAGTCGGTGCAGCGGATCTCGCTGCTGCCGTTCCCGATGTTCGGCGAACACGGCGCCCTCGACGTCTCCGGCCTCGGCGGCGACGACGGCGCGCCCCTGCCGATGTCGGTGCCCGGCTGGGCGGACGCCGGCACCGACCGGATGCGGCTGGTGCGCGAACAGGGCCGGCTGCGGCGGGCCGACAACCGGCCCCGGCTGGACGGCGCGGACGTCGACCCGCAGGAGTACACCGAGTCGCTGGTCGCCGGATTCCGCGCCGGCTACCGGGCCCTCGCCGACGCCGCACCCCGACTCGCCGCCCCCGGCGGCCCGTTGGAGAACTTCGCGGCCGACACCGTGCGCGTCGTGGTCCGTCCCACCCGGCGGTACGGGACGCTGCTGGAGGAGTCCACCCACCCCGACGCGCTGCGCGACGGCCTCGACCGCGACCGGCTGCTCGCCCTGCTGTGGCGCGAGTCCGCCGACGACCCGCACCGCCGCCCGCTGGCCGCCCACGAACACGCCGAACTCTGGCGCGGCGACATCCCGCTGTTCACCGCCACCGCCGGCGGCGGACGCCTGCACGCCGACGGCCGGCCCTGCGGCCCGACCCCCGCCGACAGCGGCGTCGAGCGGACCCGGCGGCGGCTCGCCGCCCTCGACCGCACCGACCTCTACGACCAGGAGTGGATCGTCCGCGCCGCACTGGCCACCCGCTCCGCCGGACCCGGCACGGCGCCGGCCGCCCCGGCCGAACGGTCCCGCCCGCCGCTCGCCCCCGACCCCGACCGGCTGCTCGCCGCCGCCTGCGACCTCGCCGACCGCATCCTGGCCCACGCCCACGGCGACCGGCGCCGCGTCAACTGGCTCACCCTGGAACCGATCACCGACCGCCAGTGGGCCCTGATGCCGCAGGGCGCGGCCCTCGACGGCGGCTACCTCGGCACCGCACTCTTCCTTGCCCAGCTCGCCGCGCTCACCGGCACCGCCCGCTACGCCGAGACCGCCCGCCGCGCCGTCCGCGCCCTGCCGCCGCTGCTCGACGCCCTCGCCAAGGACCCCGCCCACCTCGACGCCGTCGGCGCGGGCGGCTTCACCGGACTCGCCGGCATCGCCTACGGACTGGCCCGCCTGGACGCCCTGCACCTCGACGACACCGGCGAACTCGCCGACGCCGCCCGGGCCGCCGTCCGGCTCACCGCCCGCGCCGCGAGGACCGCGCCCCTCGACGACCCGCACCCCGACGCACAGCTGCTCTCCGGCGACGCCGGCTGCCTGGCCGCCCTGCTGGCCGTCCACCGCCTCACCGGCGACCCGGCCGCCGCCGGCGCCGCCGACCACTGCGCCCGACGGCTCGCCGCCACCCCCGACCCCACCCCCGACGGAGCCGCGCACCGCCGCTGGGCGCTGCACCGCTACGCCGCCACCGGCCGCGACATCCCGCTGCCCGACCCCGCGCCCGCCCGGGCGCTCGGCCCCGCCGCCCGCCTGACCGCCGCCCACACCCCCGGGACGGTGGCGCCCGCGGCGCCCGCCGCGCCCGCCGCCGACCACAGCCTGCTGCACGGCGACAGCGCCACCCTGGAGCTCCTGCTCACCGGCCACCCGACCCGCGCGGCCACCCGCGCCGCCACCCTGCTCGGCGAGCTCGACCACGCCGGGCCCCGCTGCGCCACCCCGTCCGGCATCACCACCCCCGGCCTGCTCACCGGCCTCGCCGGCATCGGCCACACCCTGCTGCGCCTCGCCCACCCCGCGGACGTGCCCTGCGTCCTGCTGCTGGAGGCCCCGCGCGGCTGACCGCCCGCCGCGCCGACCCCGGCCGCGAGCCGTCGCCACACTCCCGCACCACCCCCGGTCCGACGGACCCGTCGGACGTCACACCCTGCACGGCGGCCCCACCCGGCCTGCCGCTCACCACGCCACCCAGGAGGACCACCATGACCACCGCCACCCTCGTCGCCCCGTGGGAGATCTCCGAGTCCGCCGCCGCCGTGTGTACGCCGCACCCCGCCGGCGAGATCGTCCCGGCCCTGCGCGGAGCCGAACTGCCGCGCATGCGGCGGGCGTTGCTGCTGGCCGGATGGGTGGCGCCGGAGCTCGGCACGTTCGACCTCGACACCAACGACACCACCGCCCCGTCCACCCTCACCTCCCTCTCGTTCACCGAGGACTGACCCGGGGCCGACCGGGGTGCGAAAAGTCCCCATGGCTCGATGACGGCACGGACGGTTAGCCTGCGTGAATGCTCACCTCCTCGCCCTATGTCGTGGGTCGCGCCGCGGAACTGCGGGTCCTGCTCGACGGGTTGATCGACGCCCGCCGGCGGCTCGGCCGCGCGGTGTTCGTCGGCGGCGAAGCGGGAATCGGCAAGACCCGGCTGACCGCCGACTGCGCCTACCGGGCGGTCGCCGACGGGATGGCGGTGCTCCGCGGCCGGGGCAGCAGCGCCGGCGCGCCGGTGCCGTTCCGGCCGATCGCCGAGGCGCTGCTGTCGCTGTTCCGGGTGAGCGGACCGCCGCAGGACCCGGTCCTGGCGCCGTACCGGTCCGCGCTGGCGGCACTGGTCCCGGACTGGCGGGGCGAGCAACGCCCGGCCGCACCACCGTCGTTGACCGACATCGCGGAGGCGCTGCTGCGCCTGCTCGGCGCGGTCGGCCGGGGCGAGCAGGACGGGCCGCCGCGCGGCTGCCTCCTGATCGTCGAGGACCTGCACGAGGCCGACGCGGAGACCCTGGCCGTGCTCGACTACGTGATCGACAACCTCGACGGCCTGCCCGTCCTGCTGGTCGCCACGCTCCGCCAGCACCCGGGCCCGGCCCTCGACCTGGCCCTCGACGCCGCCGCCCGCCGACAGGCCCGCCGCCTCGACCTGCAGCCGCTGGACGAGGCGCAGACCGCCGAACTCGCCGCCGCCTGCCTGTCCGCCGCCCCCGGCGCGCTGCCCGCCGCCGTGGTCGAGCGGGTGGTCCGGGACGCCGGCGGCAACCCGTTCGTGATCGAGGAACTGCTCTCCGGCATGGTCACCGCCGGGGCGCTGCGCCGCGACCCCGAACGGGGCTGGGAGGTCTTCGGCGACCTCGGCATCGAGGTGCCCACCACGGTGGTGCGCAGCGTCGTGCAGCGCGCCGCCCGGATCGACCCGGCCGGCCGGGAGATGCTCAACGTCGCCGCCGTGCTCGGGCGGCGCTTCGCGCTGCCGGTGCTGCAACTGGTCACCGGCCTGGACGACCGCAGCCTGCTGATCCACCTGCGGGCCGGCATCGACGCCCGGCTGCTGTCGCCGAGCGGGCCGGTCGCCGACCGGTACGAGTTCCGGCACGCGATGGTCGCGGACGCGCTGCTGGCCGACCTGCTGCCCGCCGAGCGGGCCGCGATCGCCCGCCGCGCGGCCGGCGAGGTGGAACGCGCCTACCCCGGACTGCCCGGCGAGTGGCGGCAGTTGGTGGCCGTGCTGCGGCAGGCCGCGGGCGAACCGGAGGCCGCCGCCCGGCTGTTCGCCGAGGCCGCCGAGGAGGCCGGGCAGGGCGGGGCGACCGAGTCCGCCGTCGCCCTGCTGGAACGCGCCCTGGAACTGGTCGGCGGGGACGGCGCCGCCACGGCCGCCGCCAGCGCGATCCGCGAGCAGCTGGTGCACGCCCTCGCCGACAGCGGCCGCTTCGACCAGGCCCGCGACCTCGCCCGGACGCTCCCGCTGGGCGGCCCGGCCGCCCTCGGCGACGACCGCACCGCCGCCCTGCACCTGCGCCTCGCCCGGGCCGCCGTCACCGCCGGCCGGCTCGCCGACGCCGCCGAGCAGACCGCCCTGGTCCGCACCCTGCTCGGCCCGACGGCCGGCCCGGAGCGGACCTGTGCCCTGGAGGTGGTGGAGGCCCACCTCGCGCTGGCCGGCGTCGGCGGCGCGACACCCGACGGCGGGCTCCCGGAGGGCGAGGCGCGCACCGTCGCCGCGGAACGGCTGGCCCGGCGCGCCGCCGAACGCGCCGAGGCCGCCGGCCTGCCCGACATCGCCTGCCAGGCCTGGCAGCTGCTCGCCCTGCTGGAGCGCCGCAACGGCTTCGACCGGGCCGACGCCTGCCTGCGCCGGCTGCTCGACCTGGCCGCCCGCAACCGGCTCCCCGGCTGGCAGGTCGACGCCCAACTCCGGCTCGGCGTCAACGAGTTCATGCGGGTCGGGGAGTCCGTCCAACTGGAGCGGGCACACCGCGCGGCGGTCGACCTGGGGGCGCTCGACCTGGTCCGCTCCGCCGAGGCGACGCTCGCCATGCACGCCGTGCTGCGCGGCGACTACGCCCGGGCCCGCACCCTCACCGACCAGGGCCTGGAGGCCAGCGCCCGGCTGCGCAACGTCGACCACCACCAGTTCCTGCTGCTGACCCGGGCGACGGTGGCCGCCCACCAGGGCCGGCGGGCCGAAATGGCCGACGTGCTGGCCGAGTTCGACCGCTGGGCCGGCCCGGACTCCTTACAGCTGCCGCTGACCCACGGCAACTGCCGGGCGGTGTGCGCGCTGCTGGAGGAGGACCGGGCGCTGGCCCTCGACGAGTTCGACCGGGCCCGCCGCCGGGAGGCCCGCTACCCGTCGGTGTTCTACCTGAACGGCGCGCACGGCCTGCACCCGCTGCTGCGCGCGCTGGCCGGCGCCGAGAGCGCGCAGGAGCACGCCCGGACGGCCGCCGACCACGCCGCCGCGCTGGCCTGGAACCGGCAGTTCGAACGGCTCGCGCACGCCGTCCACCTGGGCCGGGCCGGGAAGGCGGGGGAGGCCGCCGACGCCGTCGCGGAGGCCGTCCGGGCGGCCCGCCCGTTCGAGATGGCCCGGCACCTGGGGCTGCGGCTGATCGCGGAGGCCGCGCTCGCCGACGGCTGGGGCGAGCCGGTGCCGTGGCTGCGCAGCGCCGAGGAGTACTTCCACCGCGCCGGGGTGCCCGCCGTCGGGGCCGCCTGCCGCCGCCTGCTGCGGGAGGCCGGGGCGAGCGTCCCGCAGCGGCGCACCGGCACCGAGCAGGTCCCGGAGCCGCTGCGCGGGCGGCGGGTGACGGTGCGGGAGTACGAGGTGGTGCTGCTGGTCGCGCAGCGCCTGGGCAACCAGGAGATCGCCGCCCGGCTGAGCATCTCGCCGCGCACGGTGGAGAAGCACGTCGCGAGCCTGCTGGAGAAGGCCGCCCAGCCGAACCGGGCGGCCCTCGCGGACTGGGCGGCCCGCGTCACCTCGCCGTGACTCAGGCGGCGGCCGGGCTGCCGATCGAGCAGGTCAGCTCGCCGTCGCGGGCGTCGGCGACGATGGTGTCGCCGGGCCGGACGTCGCCGGCCAGCAGCAGGGTGGCGAGCCGGTTGTCCAGCTGCGTCTGGATGGTGCGGCGCAGCGGCCGGGCGCCGAACTCGGGCTGGTGGCCGCGGTCGACCAGCCAGCGCTTCGCGGCCTCGGTGACGTCGAGTTCCATCCCCTGTGCCCTCACCCGCCGCTCGGAGTTGGCGAGCATCAGGTCGACGATGCGCAGCAGGTCCTCCTCGCCGAGCGCGTCGAAGACGATGATGTCGTCGATCCGGTTGAGGAACTCCGGCAGGAAGCGGGCGCGCAGTTCGGCCATCAGCCGGTCGCGGATCTCCTCGGTCTCGCCCCGGTGCGAGAGGATCAGCTGCGAGCCGATGTTGGAGGTCATGATGACCACGGTGTTGCGGAAGTCGACGGTGCGGCCCTGGGCGTCGGTGAGCCGCCCGTCGTCGAGGACCTGGAGCAGCGCGTTGAACACGTCCGGGTGGGCCTTCTCCACCTCGTCGAACAGCAGCACGCTGTACGGGCGGCGGCGGACGGCCTCGGTGAGCTGCCCGGCCTCCTCGTAGCCGACGTACCCGGGCGGGGCGCCGACCAGCCGGGAGACGGTGTGCTTCTCCTGGAACTCGCTCATGTCGAAGCGCACCAGCCGGTCCTCGTCGCCGAAGATCAACTCGGCCAGGGCCTTGGCGAGTTCGGTCTTGCCGACGCCGGTCGGGCCGAGGAACAGGAAGGAGCCGACCGGCCGGTTCGGGTCGGCCATGCCGGCCCGGCTGCGGCGCACCGCCTCGGAGACCGCGACCACCGCCTTGTCCTGGCCGACCACCCGGGCGTGCAGCTCGTCCTCCAGTTTGAGCAGCCGGGCCTTCTCGTCCTCGGTGAGCTGGGAGACCGGGATGCCGGTCTGCCGGGAGAGCACGTCGGCGATGTCGTCGACGGTGACGGAGACGACGCCCTCGCGGCGCTCCTCGATCTCCGCGTTCTGCGACTCCAGGTCGGCGATCCGGGTCTTGAGCTCGGAGGCGCGGGTGAAGTCCTCGGCGGCGACCGCCTCGTCCTTCTCCCGGCGCAGCTTGGCGAGTTCGTCCTCGCGGCCGATCACCTCGGTGGAGCGGCCCAGGCCGCGCAGCCGGACCCGGGCGCCGGCCTGGTCCATCAGGTCGATGGCCTTGTCGGGCAGGAAGCGGTCGGAGACGTACCGGTCGGACAGGTCGGCGGCGGCCCGCAGCGCCTCGTCGGTGAACCGGACCTGGTGGTGCGCCTCGTAGGAGTCGCGCAGGCCCTGCAGGATCTGCACGGTCTCCTCGACGGACGGCTCCGGGATCAGCACCGGCTGGAAGCGGCGCTCCAGGGCGGCGTCCTTCTCGATGTGCTTGCGGTACTCGTCGAGCGTGGTCGCCCCGATGACGTGCAACTCGCCCCGTGCCAGGGCCGGTTTGAGCATGTTGCCGGCGTCCATCGCGCCCTCGCCGCCGGCGCCCGCGCCGACCACGGTGTGCAGCTCGTCGATGAACAGGATGGTCGAGTCGGCGGCCTCGCGGACCTCGTCGATGACCTTCTTCAGCCGCTCCTCGAACTCGCCCCGGTACTTCGACCCCGCCACCAGGCCGGACAGGTCCAGCATCACCACCCGGCGGTCCTTCAGGGTGGCGGGGACGTCGCCGGTGACGACCCGCTGGGCGAGGCCCTCGACGATGGCGGTCTTGCCGACGCCGGGCTCGCCGATCAGCACCGGGTTGTTCTTGGAGCGGCGGGAGAGGATCTCGACGGTCTGCTCGATCTCCTCGGCCCGGCCGACCACCGGGTCCAGCCGGCCGAGCTTGGCGTCCTCGGTCAGGTCGCGCCCGTACTCGTCCAGCGTCGGGGTCCTGCTGTCCTGCTTGGCCGGGGCGCCGCGCTCGCCCCGCGCGGCCGCCGCCTCCGCGCCGCGCTGCCACCGGGAGGAGTCGGCGCCGTGCGCGGCCAGCAGCCGGCCCGCCGCCGAGTCCGGGTCGTCCAGCAGCGCCGCCAGGATGTGCTCCGGCCCGATGTACGAGACGCCGGCGGCCTGCGAACGGGCGTGCGCGCCGATCAGCACCCGCTTGGCGGCCGGCGTCAGACCGGGCTCCACGGACGGGTCGGCCTCGCCCGCCGGGAGGGTGCGCTCGACGGCGGCGGCCAGCTCGTCCGGGTCGGCGCCCGCCTGGGCGAGCAGTGAACGGGCCGGGTCGGTCAGGGTGGCCGCCCACAGCAGGTGCGGGGTGTCGAGGTCGGCGCTGCCGTCCTCCTGGGCGCGCAGCTCGGCCCGGCCGATCAGGTCCCGGGCGGACTCGGTGAGCAGCCGGCCGATCGGCACCCGCTGCACGGCGGGCGGGGCGGCGGCCGGATTCAGGCCGAAGAAGCGATTCAGCAGTTCGGAGAAGGCGTCGTTGGAGCCGAGCGAGCCGAAGCCGGGCATGGTCATCGTGAGGCACTCCCATGGGCGGGCGGGCAGCAGTCTCCCCGAACTATGTCAATCCGTTATCAACCCCGCAAAACGGTGCGATCCGGACAGGCGGCCCATTGGCCGATCCCCGCCGCACCCCGGGCCGACTCCCAGGAACCTTTCAGGAACTTGGGACAGCCATTACCCGCGCATGGGAGGCTGATGACCAGCAGCTCCGACGGGCACCCCGGGCCGACCGCCCGGGGTGCCCGTCCGTGCCACCGGCCGAGGGGGGAAACCATGCCGACCGCGGACCGCGCCGCCCGGCGCCGGGGACTCGACGCACTCCTGCGGCACTCCCCGCTCCAACCCGCCTTCCGCGCCCGCGCCGCCCGCCGGCTCGCCGTCCTCGCCTACCACGGCGTCGACGACCCGGCCGCGTTCCGCGCCCAGATGGAACGCCTCGCCCGCACCGCCCATCCCGTCGGCCCCGAACAGGTCGCCCGCGCCGCCGAACACCGCCGGCCGCTGCCGCCGCGCAGCGTCCTGGTCACCTTCGACGACGGCGACCCCACCGTCCTCACCCGCGCGCTGCCCGTCCTCGCCCGGCTGCGCATCCCCGCCGCCGCCTACGTCATCACCGACCTCGTCGACAGCGACCACCCCTACTGGTGGACCGAGGCCACCCACCTCATCCAGCGCGGCGGCCACACCGAGACCCTGCACGGCCTCGGCTCGGCCGCCGCCGTCCACCGCCTCAAGACCCTCCCCGACGCCCAACGCCTGCACGCCCTCGCCGAGTTGCGCGCCACCGCGCGGCGGCAGGCGCCGCGGCAACGGCAGTTGAGCTCGGCGGAGCTGCTCGCGCTCGCCGACGGCGGCGTCACCGTCGGCAACCACACCGCCGCCCACCCCTGCCTCGACCGCTGCACCGACGACCGGATCCACAGCCAACTCGCCGACGCCCACCGGCGGTTGACCGGCTGGCTCGGCCAACCGCCGACCACCTTCGCCTACCCGAACGGCAACCACGACCCCCGCGCCGAGACCGTGCTGCGCACCCTCGGCTACCGCACCGCCTTCCTCTTCGACCACCGCCACACCGCCCTCGCCCCCGCCCACCACCTCCGCATCAGCCGCCTGCGCGTCAACTCCCACACCGGGCGCAACCGCTTCGACACCATCCTCTCGGGCCTCCACCCGGCCATCCACCGCCTGCGCGGCGGGAGTTGAGGGGGTGAGGGGCTGCCGGTGCGCCGGTCGGCGGGGCTGTCGGTTCGTGTGCGGGGGGAGTGGAAGCCGGTGGCCGCTGCGCAGGCGGATGGGGCGCGACGGGGTGCCCCGGCGGCCGGTGGAGCTGCTGGCGTGCGTCGGGCGGGGGTCGGGGGCCGGGGCGCTGCGCGGCGCGGGCCGGCGCGGTGCGTTCGGGGCGGGGGGCAGTCGGGTCGGTGCTTGGGGCGGTCGGCGGGTGCCGGGACCGGGGTGGCGGTTGGCAACTGTCGGGTGGGCGGGGAGAGTTGCGGTCCGAATGGTGCCGTCGGCGTCGGCGGCTCGGTGGAGGGGGTTGTGCTGTGACCGATGCGCCGGAGATTCTGCGGACGCCCGAGCTGGACGGACAACTCGTCGAGGAGTGGCGGCAGTTGGTCGTCGACGATCCGGACGGGTCGTGGTTCGCCGGGCCGGACTGGGTGCTGGCGTGGTGGCGGACGCTGGGGGCCGGGCGGCGGGGCGAGGTCGCGGTGTGGCGCGGGGCGGGGGGCGAGGTGGAGGCGGTGCTGCCGCTGGGGCGGGAACGGGTGCGGTGGGAGCACCGGGTGCCGCTGGGGGTGCCGGTGCTGAGCCTGCTCGGGGCCGGGCCGGGGGCCGCCGACCACTGCGGGCCCGCCGTCCGGCCGCACCGGCGGGGCGAGGTCGCCGAATGGCTCGCCGCCGAGGCCCGCCGCCGCACCCTGTGGCTGCCCGCACTGGACCCGGCGCACCAGGACCTGCTGCCGCCCGGCGCCCGGCCCGTCACCCGCACCGCCTGCCCGCGCCTGGACCTCACCGCCGGGCCGGACCGCCTCGGGTCGCGCGACTTCCGGGCCGCCAACCGGCGCGCCCACCGCCGACTGGCCGCCGCCGGCGTCACCTTCTCCTGGCTGCCGCCCACCGCCGCCGAACCCGCCCTGCTGGACGAACTGCTCCGCCTGCACAGGCTGCGCCGCCGGGCCGCCGCCGGCGGGGCCAGCAGCTTCGACGAGAGCCGACTGCCGCTGCACCGCGCACTGCTGGCGAGCGCCCGCCCGGACTTCGGCCCGGCCTTCCAAGTGGCGCGCCACGACGGCGAGTTGATCGGCGTCCTGTACGGATTCCGGTGGGCCGACCGGTTCGCCTACTACCAGATCGGCTGGGACCAGCGGTGGGCTGCCGAATCGCTGGGCACCGCCCTGATCGACGCGGCGGTGCGCAACTGCGCGGCGCAGGGCGTGCGGGTCTTCGACTTCCTGCGCGGCGACGAGCCGTACAAGTACCGCTTCGGCGCGCAGGACCGCACCGACACCGGGTGGCTGCTGCCGCGAGGCGTCGGCGGGGCGCTGCTCGGCCTCAAGTACCGGCTGCTCAGGGCTGGATGACGCCGTCCACGTACACCCACTCGCCCTGGTGGCGGACGAACCGGCTGTGCTCCCGCATCGCCCCGGCCCGCCCGCGCTCGCGGTAGTGGGCGCGGAACTCGACGGTGCCGTCCTGGTGGAACGGCCCGCCGTCGGTCGCGCCGAGGATCTCCAGGCGCTCCCAGCGCAGCGACGGGTCGAAGTCCACCGACGCGGGCCGGGTCTCCGGGTGCCAGGACCGCAGCAGGTACGGCTCGTCCCGCACCGCGAAGGCGCTGAACCGGGACCGCATCAGCTGCTCGGCGCTGCTCGCCGCCGCCTCGCCGCGGTGCAGCCGCCCGCAGCAGTCGGCGTACGCGGCGGGCCGCCCGCACGGGCAGTCGACCGGGGCGGCGGGGGAGGGGGAGGGGGTGCGTCGACGGGCCATGGCACCCATTATCGCCGCCACCGGCCCGGCCCCCGCCCCCAGGCGTTCTGCGGGCCCGGGCGCGGACGAGGGTGAAGTCCATCGGCCGGCGCTCGCGGAGGTTCTGGTCGAGTGGGCGGAGCGGTTCGTCGAGGAGCCGGTCCTCGACCTGCCCGACGGCAGGCGCTCGCACCGGCGGTCCGCCGCGCCGGGCGCCGCCGACGGGCGTGGTGCGGCCGTTCCGGGGCAGGATGGGCGAAGTCCGTGCCCGGACGGGGCGGACGGCGACCGGTCGGGCGAAGGAGATCCGCGATGAGCGACCACCACCACAACGTGCTGCTGCTCGGCTTCGCCGACGGGGAGGCGTGCCGCCGGGCGTACGAGGACGCGATGCACCTGCCGGGGCTGCGGCAGCTCGCGGTGCTGGAGCGCAGCGCCGAGGGGATCGTCGACATCCCGGAGAGCCACATCCGCGGCGCGGGCGTGCCGACCGTCGGCTCGGGCCTGGTGGGCGGGCTGGTGGGCCTGCTCGGCGGCCCGATCGGGGCGCTGCTGGGCTTCGCGGCGGGCGCGGCGATCGGCAACGCCGCCGAGCAGAGCGAGATCACCGACGGCGGCGCGGGCCTGATTGTGCTGTCCTCACGGGTGGAGAACGGGCGGGCGCTGCTGGTGGTCGACCTGGTCGAGCACGACAGCGCACCCGCCGACGAACTGGCCGCGAAGTACGGGGCCCCGGTGGAGCGGATCTCCGCCGAGCAGTTCGCCGAGCAGGTGCGCGCCGCGAAGGAGAGCGCCGGCTGAGGCGGGCTCAGAAGTACGGGCGGTAGCCGTCGCGGAGCTTGTCGAGGTCGCGCCGCTCGCGCTTGGTGGGCCGCCCGGCGCCCCGGTCGCGCAGGCCGACCTCGGCGGGGCGTTCGGCGCGGGGCGGCGGCGGGGGGCTGTGGTCCACGTAGCAGGTCTCGGCGACGGGGGCGCCGACCCGCTTGGCGATCGGCCGGACCACCTGGACGATCCGCTCCCGGCCCTCGATCCGCACCCGTACGTCGTCGCCGGGCTTGACGTGCTGCGCGGGCTTGGCGGTGGCCCCGTTGACCTTCACGTGCCCGGCCCGGCAGGCCGCGCCCGCCGCCGAGCGGGTCTTGATCAGTCGGATCGCCCAGATCCAGCTGTCGATCCGCACGCTCGCCTCGTCCGTACTCATGGCCCGACCCTATCGCCGCGCGCGGCCGGGCCGGGAAGCCCGGAGCTTTGTGCAACTAGTTGCAGAGAGAGTCCGCCGCGCCCTACCGTTGGGTAACAAATCCTGACCGGAGGCGTCGATGACTGCTGCGTACCCCCACCTGCTGGCCCCGCTCGACCTGGGCTTCACCACGCTGCGGAACCGGGTGGTGATGGGTTCCATGCACGTCGGCCTGGAGGAGGCCGAGCACGGCTTCGAGCGGATGGCCGCGTTCTACGCCGAGCGCGCCCGGGGCGGCGTCGGCCTGATCGTCACCGGCGGCATCGCCCCCAACGAGGCCGGCCGGCCGTGGGGCGGCGGCGCCAAGCTCACCACCGAGCAGGAGGCCGCCGAGCACCGCGTGATCACCGACGCCGTGCACGCCGAGGGCGGAAAGATCGCCCTGCAGATCCTGCACTTCGGCCGCTACGCCTACCACCAGGACCTGGTCGCCCCGTCCGCCCTGCAGGCCCCGATCAGCCCGTTCGTCCCGCACGAGCTGACCGAGGACGAGATCGAGCAGACCATCGAGGACTTCGCCCGCTGCGCCGAACTCGCCCGCTCCGCCGGGTACGACGGCGTGGAGATCATGGGCTCCGAGGGCTACCTGATCAACGAGTTCATCGCCCGCCAGACCAACCACCGCACCGACGGCTGGGGCGGCTCGTACGAGAACCGGATGCGCTTCCCGATCGAGATCGTCCGCCGGGTGCGCGAGCGGGTCGGCGCGGACTTCATCCTGGTCTACCGCCTGTCCATGCTGGACCTGGTACCCGGCGGCTCCACCTTCGACGAGGTGGTGCGGCTCGCCGGCGAGATCGAGGCGGCCGGCGCCACCATCATCAACACCGGCATCGGCTGGCACGAGGCGCGCATCCCCACCATCGCCACCTCGGTGCCGCGCGGCGCGTTCGCCTGGGTCACCAGGAAGCTGATGGGCAAGGTCGGCATCCCGCTGGTCACCACCAACCGCATCAACACCCCGGAACTCGCCGAGGAACTGCTCGCCACCGGCCACGCCGACCTGGTCTCGCTGGCCCGCCCGATGCTCGCCGACGCTGCCTTCGTCAACAAGGCCGCCGCCGGCGCCCCCGAGGCCATCAACACCTGCATCGGCTGCAACCAGGCCTGCCTCGACCACACCTTCAGCGGGAAGATCACCTCCTGCCTGGTCAACCCGCGCGCCTGCCACGAGACCGAACTCGTGCTCTCTCCCACGCGGTCGAGCAAGCGGATCGCCGTGGTCGGCGCCGGCCCGGCCGGCCTGGCCTTCGCCGTCTCCGCCGCCGACCGGGGCCACCGGGTCACCCTGTTCGACGCCGCCGAGGAGATCGGCGGCCAGCTGAACGTCGCCCGCCGCGTCCCCGGCAAGCAGGAGTTCGACGAGACGCTGCGCTACTACCGCCACGAACTCGACCGCACCGGCGTCGAGTTGCGCCTCGGAACGGTCGCCGACGCGGACGCCCTGACCGGCTGGGACGAGGTCGTCCTCGCCACCGGCGTCACCCCGCGCGTCCCCGAGATCGACGGCATCGACCACCCCAGCGTGGTCGGCTACCTCGACGTGCTGCGCGACGGCGCGAAGGTCGGCGACCGGGTCGCGGTGATCGGCGCGGGCGGCATCGGCTTCGACGTCGCCGAGTACCTCACCGACCCGGGCAGCGAGGACTTCCTCGCCAAGTGGGGCGTCGACGCCGAGCACACCACCCCCGGCGGGCTCGCCGCCCCCGCCCGCCCCGCCGTGCCGCGCAGCGTCCACCTGCTCCAGCGCAAGACCGGCAAGGTCGGCGCGGGCCTCGGCAAGACCACCGGCTGGATCCACCGCACCGAACTGCGGCACCGGGGCGTGGTGATGGTCCCCGGCGTCGAGTACCGCCGCATCGACGACGCCGGCCTGCACGTCACCGTCGGCGGCGAGGAGCAGGTGCTCCCCGTCGACACCGTCGTGCTGTGCGCCGGCCAGGAACCCCGCCGCGAGCTGGTCGACGCGCTGCGCGAGCGCGGCGTCGAACCCCACCTGATCGGCGGCGCCGACGTGGCCGCCGAACTCGACGCCAAGCGGGCCATCGACCAGGGCACCCGCCTGGCCGCCGCCCTCTGACAGCCGCCACGGCGGGCGCGGGGGGTGCGGGAGGCGACTCCCGCGCCCGCCGTCAGGCCAGTGCGGCCAGGCTGCCCGGGTAGAGGTACTCCTTCGCGGGGAGCGTCGTCCCGTGCGCCCAGGCGTCGAAGAAGCCCGTGAGGTCGCGGCCGGACACCCGCGCCGCCAGCGCCTCGAACTGCGGGAACGAGGCGTTGCCGTAGGCGTGGTCGGCGGTCCAGCGGCGCAGCGTGGCGAAGAACGCGTCGTCGCCGACGGTGCGCCGCAGGGCGTGCATCATCAGCGAGCCCTTGAAGTACAGGGCGGCGTCGAGCTCCTTGCCCGCGCCGGGGTCGTACAGCTTCGTCGACCAGTAGGCGGGGTCGTCCTTCGCGGAGGCCAGCTCGGCGGCGTAGAACCCGGTGTCGAGGTCGGCGCCCTTGTGCTCCTCCCACAGCTGGTTGGCGTACTGGGCGACGCACTCGGCGAGGCAGCCGTCGCGCCAGTCGGAGAACGAGACGCTGTTGCCGAACCACTGGTGGGCGTTCTCGTGCACCACCGGCGCGTCGAAGATCGCCCCGCTGTACGTCGGCCGGCTCTGCGTCTCCAGGGCCACCGGGCCGGCGTTCTCGTCCCGCGCCGCGCCCACCACGATCGCGCCCGCCGAGGAGAACGGGTACGGGCCGAACTTCGAGGCCAGGAACGCCAGGATGTCCCGCTGCTCGGCCTCCGCCGCCGGGTCGATCACGGCGTCCGGGCTGTACGCGGTGATGATCGGTGTGCCGTCGGGCAGTTGGTCCCGGTGGACGGTGAACCGGTCGATGGCGACCGTGCTCAGGTACGTCGCCATCGGGCGGTCCTCGTGCCAGCGGAAGGTGGTGCTGCCGCCGCCGGTGGTGGTCGGCCCCGGCCGGCCGTTGCCGATGGCGGTCCAGCCGTCGGGGACGGTCGCGGTGAGCGAGAAGGTGGCCTTGTCGGACGGGTGGTCGTTGGACGGGTACCAGGACGTCGCGGAGTGCGGCTCGCCCGCCGCGCTCGCGCCGCCGTCGGCCAGCGTGTGCCAGCCCTCCGGGTCGGGCCGGCCCGCGTACTTCACCCGGACGGCGAACGCGGCGCCCCGGGCGATCCGCTGGGCCGGGACGACGTCCAGCTTGTGCTCGCCGGAGCGCGAGAACGACCGGGCCGGCACGCCGTTGACGGTGACCGAGGCGACCGTGAAGCCCTTCAGGTCCAGGCTCAGGCGCTCCAGCGCCCGGGTGGCCCGGGCGGTGACGGTGGTGTCGCCCGTCAGGTGGTCGGCGCGGGCCGGGTCGTAGGCGATCCGGACGTCGTAGTGACCCACGTCGTAGCCGGAGTTGCCGTCGTCGGGGAAGTACGGGTCGCCGATCCCGGTCGCGGTCCCGGCCGTGGTCGCGTTCGCGTTCGCGGCGGAGGCGGGCAGGGCGGTCAGGGCGACGCCGAGGGCGGTCGCGAGGGCGAGGGCGGTGGCGGTCGGTCGGGTGCGCATCGGTGCTTCCTGGGGGTGGCGGGCGGTCACGGGCGGGTGGCGGCGAGCTGCCACACCACGCCGATCAGGGCGTTGGTGCTGGTGGTCTCGACGGCCGGATCGACGTTGGCGAGGTTGTCGCAGGCCTCGTGGATGCAGTCCGAGATGCCGGTGCTGAAGCCGGAGGACGGGATGCCGGCGGCGCCGAACGACTCGTTGTCCGACCCGCCGACGCCGATGTCGAAGGTGTCCAGGCCGCGGGCGGCGAACCAGGAGGCGAAGGCCCGCCCGGCGGCCTCGTCGGCCCCCGGCCCGTCCTGCACCACGAGCCACTTGTCGGTGTCGCGGCTGCCCGTCTGGTCGAAGTTCAGGTAGAGGTCGATCGCCCGGCGGTCACGATCGGTCAAATTCCGGACGTAGTGGGCGGAACCGATCAGCCCGACCTCCTCCGCCCCCCACCAGGCGAACCGCAGGTGCCGGGCCGGCCGGAGCCCGGAGTCGGCGACCCGGAGCGCGGCGGCCAGGACCGCGGCCGAGCCCGAGCCGTTGTCGTTGATCCCTGGCCCCTCGGCGACGCTGTCCAGGTGGGCGCCGGTGAGCAGCACGTGGTCCGGGTCGCCGCCCGGCCAGTCGGCGATCAGGTTCCAGCCCGCCCGGCCGTCGTGCTCGAAGCGCTGCAGCTCGGTGCGGAAACCCGCCCGGTCCAGCGCGCGGCGCACGTACGCCAGCGACTGCGCGTAGCCCGCCGTGCCGTGCGCGCGGTTGCCGCCGTTGCGGTCGGCGATCCGCTGCAGGGCCTCCAGGTGCGGCATCACGTCCCGCGCCGAGACGGTCGGAGCGGCCGGGAAGGTCCGGGCGACGGTGGCCGGAGCAGCCGGGGCGGCGGTGGCCGTGGCCGCCGTCGGCAGCAGGGACAGCGCGAGCGACGCCCCGAGGACGCGGACGGCGAGCGGCAGGGAGGACTTCACACGGAGGCCTTTCGACGGGAGCCGGCGGACACCGCCACCCTGGCCGCCCCGTGTCAGGAAGTTGTCAGGAACCGGTGGGGAAGCCGTCCCGGAGCCGCCCGCACCGGCCGGCGCACCGTCCACCCGAAGCCCTCTTACGATCATCGGCATGTGCGCACACGTCGTCGTCGCCGAGGACGACCCCAAACAGGCCGACCTCATCCGCCGCTACCTGGAACACGAGGGACACCACGTCGTCGTGGTCCACGACGGCCGCTCCGCGCTGCGGGAGGCCCGCCGCGAAACGGCCCAACTCCTGGTCCTGGACGTGATGATGCCGGTGCTCGACGGCCTCGACGTCTGCCGGGCCCTGCGCGCCGAGTCCGCCCTGCCGGTGCTGATGCTGACCGCCCGCACCACCGAGGAGGACCTGCTGCTCGGCCTCGACCTCGGCGCCGACGACTACCTCACCAAGCCCTACAGCCCCCGCGAACTCGTCGCCCGGGTCCGCGCCCTGATCCGCCGCGGCACCCCGGCCGCCCCGCCCCCGCCCGCCGCCGGGACGCCGCCCGCCGCGCTGCGCGCCGGACCGCTGACCGTCGACCCCGCCCGCCACGAAGTCACCGCCCACGGGCGGCCCGTCACCTGCACGCCCGCCGAGTTCCGGCTGCTGGAGGTCCTCGCAGCCCAGCCCGGCCGGGTCTTCACCCGCGCCCAGCTGCTGGAACACCTGCACGGCATCGACCGGTACACCACCGCCCGCACCGTCGACACCCACGTGATGAACCTGCGCCGCAAGATCGAACCGCACCCGCGCCGCCCCAGCACCCTGCTGACCGTCTACGGCATCGGCTACAAGCTCGCGGAGGTGCCGCGCGTTGCCCCGTGACACCCCGCTGCGCCGCAGCCTGACCGCCCGGCTGCTCGCACTCTCCGCCCTGGTGTCGCTCTGCTCCATCGCCGCGACGGCCTGGCTGGCCGCCCGCACCACCACCGGCGCGATCCAGCAGGAACAGACCCAGGCCATCGCCGACCACACCCGGATCTACCGCCAACTGCTCGGCTACGCCGCCACCCACCCCGACTGGAACGACGCGCAGGACACCGTCCGGCAGCTTGCCGCCGCCACCGGGCAGCGCATCGTCCTCACCACCCCCGGCTTCGAACCGGTCCTCGACTCGACCCCCGGGCAGGGCGGCCCGGCCCTGCCCCGCACGCCCACCGGCATCGTCGACCCGCTCTCCGTCGACCTCGCCCTGCAGCCCGACGCGCCCGCCGACCGGATCGACGCCCGCGCGGCCGGCCCGTTCCGGCCGACCCCGGACGAGCAGCGGAGCCTGCGCAACGAACTGCAGCAGCAGGCCGACTGCCTGCGCGCCACGCTCGGCGTCGAGGCCACCGTCACCGACGACCCCGCCGGGCGGCCGCGCCTGCGCACCCCCGACAGCCGGCCCCTCGGGGTGCGCTGCTCGACCCCCATGGTGGCCAGCGCCCCCACCCGCACCGAGGACGCCGCCCTGGCCGACCTCACCGGACTCGTCAACGCCTGCCTGGCGCGCCGGCAACTCCCGCCCGTAGCACTCGAATTGGGCCCGGACGGGGTGCCCGTCGCCGACCCGGGGGAAGGCCGGGCGGTCTCCGCCTGCCTCACCAACGCCCGCCGGCAGCAACTCGTCGAGTACGTGGCGCCGCCCCTGCTGCTGTTCGTCGGCACCCCCGCCGGCCCCGCCGACGCCGCCGGCCCCGCCCCCGTGCTGACCGCCGCGCACCCCGGGCGGGTCACCGAAGTGGCCGCCCTGGTCCTGGTGGTGACGGTCGCGGTCACCCTGACGGTCGGCCTGCGGCTCTCCCGGCCGCTGCACGCGCTCACCCACGCGGCCCGCCGGATGGCCGACGGCGACCTGACGGCCCGGGTACGGGTGACCGGCCGCAACGAGATCTCCATGCTGGCCGCCGCGTTCAACGCCATGGCGGAGCGGCGCAAGCAGCTGGAGGACCTGCGCAAGGCCATGGTCGGCGACATCGCGCACGAACTGCGCACCCCGCTCAGCAACATCCGCGGCTGGCTGGAGGCGGTGGAGGACGGCCTCGCCACCGCCGACCGCGCCCTGACCGGCTCCCTGCTCGAAGAGGCCATGCTGCTCCAGCACCTCATCGACGACCTGCGGGACCTCGCCGCCGCCGACGCGGGCGAGCTGGTCCTGCACCGCGAACCTGTCGACGTCGGCGACCTGTTGGCGCAGGTCGCGGGCGCCCACGGCGCACAGGCCCGGGCCGCCGCGGTGGCGCTGGCCGTCGAGACCTCCCCGGCCGCCGCCGAGGTCTTCGCGGACCCGGTCCGCCTCCGGCAGGCCGTGGGCAACCTGGTCTCCAACGCCGTCCGCCACACCCCGCCCGGCGGCGCCGTCACGCTGCGCGCCCGCACCGAGGGCGCCGCCCTGCTGCTCCAGGTCGCCGACACCGGCACCGGCATCGCCGAGGCCGACCTCCCGCTGGTGTTCGAGCGCTTCTGGCGCGCCGACCGCTCCCGCACCCGGCAGACCGGCGGCACCGGCCTCGGCCTCGCCATCGTCCGCAAGCTCGCCGAACTCCACGGCGGCGACGCCCACGCCGCCAGCACCCCGGGCGCGGGCTCGACCTTCACCCTCCGCCTCCCGCTGGAACCGGGGGCGTTGCGGGGGACAACCCCACCATCCCGCTCCGGCTGACCGGACGCGGTTTCCGCCTGCTGCCACCATGGGCCGGTGGATCTTGGTGGCGCAGGCTGGGCGGGCAAGCACTTCCGAACGAAGGACACCCGCGTGTTCAAGCTCAACTCCCGTCGCGCCGCCGCCCGGACGGCCGTCGCAGGCGCACTGGCCGCCCTCGCCTGCACCACCGTCATGGCGGGCAGCGCCGGAGCGATCATCAACGGCGACGCCGCCGGCGAGCGCTACCCCTTCATGGCGGCGATCCCCATGGCGGTCCCCGAGGCCGGGCTGCTGGACGCCAGCTGCGGCGGCTCGCTGATCGACCGCCAGTGGGTGCTGACGGCGGCCCACTGCGTGACCGGCGAGGGCATCGAGCTGGCCGGCACCGTCCGCGTCGGCAGCGACCGGCGGACGTCCGGCGGAACCGTCCGGAACATCGACCGGACCTTCGTGCACCCGGGCTACGTGAACGGCGGCGGCACCAGCTACAACAAGGACGACGTCGCCCTGATCCGCCTCGACCGTCCGGTCGCCCAGCAGCCCGTCCCGATCGCCAGGGCGGCGGGAGCGCCCGGGACGCCCACCCGGCTGCTCGGCTTCGGCACCACCGTGGAGGGCGAGTTCGCCTTCTCCGAGCAGCTGCGGCAGCTGAACACCCGCCTCGGCGCCGTCTCCGAGTGCGCCCCCGGCTACGCGGACTCCACCAGGCTCTGCACCGTCAGCCTCAAGGCCGAGGCGATGGCCTGCCACGGCGACTCCGGCGGCCCCCAGCTCCAGAAGGCCCGCAACGGCCGCTGGGAACTGGTCGGCGTCACCTCGGGCCCGGGCGCCCCGGGCGTCCCCTGCTCGGGCGGCCCGGGCCTGTACAGCAGCGCGCCGGCCTACGCGCCCTGGATCAAGCAGACCATGAAGGCCAACGGCTGAGCCGTCTCCGGCACCTGCTCGCGCACCAGCACCGCGGTGGCCTCCTGGGCGGCGGTCAGGGCCTTCTCGTCCAGTGGCGGCCTCGGGTCCGGCCCGGCGGCGGTACGCGGTGCTCGCCCGGTCGGCCGGGGCGCGTGGCGGCCGGTCGGCGCCTTCTCCCGCGGTTCCCCGGGGTCGAAGGCCCACCGGATCCACGCCACCCGCATCACGGCCGCGACCTGATCATCAGGGGCTTACCGCTGACCACGTCCTGATTGATCCGAACGCCGCTTCAGCCGACCTCGGCGAGCACGTAGCCCGGTGCCTCGGTGCCGGCGTCGGCGGTCCGTTCGCCGTCCGGGCCCCAGGCGCCGGCGGCGCCGCAGCCCACGCCGTCCTCGTTGTCGCCGAGGACGTTGCCGAGCACCACGTGGAGACCGAACTCCCGGGCCCGCACCGGATAGACCTGCTCGAACGAGTCGTTGTCGGCGGAGAGCACCGAGCTCGCCAGGTAGACGGTGCAGCCGTCGGCGGCGGCCCGCTCGGCGAGCTCCGGGAAGCGGTTGTCGTAGCACGTGGCCAGCGCGAACCGGGTGCCCTCCAGCTCGAAGCGGCCGTCCCGGCCGCCCGCTGCGAAGACCTCCTGCTCGATGCCGTACAGGTGCTGCTTGTCGTACCGGGTGAGAAGTCCGCCGTCCGGGCCGATGACGAGGGAGGTGACTGCGGGCCGGCCCTCCGCCGTGTGCACGGGACCGTTGACGACCGCCGCCGCCGAGACGAGGCGGCACGCCTCCCGTACCGGTTCGAGGCGGGCGTCGTCCTCGGTGAGGACGAGGCCGGGGGTGTCGCGGATCAGCGTCGGCTCGTAGCCGGTCACGGCGAGCTCGGCGAAGACGACCACGCGGGCGCCGGCGGCCCCGGCGGCCCGGATCAGCCCGGCGATGGTACGGACGTTGGCGTCGATGTCCCCGGCGACCGGGGCGAACTGGGTGGCTGCGACGATCATGGCCTCCATCATCGCCGACGGCCGGACCGCGGAAGAACCCAGCCCCACAGGGCGGGGAGGCGCTGGAGATCACGGAAAGTCACCGCCGCGTTCGGCAGCACCGACAACTCGCGCCAGGTGAACACGCGAGCCCACCAGTCACAGTTGATCCTGTGGTGGGAGGGGCAACGGACGCTGCGTGGGCCCGGATCGAGCCGCTGCCGCCGCAGCGGGACGGGGCCGGGCGTTCTTGGCGGGATCACCGGCGGGCACACCGCGTGCAACGGCCGACCCCGGGGCGTCTGCTCCCGATGGAGCAACTCCCGCACCCATGTCGCGCACCCGGACGATTCGGTCCCCGGCCCCGGAGCACCGCTCGCCGATGATCCGAATGCCCGCCCTGCCCGCACGCCGCGCGGCAGGGGTCCGTTCCCGCATCCCGGAGGTGCCCGTCGTGGTCCTGGTCATCGTCGTCGCCGCCGTCGCACTGCTGGTCGGCCTCGCCGCCAACCGCTACCTGCGCCCGCTGCTGCTGAAGGAGGACGACGACACCGGCATGGCCGTCAAGGACCTCGTCGGCCCGCTGCTCACCCTGACCGTCCTGCTGCTCGCCTTCGTCCTGGTCACCGCCAACGGGTCCTACGGCAAGGCCGAGGTCTCCGCCCGCGGCGAGGCCCGCGCCCTCGACCAGCTCGTCGAGACCGCCGAATACGCACCCGCCGCCCAGCGCAACCGGATCCAGGCCGACGCCGTCTGCTACGCCCGCGCGGTCCGGCTCCAGGAGTGGCCGGCGATGTCCGACGGCCACGGCTCCAGCGCGCCCAACGCCTGGACGGCCGACTTCCGGCAGACCTTCGGCGAACTCCAGGGCCAGGCCGTCTTCGGCATGCTGATCTCCGCCGACAACACCCGCTCCGACGAACGCGACGAGCGCCTCACCCAGGCGTCCGCCAGCATCCCCAGCGCCGTGCTGTGGTTCCTGCTCGCGACCCTCACCATCACCGTGGTCGCGCTCGGCGTCTGCCTGCCCCGCCGCAACAACCGCGGACAGATCATCACCCTCGTCGTGATCACGGCCCTGCTGACCACCGCCCTCGTCCTCATCCGCGACGTCGACCGGCCCTTCGGCGGGATCATCGACGTCAAGCCCACCGCGATCGCCGAGATCGAGCGCCAGGCCTACCGCGACTTCCACGCCAACGACCCCAACGGCCAACTTCCGTGCGACGACCGGGGCAACCGCCGCTCCGCCTGACCCGGATCCGGAGCACCGCCGGCCGTCCGCTCGTCCAGGGGCGGCCGGCGGCACAACCCGGCGCTGCGGGCGGCGCGGCGACGCCGTGACTACGTCGGACGACGGACCGGCCGATGGCCCGTTCGTCGTGCTTGCCGGTTTCCTGATTGCACGTCAATCTCCTTGTGCCCGACGGTAGTTGGAGATATCGGACGGGCGCGGCGAGCCGCGCCCGAGGGGGCAGGGGGATGGCGATGGCGGTGCGACGGCGGGTGCTCCGGCGGGTGCTCCGGGGGGTGGCCGCGGGGGCGGCGGCCCTGGTGCTGGGCGTGGGGGGTGCGGCGCCGGCGGCGGCGAGCGCTCCGGAGGGGGTGGTGCAGGGGGCGGGGACGCCGGGGGCGATCGCCGGGAGCTACCTGGTGGTGCTCGCCCCGCAGAAGGCGGGGGCGGTCGCGCAGGTCGGCGCTTCGCTGGCCGCCCGTTACGGCGGGGCGGTGGGGCGGACGTTCGAGACGGCGCTGCGCGGCTTCTCGGTGCGGCTCCCGGAGCGCCAGGCGCGGCGGCTCGCGGCCGACCCCGCGGTCGCGCTGGTGTCGCAGAACCACCGGGTCTCGGCCGACGGCAGCCAGGCGGGCCCGCCGTCCTGGGGGCTGGACCGGATCGACCAGCGGCGCCCGCCGCTGACCGACCGCTTCGACTACCCGGCCGGCGGCGGGAAGGGGGTGACGGTGTACGTCGTCGACACCGGCGTCCGGATCAGCCATGACGACTTCGGCGGCCGGGCCTCCTACGGCTTCGACGCCATCGACGGGGACGCCGTGGCGGACGACGGCCACGGGCACGGCACCCACGTGGCCGCCACCGCGGTGGGCGCGACGTACGGGGTGGCGAAGCAGGCGTCGGTGGTGGCCGTCCGGGTGCTGGACGACGACGGGAGCGGCACGACCGAGCAGGTCGTCGCGGGCGTCGACTGGGTGACCTCGCACGCCGTCAAGCCCGCCGTCGTCAACATGAGCCTGGGCGGCGAGCCCGACGAGGTGCTCGACACCGCCGTGCGCAACTCGATCGCCTCCGGTCTGACGTACACGGTCGCGGCCGGGAACCAGGGCATCGACGCCTCGCAGCACTCCCCGGCCCGGGTGCCGACCGCCATCACGGTGGGCGCCACCGACGTCGAGGACGACGTCGCGTCGTACTCCAACTACGGCCCGCTGGTGGACCTGCACGCGCCCGGGGACGAGATCACCTCGGCCGGGATCATCTACGACCAGGACTGGACCACGATGTCGGGCACCTCGATGGCCTCCCCGCACGCCGCGGGCGCCGCCGCGCTGTACCTGGCGGACCACCGCACCGCGACACCCGCTCAGGTCTCCACCGCGCTGACCGCGGCGGCCACCAGCGGCTCCATCGGCGCGCTGGAGCCGGGCACCCCGGACCGGCTGCTGTACACCGGCACCATCCCGAACCGGCCGCCCGGCCCGCGCTTCACCAACGACACGGACACCCCCGTCGAGGAGGCGCCGCTGCTGTCGGCCATCACCGTCACGGGGATCGCCGGGCGCGGCCCGGCCAACCTCGACGTCGCCGTGGACATCGTCCACAGCTGGCCGTACGACCTGGTGATCGACCTGATCGCGCCCGACGGCACCGCCTACCGCCTCAAGGACGCCGACTTCAGCGGCCCGTACAACGACGTCCACCGGCTCTACGGCGTGGACGCCTCCGCCCGGATCGCGAACGGCGTGTGGCGGCTGCGGGTGACCGGCGGATCGGAGTACTTCGAGGGCTACCTCGACCGCTGGGCGCTGCAGTTCTGACGCCGGCCGGCGGCGCGGCGACCCGCCGGGAGCGCGTGGTCCAGCTCACAGGGCGACGCGTTGTGCGGTTGCGTACATCGAGCCTAGGGTGTCGTTGTACGCAGCCGTACAAGTAAGGGGAGGGCACCGTCGTGTCGTTCGGTTTCATCGCGTTCCACTACCCGAGGCCCGAGTACGTGGAGGAGTTCGTCGGCCGCTGCCACCTGGTCCGCGAGGTGCTCGAACGGCAGCCGGGGTTCGTGCGGGCCGAGGTCTGGGTCACGCTCGACGGCGAGGCCGTCGTCACCGCCGGCGAGTTCGGGTCGCAGCAGGCGTTCCGGGGCGCGTTCGCCGCCGTGGGGCGGGAGTGCGGCGAGGCGGTCGTGTTCGACGAGCGCGAGGCCAGGCCGCGCCAGGTCCACGCGCTGCTGCCGCGCTGACGCGGCCGGGGCCCCCTCGGGCCGGTGCGGGTCCGAGGGGGCCGGGGCGTGCTCGGTGCGCTCGGTGCGGCGAGGCGCTCAGTACAGCGAGACGCCGTACGCGGAGAGGGCTGCCGTGACGGGCTGGAAGAACGTGGTGCCGCCGCTGCTGCAGTTGCCGCTGCCGCCGGAGGTGAGGCCCAGGGCCTTGGTGCCGTCGTACAGCGGGCCGCCGGAGTCGCCGCCCTCGGCGCAGACGTTGGTCTGGATCAGCCCGCGGACGGTGCTGCCGTCGGAGTAGCGGACGGTGGCGTTCAGCGCGGTGACGGTGCCGCTGTGGGTGCCGGTGGTGGAGCCGGTGCGCTTGACGGCCTCGCCGACGTACGCGCTGGCCGCCGTGTAGCCGCCCGGGTGGCTGGTCGAGGTGTACTTGACCAGGGCGTAGTCGGTGCCCGGGAAGCTGGAGCTGCTGGTGGTGCCGACCTGGGTGGTCTGGCCGGAGTTGCTGTACCAGGTGCCGGCGATGTTGCCGCAGTGGCCGGCGGTCAGGAAGTAGTAGACGCCGCCCTTGACCACGTTGAAGCCCAGCGAACACCGGTAGCCGCCGCCGTAGATGGCCGCGCCGGCCGACAGCAGCGGGTTGAACGTTCCCGCGGTGCGCTCGATCTTCAGGTGCTTCGTCCCGGCGGCCCTGCTCAGCTTGGCGAGCGCGGCCGGGGTGACGCTGCTGTCGGCGGTGACGACGACCTGGCCGGTGGCCCGGTCGGTGTGCCAGGCGATGCCGTTGACGCCGGCCTGGTCGATCGCGGTGCTGACCTGCGCCAGGGTGTCGGCCGCCGGGGTTGCGGCCATGGCGCCGGGCGCCGCGAGGGCGGTCGCCGCGGCGAGCGCGACGGCGATGGCGAGCACCCGTCCGCGGGCGCGGGACGGGGCGGTGGGGGTGGTGCGCATGGTCCTCACAGTTCTCCTCCTGGGGTGTGGGGGAGGCCCGGACAGTCGACGGGCCGTGAGGCGCGGGCAGGCGGCGATCGCGGTCCGATCGACTCCCGGACCCAGTACTGATCTGCCCCTGACAAGCGCTGCAGGGAGTATTTCGGCACCGGGCGAACCGGCGCAAGACCCCGGACAGCGCTTTCCGGTGACGGCCCTTCGGGTGCCGGGGCCCGCCCCCTCGCCGCAGACCCGTACCATCGCCGCATGTCACTGCCGCACGCGATCCTCACCGCTCTGCTGGAGAAGCCGTCCTCGGGGCTGGAGTTGACCCGGCGGTTCGACCGGTCGATCGGGTTCTTCTGGTCGGCGACGCACCAGCAGATCTACCGCGAGCTGGGGCGGCTGGAGGGTGAGGGGCTGGTGCGGGCCTCGGGGCCGGGGGCGGGGCGGGGGCAGCGCAAGGAGTACGAGGTGCTGCCGGCCGGGCGGGAGCGGCTGCTCGCGTGGGTCGGGCAGCCGCAGGACCCGAAGCCGATCCGGGACCCGCTGCTGCTGCGGCTGCGCGCCGCCGCGGTGCTCGGGGTGGACGGCCTGACGGAGGAGCTGGCGCGCCACCGGGAGCTGCACCGCGCGCAGTTGGCGGAGTACCTGGAGATCGAGCGCCGCGACTTCCCGCCGGAGCGGGCGGAGACGGAGAACCGCCTGCAGCACACGGTGCTGCAGGCGGGCATCCAGCTGGAGTCGTTCTGGCTGGCCTGGCTGGACCAGGCGCTGGAAGGCAGTTGAGCCCCGCCGGTCAGACCAGGCGGGCCAGGTACCCGTTGTCGACCAGCCAGCCGACGTTGATCCGCTCCGGCGCGCCCGGCACCAGCGCGGCGTCCAGCTGGTACTGGAGGCCGAGGCCGGGCTGGCCGAACCAGGGGGCGATCGGGCCGGAGTGCACGGTGAACGCCTTGAGCACCCGGTAGTCGTGGTAGTTGCAGCCGGCGGCCGGGTTGCCGTCCAGGCTGGACGGCGGGATGGAGCGGGTGGCGTACGGCAGGCCCTCGGGGGCGAGGAAGGAGCCGTACTCGCTGCCGTAGCGGTCGATCGCCTGGCCGGGCCGCAGCGTGGTGTTGTACTCGATCGGGGTGCCGTCGGGCATCAGCAGGTAGCCGTTGGACGGCGGATACTTCCAGCTGCCGGCCGCGCTGTCGTAGTAACGGGCCAGGAACTGCTGCTCGCTCTGCAGCCCGGTGCGCAGGTAGCCGATCAGCTGGCGGCCGACGGGGCCGGAGTCGGGCAGCTGGTCGGGGCCGAGGCGGGAGTCGCCGTGCCGGAAGTCGGCGGAGCACTCGGTGGTGAGGGTGATCCGCAGCTCGGCGGGGGCCGCGGCGGCCGCGGTGGGCGCGGCGGTGGCGAACAGGGCGACGGCGGCGACGAGCGGGGCGAGGAACTGGCGCAGGCGCACGGACACTCCGGTGGACGGCAGGAGGGCGCGGCCGTGGCGCTCCGCGCCCGAGGGCGTGCATCAGGTAAGCGGAATGCCCGACTACCAGTCAACTCTGCGTATCCGATCGACTGCTGAGAGTGTCGGCGTTTCGGCCATTCCCGGCCGAATCCTGGCGGGAATAGGCCGGGCTGGCGTCCCGTTGCACCGAGTGGTTGAATGTTGAATCAACCGAGAAGGAGTTGAGAGCGGTGCAGTTCGGCATTTTCAGCGTCGGCGACGTGACCACCGACCCCACCACCGGGCGGACCCCCAGCGAGCACGAGCGCATCAAGGCCATGGTCGCCATCGCGCTCAAGGCGGAAGAGGTCGGCCTCGACGTGTTCGCCACCGGCGAGCACCACAACCCGCCGTTCGTCCCGTCCTCGCCGACCACCATGCTCGGTTACATCGCGGCCCGCACCGAGAAGCTGATCCTCTCCACCTCCACCACGCTGATCACCACCAGCGACCCGGTGAAGATCGCCGAGGACTACGCGATGCTCCAGCACCTGGCCAACGGCCGGGTGGACGTGATGATGGGCCGCGGCAACACCGGCCCGGTCTACCCGTGGTTCGGCAAGGACATCCGCCAGGGCATCCCGCTCGCCATCGAGAACTACGCGCTGCTGCACCAGCTCTGGCGCGAGGAGAACGTCGACTGGCAGGGCCGCTTCCGCACCCCGCTGCAGTCCTTCACCTCCACCCCGCGCCCGCTCGACGACACCCCGCCGTTCGTCTGGCACGGCTCGATCCGCAGCCCCGAGATCGCCGAGCAGGCCGCCTACTACGGCGACGGCTTCTTCCACAACAACATCTTCTGGCCGCAGGAGCACACCCGCCGGATGGTCGAGCTGTACCGCACCCGGTACGCGCACTACGGCCACGGCACCGCCGAGCAGGCCATCGTCGGCCTCGGCGGCCAGGTGTTCATGCGCAAGAACTCCCAGGACGCGGTGCGCGAGTTCCGCCCCTACTTCGACAACGCGCCGGTCTACGGCCACGGCCCGTCGCTGGAGGAGTTCACCGAGCAGACGCCGCTGACCGTGGGCAGCCCGCAGGAGGTCATCGAGCGCACCCTCGGCTTCCGCGACGTGGTCGGCGACTACCAGCGCCAGCTGTTCCTGATGGACCACGCGGGCCTGCCGCTGAAGACCGTGCTGGAGCAGCTGGACCTGCTCGGCGAGGAGGTCGTCCCGGTGCTGCGCAAGGAGTTCGCCAAGAACCGGCCCGCCGACGTCCCGGACGCGCCGACCCACGCCACGCTGAAGGCCGCCCGGGAGCAGGCCCGCGAGAACGAGAAGGAGGAGGTCGCCAAGTGAGCACGCTGAACCTGGTCGTGGTGGCGGCCGGCCTGTCCGTGCCGTCCTCCACCCGGCTGCTCGCCGACCGCCTGTCCGCCGCCGCCGGCCGCGAACTGGCCGCCGCCGGACGGGAGGTGAACGTCCGGGTGGTCGAACTGCGCGAGCTCGCCCGGGACATCGCCGACAACCTGACCACCGGCTTCCCGCCGCCCGCGCTGCGCGACGCCGTCCGGGCGGTGGAGGAGGCGGACGCCCTGATCGCCGTCACGCCGATCTTCTCGGCCTCCTACAGCGGCCTGTTCAAGTCCTTCGTCGACGTCCTCGACAAGGACGCGCTGAACGGCACCCCCGTCCTGATCGCCGCCACCGGCGGCACCGCCCGGCACAGCCTCGCCCTCGAACACGCCATGCGGCCGCTCTTCGCGTACCTGCGCGCCGTGGTCGTCCCCACCGCCGTCTTCGCCGCCTCCGAGGACTGGGGCGCCAACGGCGCCGACGGCTCCCTCGCCGGACGCGTCGACCGCGCCGCCCGCGAACTCGCCGCGCTGCTGGCCGCACGGCCCGCCGCGAGCGGCCCCGTCGAGCAGGTTGTGCCCTTCGAGCAACAACTCGCTGCGCTCCGAGCACAGTGACGGCCCGTCGATGACTTATCTTCCCTCCGAGAACCCCGACCACGAGGAGCAGCGCCCGATGGAACCCCAGGTCACCGACAACACCGAGCAGTCCCGCTTCGAGATCGCCACCGACGCCGGACTGGCCGGATTCGCCGAGTACCAGCTCCGCGACGGCGGACGGATCGCCTTCGTGCACACCGTCATCGACCCCGCCTTCGAGGGCCAGGGCCTCGGCGGCAAGCTGGCCCGCGCCGTCCTGGACACCGCGCGCGAGCGCGGCCTGGGCGTCCTGCCGTACTGCCCGTTCATCCGCGGCTGGATCGCCAAGCACCCCGAGTACGTCGACCTGGTGCCCGCCGACAAGCGGGCCAAGTTCGACCTCTGAGCCGCCGCGCGGGCACGGGTGCCGGGGACGAGACCGGCGCCCGTCGCGCGGCCGACGGCGCTCCCGCACGGAATGTGCGCTGGTGGGAAGCGTCTTGACGGAATGTGCCGGAGCGGGACGCACCGTGGACGAAACGTTCAGCTCCGGCTATCGTCGCCGCTCGTGACCTTCTCCATCGTCGCTCGACACGGCAGCGCCTACGGTGTCGCCGTGGCCAGCAAGTTCCTCGCCGTCGGGGCCCTGGTGCCCGCCGCCGAAACCGGCATCGGCGCCCTCGCCTCGCAGGCCTGGGCCAACCTCGCCTACCGCCCGCAGGGCATGGCCATGCTGCGCAGCGGCGCCTCGCCCGCCGACACCGTCGCCGCGCTGCTCGCCGCCGACGACGGCCGGGTGCACCGCCAGATCGGCGTGGTCGGCCCCGAGAGCGCCGTCAGCTGGACCGGCGAGGAGTGCCTGCCCTGGGCGGGCGGCACCGCCGGCCAGGACTACGCGATCCAGGGCAACATCCTCGCCGGGCCCGAGGTGGTCGCCGAGATGGCGGCCGCCTGGCACGCCAGTGCCGAACTCCCGCTCGCCGAACGCCTGTTGGCGGCCCTCGCGGCCGGCGACGCGGCCGGCGGCGACTCCCGCGGCCGGCAGAGCGCCGCGCTGTACGTGGTCGACCCCGGCAAGGGCGTCGGCGGCTGGGGCGACACCTCGCACGACCTCCGGGTGGACGACCACGCCGACCCGGTCGGCGAACTGCGCCGCCTGCTCGGCCTGCACGACGTCCTGCACGGCACCCCCGACCCCGCCACGCTGCTCCCGCTCGACGGCGAACTCGCCGACGAGGTGGGCGCGCTGCTCGCCGGACTCGGCTACGACAACCTCGACCGCTGGGCGGGCGTGGAGAACCTCGAAGGCCGCCTGGTCGAGGGCCGGATAGACCCCCTCGTCCTCACCCACCTGCGCACCGTCGCCGCCCGCTAGGCCCGCGCCGACCCTGGGCCCTCGCCGACCGGCCGCGCCCCCGACCCCGCCCCCGAGGCCGGGGCGCGGCCGTCAGAGCGGCCGCGCGGCGGTCACCTCGTGCAGGTGGACCAGCACGTCGTAGGCGGTGGAGAGCGCCAGGCGGGCGGTGGCGTTCGGGTCGTAGGTGGTGCCGGCGTCGTAGGTGGGGCGGGCGGTGGCCAGCCAGCCGCTCGCCGGGGCGGGCAGCCGCCGCAGCGGGAGGTAGAAGTCGCGGTGGCGGACCTGGTCCAGGGTGTGTTCGAGGCTGCCCGGGGCGGCCGGCGGGACGCTGACGGGCTGCCAGGCGCCGCCCGCGCCCTCGCCGGTGGTCAGGAACGAGCCCCGGTCGAAGGTGGTGCCGATCGCCAGGTAGTGGCTGCCGAGCGCCCGGCGCAGCTGCGCGCCCTGCGGGAACGGGTAGAGCTCCGGCAGGGTGGACGCGTAGCCGGCGTGGCCGTTGTGCGCGGAGAGCAGGATGCGGTGGCCGGTGCGCCGGTGCCACCACAGGACGTTGTGCGCCATCGCGCGGTCGCGCAGCTGCTCGGCGGCGGCGACCGTCGTCATGTCCGAGGCGTCCATGGTGAGGAAGGCGAAGGTGTCGGCGATCACCCGGGCGTGCTGCACCGCCTGCTCCTCGCCCACCGATTCGACCAACTCGAAGGCCCGGCGGCCGAGTTCGGCCTTCTCCCGGCGTTCGGCGAGCGGCCGTCCGAGGTAGCCGATCACGTCGTCCAGCGGGCGCAGCGGCGCGTACAGTTCGGCCAGCCGGGCGGTCTCCTGCGGGCGGGCGGCGCGGACCAGGTCGAGGACGCGTTCGAAGATCCGGTCGCCGAGGGCGGGCAGGCCGAGGTCGGCGCCGAGGAAGTGGACGGGGCGGCCGGGGTGGCGGCGGTTGTGCTCCCGCATCCAGGCGATCAGTTCGGCGAACTCCTCGCGGTGCCACGGTGATTGGGCGAGGACGCGGTCGGCGACCTGGCGGGCGTCGCCCTCGCCGCCCTGGAGGAACTCGTCGATCTCCAGGCCGGCCGTCCAACTCGCCTCCAGGGCGAAGGCGGTGAAGCCGCGCTCCTCGACCAGGTGGCGGAAGACCCGGTGCTTGAGGGTGAAGAACTCGTGGGAGCCGTGGGTGGCCTCGCCGAGGCCGACCACCTGCGCGTCGCCGACCAGGTCGCCGAGCGCCGCCAGGTCGGTGCTGCGGCCGCCCGGCGCGGTGGACCGCAGCGGGTGCGCGGCGGCCTCCAACTGCTCGATGACGAGCGCCTGTTGGCGGTCCGTCCGGTCGGCCGCGGCGGCCGCCGGGAGGCGCAGCGCCGGCACCGTGACGGCTGCGGCGGCGGTGAGCAGCCCCCGCCGGGTGAGGTGTCGCCAGTGGGCCGTCATGCCGGTTCCTCCTTGTCCGGGCCGCCCGGTGCGGCCCCTGATGACGATCATGGACGGGCGGGGCGTCCCGGCGCGCTGGGGTGCGCCACCGGACCGGTGCGGGGGAAAACCCCCGCATCCGGGGGCGCCGCCGCCCCGGCCGGGGGGATGCCGGCGGTGAACGGGCCGACGGGCGGCGGCAGTTGCGGCATTCGGTCGTTCGGCGCGGCCCCGGCGCGCTCTTGCGGGTGTTCGGTGCGGGCCGCCAGGCTGGGGGAGTGCCGAACATCCCACGGGCGCGCGCGGCGCTGGACGAGACCGACCGGGCCATCGTCCGGGCGCTGCTGGCCGACGCCCGGATGGCCAACAACGCGCTGGCGGACCTGGTCGGGGTCGCCGCGTCCACCTGCCTGACCCGGGTGCGGGCGCTGCGCGAGCGCGGGGTGATCCGCGGCTACCACGCGGAGGTGGACCTGCCGGCCGTCGGCCTGCCGCTGCAGGCGATGATCTCGGTGCGGCTGCGGGAGCACACCCAGGAGCAGAACGGCAGCTTCCGCGCCGCGGCGCCCCAACTGCCGGGCGTGCTGGCGGTGTTCCACATGGCCGGCAGCGAGGACTACCTGCTGCACGTGGCGGTCGCCGACCCGGAGGCGCTGCGCCGCTTCGTGGTGGAGCACCTGACCGCCCATCCGGCGGTCGCCCGGACCCGCACCAATCTGGTCTTCGAGCGGATCCCGGGCGAGACGCCCCCGCTCTGACGCGCGATCGCCGCGCGCGGGTGGCGAGTTGTGGCCACTGTCCACCATCCGCCGCCGCAGATCGGGCCGGTGGGCCGTACCGTGAGGAACGGGTATCTGTCCGGTTCTTTTCGGACGGGGCAGGGCCGCCGCCCCCCGATGCGGCCGGACCACGGCGCACCCCGCCCCGCCCCGGTCGCCCCGCTGCGAAGGGACCGACCATGGCTGTCGCGGACCCACCCCAGACCGTGCGGTACTGCCTGAGCCTGGCGACGGTGCCCGAGTCCGTCCCCGAGGCGCGCCGCAGCGTACGCGCCGAACTGGCCGCCCGCGGCCTGGACGCGGACCATCCGCTGACCGACGCCGTGCTGCTGGTGGTGAGCGAACTGGTCACCAACGCCGTCCGGCACGCCGCCCTGCGCTCGCCCCGCGCCACGGTCGAACTCGACTTCGCTCCGGACGAGTTGACCGTCCGGGTGCACGACCGCGACCCGCGCTGTCCGCGCCGCCGCGAGGTGCCGTACCCGGACGGCAGCGGCGGCTGGGGGCTGAACCTGGTGCACGAGACGGTGCGGCTGGCCGGCGGCGACACCGCGACGCTGGCCGATCCCGACGGCGGCGGCAAGGCCATGGTGGTGCGGCTGCCGCTCGCCTGAGACCGCGGGGGTGGAAGGTCGGCGCGGGGCCGGACGCCGTGTCCCGGCGGGCGCCGGTTGGGAAGACGATCGGAGGACGACCCCGCAGGCTCACTCTGCTGCATACTTTCTGTTATTGCAAGTAGCTCGCAATAAGGCGGGCGGTCGGGCCCGCGCTCAGCAGCGCCGCAACGCCCCCGGCGCACGCAACGACGCCACCGACGGATAGCCGTCCACCGCCATCAGCAGATCCGCCTCCGCCAGCAGCGACCGCAGCACGTGCACCACCCCCGCCTCGCCGCCCAGCGCCGCCCCGTACACGTACGGCCGGCCCACCCCCACCGCCGTCGCACCCAGCGCCAGCGCCTTCACCACGTCCGCGCCGCTGCGCACCCCGGAGTCGAACAGCACCGGCAGGCCGTCCGCCGCCGCCACCGCGCCGGCCAGCGACTCCAGCGCCGGCAGCCCGCCGTTCGCCTGCCGGCCGCCGTGGTTGGAGCAGTAGATCCCGTCCACGCCCGCATCCCTCGCCCGCCGCACGTCCTCCGGGTGGCACAGGCCCTTCAGGATCAGCGGCAGATCGGTCAGCGAACGCAGCCACGGCAGGTCGTCCCAGGTCAGCGGGTTGCCGAAGACCTGCACCCAGTCCATCACCGCGCCGCGCGGATCCCCGTCCGGGTCCTTCAGCCGGGCCCGGAACACCGGGTCCGAGGTGTAGTTCGCCAGGCAGTGGCCGCGCAGCTGCGGGAAGCTGCCGCTGCCCAGGTCGCGCGGACGCCAGCCGGTCACCCAGGTGTCCAGCGTCACCACGATGCCCTTGAACCCGGCCGCCTCCGCCCGGTGCACCAGCGACTCGGCGAGCGCCCGGTCGGTCGGCGTGTACAGCTGGAAGAAGCCCGGCGTGTCGCCCAGCTCCGCCGCGACCCGCTCCAGCGGATCCACCGACAGCGTCGACGCCACCATCGGCACCCCCGTCCGGGCCGCCGCCCGCGCCGCCGCCAGGTCCCCGTGCCCGTCCGGCGCGCACAGCCCCAGCACCCCCACCGGGGCCAGGAACAGCGGCGACGCCAGCTCCATCCCGAACAGCTCGGTGCCCAGCTCCCGCTCCTTCGCGCCCACCAGCATCCGCGGCACCAGCCCCCAGCGCTCGAACGCCGCGACGTTCGCCCGCTGGGTGTGCTCGTCGCCCGCCCCGCCCGACACGTACGACCACACCTCCGGGGGCAGCGCCGCCTGCGCCCGCTCCGCCCAACCCGCGTACGACATCGGGAACTTGGGGGCGACGCCGAACAGCGCCTCGAAGTAGATCTCGTTCTGGTAGTCGCCGAACTGCGGGGCCATCCGCGCTCCTCGATGGGTGATCGACCGGTGGCGGCCACCCTCCATCCGCCACCGGCGGGCGGTCAAGAGCCCGCGGGCGCACCGCGCAGGACCAGCCGGGTCGGCACCGTCTCGGTCCGCGGCGGCGAGACGTCCCCGTCCAGCCGGGCCAGCGCCAGCCGCACCGCCGCCGCACCCAGCTCCGCCGGAGCCTGCGCCACCGCCGACAGCGGCGGATCCAGCACCTCCGCCAGCGGCAGGTCGTCGAACGCCAGCAGCGCCACCTCCCGGCGGCCCGCCCGGCCCAGCGCCAGCACCGCGCCGGTCGCCGCGTTCACATGGGACGCGAACAGCGCCGTCGGCGGCTCCGGCAGCGCGAGCAGCCGCAGCACCGCGGCCTCGGCGTCCGCCGCCGTCCCGGCCGCCGCGAGCAGCGTGTCGTCCGCCGCGAGGCCCGCCTGCGCGAGCGCGTCCAGGTAGCCCGCCAACCGCTCCCGGCGGGTGTACAGCTCCGGCGGCAGATCGCCCAGGAACGCCACCCGGCGGTGCCCGGCGCCGATCAGGTGGGCCACGCCCTCGCGGGCGCCCGCCCGGTTCGAGGACACCACGCAGTCCGCGTCCGGACCCGGCCGGTCCACGAACACCAGCGGCACCCCCGCCGACCCCGCCTGCCGCGCGGACGGCGCCCCGTCGGCCGCCGGAACCACCAGCAGCGCGGCCGTGCGACGCGCCAGGAAAGCGCTCACCACGTCCGCCTCGCGCACCGGATCACCGCCCGAACACCCCAGCAGCACCGTCAGCCCGCGCGCCCGCGCGGCCCGCTCCACCCCGTCCGCCAACGCCCCGAAGAACGGATTGCGCAGGTCCGGCACCACCAGCCCGACCGTCGAATCCGGGCCGCCGGTCCGGATGCTGCGCGCCAGCAGGTTCGGCCGGAACCCCAGCCGCTCCGTCGCCGCCAGCACCCGCGCCCGGGTCGCCGCCGCCACCGGCCCGTCCCCGTTCACCACCCGCGACACCGTCTTCGCGCTCACCCCCGCCTCGCGCGCCACATCGCGCAAGGTCGCCCGTCGCTCCATCCCCACCGCCCTCCGCCGTTTCACCGACCGTACCGCCGCCCTCCCGGCGGAAGATCCACCGGAGGTAGCCTGGCCTCGGATGTGGTGACCATGCGAGGCAGTGACAACCCGACGTCCGGGACGGCGATCCCCGAGGTCCCGTTCGCCGCACCCCCCGGCGGACCGGCCGGCGTCGAAGTGATGACCCTCGCCGAACTCCGCGCCCGCCGCGCCACCGCCACCGACCGCACCTTCCACCGCCCCCAGCGCCCCGCCTTCCACCACCTGCTCACCCTCGACCGCGGCACCCTCCACCACACCGTCGACTTCACCGAACACGCCGTCCACCCCGGCAGCTGGCTCTGGGTCCGCCCCGGCCAGGTCCAGCAGTGGGGCGCCCTCGACGACGCCGACGGCACCCTCGTCCTCTTCGAACCCGGCTTCCCCGACCCCGCGACGGTGGCCGCCGCCCGCCTCGACGACCCCTTCGCCGCCGCCGTCCTGCACACCGCCGGCCCCGAACGCGACGCGCTGCGGCGGGCCCTGCGCCACCTCCACCACGAATACGCCTCCGGCGCCGACCTGCCCGCCGACATCCACCACGCGCTGCTCCGCCACCTCCTCGCCGCGCTGCTGCTGCGCCTCGCCAACCCCGCCACCCCCTGCGGCTCCACCCCCACCGAACCCGGCGAGACCTACCGCCGCTTCCGCCACGCCGTCGAACACCACTTCACCCGCACCCGCCGCGTCGACGACTACGCCAAAGCCCTCGGCTACTCCCCCCGCACCCTCTCCCGCGCCACCCTCGCCGCGACCGGCGTCGGCGCCAAGGAATTCGTCGACCGCCGCGTCATCCTCGAAGCCAAACGCCTCCTCGCCCACAGCGACACCCCCGCCGCCCGCATAGCCGACCACCTCGGCTTCGCCGACGCCGCCAACTTCGCCAAGTTCTTCCACCAACGCACCGGCACCACCCCCATCGCCTTCCGCACCACCATCCGCGGCACCCCGGACGAAACCTGAGCCCTGCGGGGGCAGGCGGTGGAGACGGACACCGAGGGCGCTCCGGCCGCCCCGCCCGCGCAGCGTGGCGTTGCCGGGGGCACGTTCGGGTTCGCTCGCTTTCTGCCCGCGCAGCGTCGCCTCCTCGGCGCCCGGCGGAGGGTCTTCCGCGAACCGGCCGGGGCCGTGGGTGGCCGCGACTCTCGCCGGGGCGGCGGGTGTGTACCTGGTCGGTTCGATCGTCGACTCGACGGGCGGCCCGCGCAGCGTGGTTTCTCCTGGTTCCTGACGGCGGTGGGGTGTTCGGGTGGGTGGGTGGGCGCAGGCTCAGGGCCGGGGGAGGGCGGCGCGGATGCGGGCGGCCGTCGCTGCCGCGTGCGCCGCGTCGCGGTAGCGGGTGCGGGGCCAGAAGAAGCCTCGGAGGCCGTCCTTGGGGTTGCGGGGGACGATGTGGGTGTGCAGGTGGGGGACCGACTGGCTGATCCGGTTGTTGGCGGCGACGAAGCTCCCGGCCGCGTCCGTGCCGCGTTCGACGGCGGCGGTGAGGAGGCGGACCCGGGTGTAGTAGGGGCCGATCAGGTCCTCGGCGAGGTCGGTCAGCGTCGGGACGTGGCGGCGCGGGATCACCAGCAGGTGGCCGGGGAACAGCGGCCGGTGGTCCAGGAAGGCGTGGACGACGTCGTCCGCGAAGACGGTCTCGACCGTGACCTCGCCCTCCACGACCCGGCAGAACAGGCAGTCCATCACCCCATCATGGAGCTCCCGTCACACGCGCGCCCAGGACGGCGCGGTGACCAGCGCCAGCAGCTGGTCGTCGCCGAGCGCGGGCGGCACCGCGGCGAACCGGTGGTCGGGCCCGTACGTCCAGACCCTGGCGGTGACCAGGGTGCCGTCGGGGAGCAGCGCGCCCGCCATCCGCTGGGCGCCCCGCGTGCCGTCGGGGCCGGAGAGCTCGTTGGTGAAGACCAGCGTGCCGTCCGGGGTCCGGTCGAAGCTCCCGTTGGGCGCGAGGTCGCGGAACCTGGCGGCCGGCTCGGTGGGGAAGCCGCGCTGCCAGCCGTGTTCGACGGTGACGAGCAGCTGGCCGGTGGCGCCGCCGAGGGAGACCGTTCCGTGGGCCCGGCCCCAGCCGCGCTGCTCCTCGGTGCCCGGGTCGAAGGTCGCCCCGGCGGGCAGCGCGGCGGGCAGCGCGGTGAGCACGGCGCGGGCGTCGACGGGCGCGGCGGGCGCCACGGTGGCGGCGGGGAGGTGGGCGAAGGCGGGCCGCCAGGCGTCGGAGGAGGCCACGGCGAGGAGGCGTTCCTCGGTCAGCGGCGGCCGCTCGCGGGCGGGCTGCCCGGGCCGGCCGGAGGCGATCTCGGTCGCGGTGACCATCCGGCCGTCGGGGGCGGCGTAGGTCGCCGTCCAGACGCGGTCGTCGCCGTCCCAGCGCGGCGTGGTGGCGGTGGTGACCAGGTGGGAGCCGTCGGCGCGGGTGGTGAGCCGGCAGGTGGCGGTCGGCTGGGCGAGGGTGTCGGGGCACTGGAGGGCGGTCGTGCCGTCACCGATCGGGGTGGCCAGCCGATCGACGGTCAGCAGGATCCGGGCGGGGCCGTCGCCGTCGTCGTAGTCCAGCCAGGCCATCGGGGTGCGGCCGGGCTGGAGCTCGTCGGGGGAGGTGCCGGAGAGGTCGCTGACGCGTCCGTCGGCGGGCATCAGGGAGTTCAGGGTGTCGGACATGAACGTCCGGCCGACGGGCGTGGTGGCCGGCGCGGGGCGCGCGGGGTCGCGGTCGGGCAGCAGGGCCAGCGCGCAGCCGGCCGCGGCGACCAGCGCGAACGCCGAGGCGCCGGCGGCCCGGCGGCGTCGCACCCGGGCGCGGCCGCGGCGTTCGGCGGCCATCGCGAACAGCTCGGTGGACGGCTCGGGGGCGAGGTCGGCGGAGGCCCGCAGGGCGCGGGCGAAGTCCTGTTCGGAAGTCTCGGAAGTCATCGGCATGCTCCGGAAGCGGTGCGGAGGGAAGGTCGGGAACGGCGTCAGGGCCGGACGAGCTCGTCGAACTGCCCGCCCAGGCGGGTGCGCAGGCGGCCGAGCGCGCGGGAGGCCCGGGAGCGGACGGCGCTCGGGGTCAGCCGGAGGGCGGCCGCGGCCTCCTCCACGCCGAGGTCCTCCCAGTAGCGCAGGACG
This sequence comes from Kitasatospora sp. NPDC004531, assembly GCF_053602195.1. NCBI lineage: Bacteria > Bacillati > Actinomycetota > Actinomycetes > Kitasatosporales > Streptomycetaceae > Kitasatospora > Kitasatospora sp. NPDC004531. The sequence goes on along the minus strand of NZ_JBSGDD010000001.1, from coordinate 136,371 downwards.
AGCACCGCCCGGTCCTGCTGCGGGAGTTCGGCGAGCGCCCGGAGCAGGGTGACGCGCAGCGCGTGGTCGGCGGCGGGCGCGGCGGACTCGGCGAAGGTGTCGGTGACGTGCTCGCGGCTGGCGCGCCGGCGGCGGTGGCTGAGGAAGGTGTTGACCAGGACGGTCCGGGCGTACCCGGCGGGGTTCGCCATCCGGGAGACCCGACGCCAGTTGCCGTAGAGCTTGCCGAGCGCCTCCTGCGCGAGGTCCTCGGCGAGGTGGGCGTCGCCGCCGGTCAGCAGGTAGGCGGTGCGCACCAGGTGGCGGCCGCGGGCGGCCGCGAAGTCCCGGAACTCCAGGGGCCCGCCGTCGTCCCCGGTCGTGGTCGTGCTGTCCATGCCCCTCTAACGCGATGGGTCGGTGTTCTTGTCGCATCGTCGAATGAACGGCGGTGCTCGGCAGTTGAGCACCCTCGGCGCGTGCGGGGTGTCGAAAACGGACACCGGAGGGCAAAGTGTGACGATGTCGCGGTGACCACCACCAGCGAGATCAGCCCGGCGGCCCCGCCCGTCCTCGACCGGCGGCAGCGCAACATCGTCTTCGGCACCATCATGCTCGGCATGCTGCTGGCCGCCCTCGACCAGACCATCGTCGGCACCGCGCTGCCCACCATCGTCGCGGACCTCGGCGGCGCCGCGCACATGTCCTGGGTGGTGACGTCCTACCTGCTCGCGGAGACCGTCACCACCGCGCTGGTCGGCAAGATGGGCGACCTGTTCGGCCGCAAAGTGGTCTTCCAGGTCTCCGCGATCGTCTTCATCACCGGCTCCTTCCTGTGCGGCCTGGCCACCAACATGACGCTGCTGATCGCCTGGCGGGCCGTGCAGGGCGTCGGCGCGGGCGGCCTGATGGTGACCTCGATGGCGCTGATCGCCGACGTGATCCCGCTGCGCGAACGCGGCAAGTACCAGGGCGCGATCGGCGCGGTGTTCGGCGTCGCCACCGTGGTCGGGCCGCTGCTGGGCGGCCTGTTCACCGACCACCTGACCTGGCGCTGGGCGTTCTACGTGAACGTGCCGATCGCCGTCCTGGTGGTGGTCGCCGCGGCCCGCACCATCCCGGTGGTGCGCTCCGCCGCCCGCCCGGTGGTCGACTACCTGGGCATCGCGCTGGTCGCGATCGGGGCCAGCGCCCTGATCCTGGCGACCAGTTGGGGCGGCAACGAGTACGCCTGGGGCTCGCCCGTCATCATCGGCCTGTTCGCCGGCGGCGTGGTCGCGCTCGGCCTGTTCTGCTGGGTGGAGACCCGCGCCGCCGAACCCACCCTGCCGATGCGGCTGTTCCGCAGCCAGGTGTTCACGGTCTGCTCGGTGCTCAGCTTCATCGTCGGCTTCGCGATGCTCGGCGCGATGACCTTCCTGCCGACCTTCCTGCAGTACGTGGACGGCGACTCGGCGACCGTCTCCGGCGTGCGCACCCTGCCGATGGTGCTCGGCCTGCTGATCGCCTCGATCTTCTCCGGCAACGTGGTCTCCAAGACCGGCCAGTACCGGATCTTCCCGATCATCGGCTCGCTGGTGATGGCGGCCGGCCTGTACCTGCTGTCACTGCTGGAACCGGGCACCAGCGCCTGGCTGGCCAGCCTCTACATGTTCGTGCTCGGCACCGGCATCGGCCTGTGCATGCAGGTGCTTACCATCGCCGTGCAGAACACCGTCGACTACGCCGACCTCGGCACCGCCACCTCCGGCGTCACCTTCTTCCGCACCCTCGGATCCTCCTTCGGCACCGCCGTGTTCGGCACCATCTACGCCAACACGCTGCGCACCAACCTCGCCGACGGCATCGCCGCCGCCGTGCGGGCCACCGGCGGCAGCCCGGAGCAGATCGCCGCCGGCGCGCAGAGTCCGCACGGCGTCCAGGAGTTGTCGCCGGCCGCCGCCGAACCGGTCATCCAGGCGTACGCCGACTCGCTGCACACCGTCTTCCTGTGGACGGTGCCGGTGGCGCTGCTCGGGTTCGTCGTCGCGCTCTTCCTCAAGCAGGTCCAACTCCGCGACTCGGCCCGGGCCGGCTCCACCGGCATGGGCGAGGGCTTCGCCCAGCCGTCCTCCGGCGACAGCGCGCGGCTGCTCGAACTCGCCGTCGGGAAACTGCTCGGCGGCGCCGGCCTGGACACCGCCCGGCAGGTCGTCGCCGACTCCGGCACCCGGCTCGACGTGGCCGGCTCCTGGGCCGTCATGCAGGTCGAGCTGTTCACCCGCACCGTCGGCCACGCCACCCTCAACCTGATCGCCGCCCACCGCCGGATCCCGCCGGAGGTCCTCCAGCCGGTGTTCGACCGGATGGTCGCCGAAGGCTTCCTGGACGAGGCGGGCGGCTTCTACACGCACACCGGGGCCGGCGAGCGTGAGGCCGCGGCCATCACCCGCGCCTGGGGCCAGTGGCTGCGCCACCGCCTGGAGCAGGATCTCGGCCACCCCAGCAGCGCCGAACTGCGGGCCGCCGCCGACACCATCGCCAAGCGGGTGCTCGCCGAGGACCTCGCCGAAGGGTACCCGCAGGGCGCCGGGCTGGTGCGGAGCTGAGCCGACGACCGGTCAACTCCCTTGCGCAGTAGTCGTGTTGGCGAATCAGGGGGCCGGCCGTTCCGGGGTGCGGTACCGCCCCGGCCGTGCCGGTCCCTAGGCTGGCTCCATGCTTCTGTACGCTCCCGCAGTCTTCTTCCTGCTCCTTGCCGCCGTCGGCGTGCTGCGCGACCGACGACGTTTCAGCAACGCCGTGTACCTCGGGCTCGCCGTCACCTTCCTGGCGTTCGCCCTGCTCGCCTCCCTCGGCCAGGTCCACTCCGTCCTCGCCGAGGTCGTGGTGATCGCCGTCGTCCTCGTCCCGGCGCTCGGCGCCCTGCTGCTCGCGGGCCTGCTGATCGCCAACGGCTTCAAGATGATCCGCAAGGAGGGCCGGCGGCTGGCCAACCTGCTGTCGCTGCTGTGCGGCATCGGCATCCTGGGGGTCGTCGCCCTGCTGATCGCCGCCGTCCAGGCCGACTCGCCCGTGCTGGCCGTGGTCGCCCGCACCGTGCTGCTGCTCTCCTGCTACCTGTCCTTCCTGTTCGCCTGCTTCGTCGGCTACGCCTACCTGTACGGCCGGCTGAACCCCCGGGAGGAGGTGGACTACGTGGTCGTCCTCGGCTCCGGCCTGCTCGGCGGCACCCGCGTCTCGCCGCTGCTGGCCAGCCGCCTGGAGCGGGGCCGCGCCCTGTACGAGCGGCAGGCCGCGCACGGCCGCCCGCCGCTGCTGGTCACCTCCGGCGGGCAGGGGCCCGACGAGCAGCTCCCCGAGTCCCACGCGATGGCCGACTACCTGCTCGAACGGGGCTTCCCCGCCGACCGGATCGTCCGCGAGGACCGCTCCCGCACCACCGACGAGAACCTCCGCTTCTCCCGCGAGCTGATGGCCGCCGCGAACCCCGACTACCGCTGCGTGGTGGTCACCAACAACTTCCACGCCTTCCGCGCCGCCCTGCTGGCCCGCCGGGAGGGCGTCAACGGCCAGGTCGCCGGCTCGCCCACCGCCGCCTACTTCTGGCCCAGCGCCACCATCCGCGAGTTCGTCGCGGTGCTGGTCGCCCACAAGTGGGTCAACCTGACGGTCTGCGGCCTGCTGGCGCTGGTCTCCGTCACCGCCTAGGACGCGCCCGACGCGGCGACGAAGGTGTACGCGCCGAGTTCGAGGAACAGGGCGTCCGCGAGCTCGGGCACACCGGTCAACCGGACGGCGATCCGGCGCTCCCGCGCCCCCTGGCCGCCGGTCACCGGGGTGTACGCCCGCAGCACGATCCGGGCGTCGCACGGCAGCGGCCGGTCGAACCGGACCACCACCGTGACGGTGCCCGAGTAGTTGGCGGGCAGCAGCACCGAGCGGGTGTACCCCTCGTCGGTGCCGGGCGAGTAGATCTGCGCCGTCAGGCTGAACGGGGCCTGCTGGTCGGTGTTGGAGAAGGTCGCGGTGCCGTCCGGCAGGTCGGTGCCGGAGACCCCGAAGACGAACCGGGTCGGGACGCTGTTCAGGTTGCAGATCGCCAGGTTCGCCAGGACGTACTCGGTCTGCCGGCACGGGATCACGTCGATGTTGCGCCAGCCGACGTTGGGGTTGTAGCGCACCCAGTTCAGGTAGTCCACGAGCGAGTTGAAGGTGGGCAGCGTCGCCGGCATCGGGTGGGCGGGGGAGTCCACGGTGGTGATCGTGCAGTAGTGGCCCGGCGGTGTCTGGCTCGGGAAGAGGAAGGCGGACCTGCTGACGCAGATCCGCCCGGGCGGGATCTCCCGGGAGCCGCCGCGGACGGTGAACGGCACGCTGGTGCCGCCGCCCTCCGCGGGGATCGGCGTCCAGGCGCGCGGGTCCAGCAGCAGCCCGCCCGGGGCGAAGTACAGCCGGACGTCGCCGGAGCTCGGGCAGCCGGTGCGCAGGTTCCGCCCCCGGACGTAGATGCGGTTGAGCTGCCCCTGCACGATCGGGTGGCCCAGCCCGAGGTCGGGGCCGCCGTAGCTGGACTCCAGCAGGTCGAAGTCGAGGATGTCGCTGCCGAACGGGATGATGTCCGGGGACTCCCAGACCGGGTCGGCGGTGGGGGTCTGCCCCTGGTCCTGGAAGTTGTCCCGCACCAGGATGTCGTCCCAGTTGGCGGCCGCGTTCATGGTTCCTCCCGAGAATCGTCGCGCCGGGGCGCGCGGCGGTGGCCGCGCGGTCCGGCGGGCTGTTCCGTGCTGGGATCGGGACGGCGGAATACACCCGTTCGGGGGAAGGTCCCGACGCAGTCAATGTACGTGCTCGAACCATTCGGCCCAATCCATCGAACGGGTGAAGGTGCGTCAGGGGCGGACGCCGTCACAGGCCGGCGGCGAGGCCCTTGACCAAGGTGAGCAGCCCGCCGGCCAGCGCCACGGCCAGCACCAGCCGCCGCACCGGACGGTCCGGCACGCGGCCCGCCAGCAGGTGGCCGACGGCGGTGCCCGCCGCCACCGCGCCACCCGCCACCGCCCACTGCGCGGCGGACAGCACCGGCAGGCCCTTCGCGGAGAGGGACATCGCGTTCACCGCCAGCGCGAAGAACTGGGCGTTCGGCAGGAACTCGCGCGCCGTCCAGCCGCAGTTCGCCGCGTACAGCGACACCGCCGGGCCGCCCACCCCCGCCGCCGCGTTCAGCAGCCCGCCGGCCGCGCCCGCCGCCACCGCCCCCGGCACCCCGCGCAGCGCCGCCGCCCGCACGCCGAGCATCACCGCCACCGAGGCCGCGCTCACCACCGCGCCGATCGCCGCCAGCAGCGCCGCCTCCGGCGCGACGGCCGCCAACCGCGCCCCCAGCGGGACGGCCGGCGCGGCCGCCAGCACCAGCGGCACCATCCGCCTCGCCCGCACCCCGCGCCACCCGGCCGCCAGCCCGACCACGCTGATCGCCCCCGAGGCGCAGTTCGACAGCCCCACTCCGCCGGCCGGCCCGAGGACCAGCACCAGCACCGGCGCGGCGATCAGCGCGAACCCCACCCCCGACAGCCGCTGCACCGCCGCCCCGGCCAGCACCACGAGCCCCAGCACCACGAGCCCCGGCGCCGCCGTGCCCACCGCCCGACCCCCGTCAGCCCCGGGGCAGTTCGGGCGTGACCAGCGCCCGGGCGAAGGGCACCCCCGTCCTGCGGGCGTGCGCCATCCGCTCCCGCACCTCGCCGAGGGTGCGCGGCCGGTAGCCGGGGCCGCCGCAGCAGCCCATGGGGAAGCGGACGCCCGCGTGCAGCAGCACCGAGAGCACCCGCCAGCCGGCGGTGTCCCGCCGCTTGGGCGCGGCGAAGGCGGCGCCCACGTGGATCAGCGGCTCGGCGCAGCGCGCGCAGCGCCGCTCCCGCCCGTCCGGGCGGCTCTGCTTGTACGAGGCACGGCAGGGCAGGCAGACGAACGAGGTGTGGGCGTAGGCCATCCGGCCAGGGTAGGGCCCGCGCCGCGGCCCGATCGACCGGATTTCCGCGCGGGCCGCGGGAGTCACCAGGAGGCGGCCGGGGGCGTGCCGAGCCGGGAGGCGGTCAGGGTGTGGCGCAGGCGGCGGTAGGCGTCGTCGTCGAAGCGGCCCGCCCGGGGGTGCAGGACGGTCGCGGCGGACAGCGCCACCGCGTCCGGCAGGATCGCCGACCAGCCGGCGTTGCCCGCGAGGCCGGCCGCGAGCGCCGCGACGGCGGAGTCGCCCGCGCCGGTCGGATTGCCGGCGACGCTCGCGGGCGGGGCGCACCGCCACGCGCCGTGCGCGTCCACGGCGAGCAGGCCGTCGGGGCCGAGGGAGGCCAGCACGGACTCGGCGCCGCGCCGCAGCAGGGTGCGGGCGGCGTCGTGCGGGTCGGGCAGGCCGGTGGCGGCGGTCAGTTCGGCCGCGTTCGGCTTGATCGCGGTGGGCCGGGCGGGCAGCGCGGCGAGCAGTGCCGGGCCGTCCGCGTCCAGCACCACCGGGATGCCGAACTCCCGTCCGAGTGTGACGAGTTGCGCGTAGCCGTCGGCGGGTGCGCCGGGCGGGAGGCTGCCGGACAGCACCAGCACCGCCGCCTGCGGCAGCTGCCGTCCGGTCTCCGCGAGCAGGGCGTCCCACTCGGCGGGGGCGAGCGCCGGGCCCGGCTCGTTGAACATGGTGGCGTCGGCGGTGTCGACCACGGCGACGGTGCGGCGGGTGTCGCTGGCAATCGGGACGGTCGCGTGGTCGAGGCCCGCCGCGACGAGCTCGGCCCGCACCGCCTCGCCGGTCGGGCCGCCCAGCGGCAGCACGCAGCGCGCCGGGCGGCCGAGCGCGGTCAGCACCCGGGCCACGTTCACGCCCTTGCCGCCGGCCTGGGCGGCGATGTCGGAGACCCGGTGGCTGGTGTGCGGGCGGAAGTGGGGGACGGTGTAGGTGACGTCCAGCGCCGGATTGGGTGTGACGGTGAGGATCACGACGGACGCCCCCAGGAAATCGACTCTGCTGACTGAAACTGCTTGATCATAGTCGGATTCGCGCAGCTTCGATCAATTTCCGGGCGGTGAGGTGCGCAGTCATTTGAGCAGCCGGGACAGTCGGCGGTCGGCCAGCACCCGGCCGCCGGTCTGACAGGTCGGGCAGTACTGGAGCGAGGAGTCGGCGAAGTTCACCGAGCGCACGGTGTCGCCGCAGACCGGGCAGCGCTCGCCCGCCCGGCCGTGCACCGCCAGGCCGGCCTTCTTCTCCGACTTCAGCCCGCCGACCGGCACCGCCCTCAACTGCTCCAGCGCGCCGCCCAGTTCGTGCCCGATCGCGGCGTGCAGGCGGGCCAGCCGCTCGGCGTCCAGCGAGGCCGCCATGGCGTACGGGGAGAGCTTGGCGGTGTGCAGGATCTCGTCCGAGTACGCGTTGCCGATGCCCGCCAGCACCGTCTGGTCGGTGAGGAAGGTCTTCAGCCGCTGCCGGGCCCCGGCGGCCAGCGCGGCCAGCTGCTCCGGGGTGACGGCGAGCGCGTCGACGCCCAGGCGGGCGACGCCCGGCACCTGCCCGGGCTCCGTCACCACGTAGGCGGCCAGCCGCTTGGTGCTGCCCTGCTCGGTCAGGTCGAAGCCGCTGCCGTCGTCCAGCACCAGCCGCAGCGCCAGCGGCCCGCGACGGCTCGGCGGCTTCGCGGGGAAGGACTCGCGCCGGTGCACCCAGCCCGCCCGGGCCAGGTGCACCACCAGGTGCGGGCCGTCCTCGGTGGCCAGGTCCAGGAACTTGCCGTGCCGGGACACCCCGCTGACGGCCCGTCCGGCGAGTGCCGCCACCGGCGGGTCGAAGGTCTTCAGCGCGGTGATCGACAGCACCTCCGCGCGCTCCAGGACGCGTCCGGCGCAGGCGGCGGTCATCCGCTCGGCGAGCGCCTGTACTTCGGGGAGTTCGGGCACCCGTCCAGTCTCGCCCGGGTGCGCCGGGGCGGGCCACCGGGGCGGTGGTGCCGGGTGACGACGACACGCTAAGTTGTCTGTACAAGTTGACGGTGGGGCGTTCGGCCGGACACCGCGGGACGTCGGGGGAGGGTGACGCGCGTGAGCCAGGACGCCGTACCGGTGGTGGTGTTGGCGGCGGCGCTGCTGCACGCCGTGTGGAACGCGCTGGTGCACGGGGTGCGCGACCGACTGGCCGGGCTGGCGCTGATGAACGTCGTGTTCGTGGCCTTCGGCGCGGTGTTCGCGCTGTTCGTGCCGCTGCCCGGCGCCCGGGCCGTCCCCTACCTGCTGGCCTCGACCGCACTCCAGACGGGCTACCAGCTGCTGCTCGTCCGGGCCTACCGGCTCGGCGACTTCGGCCAGATGTACCCCCTCGCGCGCGGCACCTCCCCGGCCGCGGTCGCCCTGCTCGCCGCGACCGTCCTGCACCACCCGCTCCCGGCCCGGCAGCTCGCCGCCGTCGGCGTCATCTCGCTCGGCCTCGCCGGACTGGCCTTCGTCGGCGGCCCGCCCCGCCGCGACCAACTCCCCGCGCTGGCCGCCGCGCTCGGCACCGGCGGACTGATCGCCTGCTACACCGTGGTGGACGGCAGCGGGGTGCGCGCCGCGACCTCCACCGGCGGCTACCTCGCCTGGATGTTCCTCCTCCAGGGCCTCGCCGTCCTGACCGCCGTCGCCGCCGTCCGCCGCCGCACCCTGCTGCCCGCCCTGCGCGAAGGCCGCACTGCGGCGCTGGCCGGCGGCCTGATGTCGCTCATCGCCTACGGCCTGGTGGTCTGGGCCCAGACCGTCGGCGACCTCCCCACCATCGCCGCCCTGCGCGAGACCTCCATCGTCATCGCCGCCCTGATCGGCACCCTCGTCCTCCGCGAACGCCTCGGCCCCCTCCGCCTGGCGGCCAGCGCCACGGTGCTCACCGGCATCGCCCTGCTGGAACTCGCCCACTGACCGGCTGCCTCCGGGTGGGCAGTGCTCTGCCGGGGTTCGACCTTCGAGCGGCGGCAGGGGCGGCCGGTGGGGGTCAGCCGCGTGGCGGTCAACCGGCGTGTGGTGTCTGCGGGTTGGCTGCGCATCGGCATCCTCGGCCCGCTCCGCCTGGCGGGCAGCGCTACGGTGCTCACCGGCATCGCCCTGCTGGAACTCGCCCACTGACCGGCTGCCGCCGGGTGGGCAGTGCTCTGCCGGGGTTCGGTCTTCGAGCGGCGGCGGGGGCGGCTCAGGTGAGGGATGCCAGCGCAGTGGCCAGGCGGTGGGCGGCGTCGGTGAGTTGGGTGTGGTTCTCGGCGCCGGCGAAGCTGACGCGGGCCCGGGCGGCGGGCTCGGCGGTGAAGTAGCCCGCGCCCGGGGAGAGGGCGACGCCGTGGCGCAGGGCGGTGGCGGTGAAGGCGGCCGGGTCGACCGGGGCGGGCAGCGGGAGCCACAGGTGGATGCCGCCGTAGGGGAGGCGGGCGGGCAGCAGGGCCGGGGCGCGGTGCGCGAGGGCCGTCGTGAAGAGCTGCCGCCTGGCCGTCAACTCCCGTGCCAGCGCGCGCAGATGACGGGGCCAGTCGGGGGAGGTGACGAGTTCCAGGGCGGCCTCCTGGAGCGGGCGCGGGACGAAGAAGGAGTCCACCGCCTGGACGGTCCGCAGCCGGGCCAGCGCCGGCCCGCGGGCGACCAGCGCGCCCACCCGCAGGCTGGGGGAGGCCGCCTTGGTGAGCGAGCGCAGGTGCACCACGGTGCCGTCCGGATCGTCGGCGGCCAGCGGCGGCGGCAGCTCGGGGGCGTCGGAGTGGGCCAGCATCCGGGCGAAGTCGTCCTCCACCACGAACGCCCCGGCACGCTTCGCCGCCGCCAGCACCGCCCGTCGCCGCTCCGCGCTGAGCACCGTGCCGGTCGGGTTCTGGAACAGCGGCTGGCACACGAACAGCCGCGCCCCCGACACCGCGAACGCCTCCGCCAGCCGTTCGGGCCGCACCCCGTCCTCGTCCACCGGCACCGGCACCGGACGCAGCCCGGCCGCCCGGGCGACCGCCAACAGGCCCGGGTAGGTGGGGGATTCGACCAGCACCGGCGCGCCCGGCGGGGCCAGCGAACGCAGCGCCGTGGTCAGCGCGCTCTGGCCGCCGGCCGTGATCAGCACCTCGGCCGCCGTGACCCCGCCGCCCAGCTCGCGCGCGAACCAGCCGCGCAGCTCCGCCAGCCCGTCCAGCGGCGGCCGGCCCCACGCGCCGGGTCGGCGCCCCGCCCGGCCCAGCGCGGCGGCCAGCGCCCGCTCGGGCAGCAGCGAGGCATGCGGGTAGCCGCTGTTCAGGTCGATCACCTCCGGCGGCGCCAGCGCCAGCGCCGTCAGCACCCCCGAGGCGTCCACCACCCGGGCCGGCGGCGCACCGGCCTCCGCGCTCAGCGCCACCTCCTGCCAGGAGAAGTCTCCCTGCGCGGCGGCCGCGGGCCGCGGCTCGGCGCGGAACACCCCGGCACCCGGACGCGTCACCACCACGCCCTCCGCGACCAGCTCCCGGATCGCCCGGGACACCGACACCGGACTCACCCGGTAACGCTCCACCAGCGCCCTGCTACTGGGAATCCGCTCCCCCGGCGAGTAGCGCAACACCAGGCGGCGCAGCGCATCCGTCAGCTCCTGCACGGTCATTGACAGACCTTCCGATCAGTGTCGCTCGGCTGCTACCGTCCTGTATGTCGGCACAGAATAGCGCTACCGCCCCGCTGTCAGTAGCGGTCACCGGAACCGCCCAGGCCGCCCTGGGCTCGCTCTGCTTCTCCTTCACCTTCCCCGCCACCCGCTGGGCGCTGGACAGCTTCGGCCCCTGGACGCTCACCGGCCTGCGCGGCACCCTGGCCGCCCTGGTCGCGGGCGCCTGCCTGCTCGCGTCCGGCGCCCGCACCCCGCCGCGCTCCGCCTGGCCGGGGCTGGCGGCCGTCGCGGCCGGGTGCGTGATCGGCTTCCCGGTGCTGTCCACGCTCGCGCTGCGGACCTCCTCCACCGCGCACTCCGCCGTGGTGATCGGCCTGCTGCCGCTCGCCACCGCCACCGCCGCCGCGCTCCGGGCCGGCTCCCGCCCGCCGCGCCCGTTCTGGCTCGCCGCCCTCGCGGGGGCCGCCGCGGTGCTGGCCTTCACCGTCCAGCAGAGCGGCGGCGCCGTCCTCACCGCCGCCGACCTGTACCTCTTCGCCGGCCTGGTGATCTGCGCCTTCGGCTACGCGGAGGGCGGCCGGCTGGCCCGCACCATGCCCGGCTGGCAGGTGATCGCCTGGGGCCTGGTCGCCGCGCTGCCCGTGATGGCCGTCCTCGCCGCCCTCGGACCGACCGCCGAACCCGTCCGCTGGAGCCTGCACGGCACCGCCGGCCTGCTCCACCTGGCGCTGGTCTCCCAGTTCGCCGGCTTCGTGGTCTGGTACCGGGGCATGGCCGCCATCGGCGTCCCCCGCGCCAGTCAACTCCAGCTCGCGCAGCCCCTGTTGACGATCACCTGGTCGGTCCTCCTGCTCGCCGAACCGCTCCCCGCCACCGCCGTCCCCACCGCCCTCGCCGTCCTCGCCTGCATCGCCGTCACCCAACGCACGGGCAGCGGCGGGGTCCGCGAGGCCTCCTCGTAGGCCCCGCGACCCGGGTGTCGCGTCAGATCCGCCCCTTGCGCACCGAGTGCCAGGCCGCGCCGGCCAGGGCGCGGGCGGAGCGGGGGAGCGAGAGGTGCTCGTGGTCGCGGTAGAGCGCCCAGTTGTACTGGACCAGGGACAGCTTGTTCGAGGACAGCGAGCCGGCCCGGTGGGCGCGGTAGAGGGCCAGCGGCTCGGGGAGGCCCCGGGCCGGGGTGCCGTCGCGCATGATGGACAGCCACAGGGCGTAGTCCTGGCGCTTGAGCATCTCCGGCATCAGCCGGGTGCCGAGCGCGTTGCGGTCGTACATGGCGGTCAGGGCGCCGATGTAGTCCTGGGTCAGCATCGCCCGGTAGTCGACGTGCTCGCGGGCGTGCACCACCCGCCCGTTCGGGGTGAAGTCGGTGCCGTCGCCCGCGTAGTCGGCGTCCACCTTGTAGTACGAGGTGAACGTCAGCGGTGCGCCGGCGGTCGCTGCGAAGGCCAGCTGCCGTTCGAGCTTGGCCGGCAGCCACATGTCGTCGCTGTCCAGGAAGGCGACGTAGTCGCCGTCGGCCCGCGAGATGGCCAGGTTGCGGGCCCGGGCGGCGCCGCCCTGCTGCGGCGCCGAGCGCGGCGAGACCCGGTCGTCCTGCCGGGCGAACTCCATCAGCAGGTCCATCGAGTCGTCGGTGGACCCGTCGTCGGTGATCAGCAGCTCAAGATCCGTGTGGGTCTGCGCGAGCACCGACCGGATCGACGCGCCGAGCGTGTCCGCCGAGTTGTAGACGGGCATGACGACAGACACCAGGGGCACAGCGCTTCTCCTTGTTTCGGCCAGCGGCGACGGTCAATTCAAACACTGGCCGGAGGGTCGTCCGGCCACGGCCTCGTCGACGGCCCCCGGCAGCCAGTCCGCGGTGCGGGAGAAGACGAAACCCAGCTCCTTCGCGCGGGCGTTGCTCATCGCGTAGTGGCGGTCGAACGAGAACGGCGACGCCTCCTCGCCCGCCGCGACGGTCCGGTGGACGGGCGTCCGGCCGAGCCGGGCGCCGACGGCGGCGGTGAGCCCGCGGACGTCCAGCACCCCGTCCGAACAGGCGTTGACCGGGCCGGTGAACCCCGCCCCGGTCGCCGCCCACCGCAGCAGCTCCGCCAGCTCCCGGTAGTGGACGAAGACGGTCGGCCGGGCCGCCGCGTGCACCGCGACGGCCCGGCCCTCGGCGACCCGCTCGACATAGTGCGCCAGCCGCCCGGTGAACTCCCGCGCCCCGCCGCCCAGCACGTGCGCGCTGCGCACCGAGGCGAAGGCGAAGCCACCCGCACGGGTGAAAACGGCCTCCGCCTGCCGCTTCCCCTCCGCGTAGTGCGCCCCCGCGAAGGCCTCGTCCTGCCAGGGCAGCCCCAGCTCCACCGGCCAGCGTGCCGGATCCACGACCCCCTCCGGCACCGGCGTCCCGGCCGGCACCGCAGGCAGCGCGGCGCTCGCCGGGTCGTACACCTCGATCGTGGACGTCATGACGTAACGCCCCGTGCGCCCGGCGAAGACCCGGGCGGCGACAGCGGCCTGCACCGGCGTGTAGCAGACCTGGTCCACCACGACGTCGAACACCCGCCCCCCGAGCACGGCCCCCAGCGCCGCCTCGTCGTTCCGATCGACCACCAGGTGCTCCACCCCGCCGGGCGGCGCAGCCGAGCCCCGGTTGACCACCGTCACCCGGTGCCCGTCGGCCAGCAGCCGTTCCACCAGGAGCTTCCCGAAGTACCGGCTGCCGCCGATGGCGCAGATCCTCATGCCGCCCATCCTGGAAGCCCCACGCCATCAGCAGAACCCCCGACCTGCGGCACCGGTCGTAAGAAGAACTGCTGACTGCGGGCGCTCAGGCGGGCAGTTGCCAGCTCGGTCCGTCCGGACGGCCGAGCCACACCCACTGGTCCTCACCGGCCACGGTCAAGCCGAACTCCTGCTGTCCCGGTCGGCCGGCCTCCTCCCAGCGCCCGAAGGCATGCTCCACCGCGTCCCACAGCGGCAGGGGCCCGCGCTGGTGCACCGTCCAGCCCGGCCCACTTCGTTCGGTCCAGGCCTGGGACCCGGTGGCGGTGTCCAGCAGGATCGCCTGGGCCCCCGCGCCGAGCAGTTCCGCCGACGGCGCGGCGAGCTGGGCGAGGAACCGCCCGGTCCAGGACCACAGCAGCGCCGGGTCCAGGCCGGTGGGCCGCGTGACGCCCGTGTGCAGGGTGAACGTCGGGCGCGGCGGCGGCTGGTGGGGCCGGGCGAGCATGAAGGACGTCTCCTCCCCGGTGAAGTGTCCGCTCGCGCTGCCGTCGTCCGCCACGGTGAGGTGCACCAGCCCGGAGGCCTGCATCCACCCGCCCAGGCAGGTGGTGACGGTGCCGCCGGGGCGGAGCTGCCACAGCCACGGGTACGGGACGCTGCGCACCGAGCAGGTCGCCACGATCCGGTCGTACTCGACGTCGGGCTGTCGCTCGTCGAGGCCGTCGCCGACGATCAGCGTCGGTGTGTGGCGCAGGCCGTACAGCGCCTTCCGCGCGCGGGCACCGACGGCAGGGTCGACCTCGACGGAGGTGACCAGCTCGTCGCCGAGGCGGTGGCACATGATCGCGGTGGAGTAGCCGGTGCCGGTGCCGATCTCGCGCACTCGATCACCCTCGCGGATCCGGGCGACCTCCATCATTCGAACGACCAGCGAGGGCAGGGTCGAGGAGGAGGTCGGCAGCCCGTACACCGGACCGGTCGCATCGGCGGCGCCGACGCCTCCGACCTGGGTCACCCAGGTCTCGTTGCGGTACGCCATCGTCAACCACTCGTCCTCGGAGACCTCGTGGCGGCGCAGCGGCTCGTAGACCGTGACGCCCCGCGCGTCCCGGCCCGGACGGAAGACGGCATCGCCGAGGAAGACCTCCCGGGGGACGCTCTCGACGGCCTTGCGCCAGACCGGATCGGTGAGGCCGTGCCCAGTGATGCGGTCGGCGAGCTGCCGCCTGAGTTGCGCGGTGTCGGTCATGCGGTTCCTCGCTGGAGCAGGTCGGCCAGGGCGGCGGTCATCGGCAGGCCGGTCGGGGGTTCCAACCAGGCCCATTGGCCGGACGGGTTGCACTCGAGCCACACCCAACTCTCCGGCTTGCGTTCCGGTCCGGTGAGCGCGAAGTCGAAGGCGCCGAAGAGCAGTCCGAAGCGCCCGAGGTAGGCATGCAGGGCCTGCTCCACCGGCTCCGGGACCGGGATCGGTGTGTAGACATGGGTGGAGTAGTCGACGCGCCAGTCCAGCAGGTCGCAGTCGATCCTGACGGCGAACACGCGCTCGCCGATGACGGTGACCCGCACGTCGGCGACCTTCTCGACGCGCTGTTGGAACAGGTGCATGGTGCCGGCCACCGAGTCCTCGATCTCCTCGGGGGCGACCTCGGTGACGGGTACTGTCTGGGCGATGCCGTCGACCAGGTAGGTCGGCATGCTGATCGGCTTGTGGATCACCGGCCCGTGGGCCTTGGCGAACGCGCGGGCCGCGGCGGGCTCGTTGGTGAGCAGAGTCGGCGGGACCTGGAAGCCGCAGGCCGAGGCGGCGGCCAGACCGGACGGCTTGTACTCGGCGTCGCCGATGCGGTGCGGGTGGTTGACGTACCGGCAGCCCGGAAGCGAGACGAGCACACCCCCGAGGCCGTACCGTGCCTGCGCGGCGGCGACCCGGGCGTCCTGGGGATCGAGGTGAGCGAAGGAGAACGCGGAGGGCCGCCGGTAGTACAGCGACCGGATTGCGCCCAGCTCCGCGAGGCGGGTGGGAGTTCGCAGATCCCCCTGCCACTCCCGGGCGCCACCACCGATGCGGGCGGAGCACGACAGGGTGGCGGGGAAGTCACCGGCGTCGAAGCGCACGACCGGGACGCCGCGGGCGTGCAGTGCGGTGATCACCAGGTCCGCGGTCGGATCCTGCAAGTTGGTCACGACCGCGACCGGCCCGTCGGGAGGAGTGGTCACTGGTCGGCGTCGTTTCCTGTGTCGCTGTCCGGGCTGTCCCCGCCCTGAGTGTCTCCCTGACCGGTGGTACCGGTGGGCGGGTTCGTACCGGACGACGTGCCGTGGCCCGGCAACAGCATCGGGAGTCCGGTCGGGTCGAAGCAGCGGGCGGTCTGGGTCGACGCGTCCAGCTCGATCCGGCCGATGACGGGGTTGCCGTCGAACGGCGGGTAGGGCGCGATCCGCCCGACGACGAACGGAACCGCGGTGAGGCGACCCTGTGGGGAGCGGGCTCCCGGTCGGGAACCGGCCCATGTACGCGAACATCGCTGTCTCCTGGGCTTCGGTGCTGCTGATGGCCGTTCAGGCGAGGCCGGAATCGGCAGCTTCGGCGGGTTGCTCAGCCGTTGACAGCAACGACGCTAGGGAACAACTGCTGCTCCGTTCAACGAAGTTGCACCTGCTTGCACGGATTCACCCGAGCGAGTTCAGGGCGTTCTCGATCAGCGCTCGCGCGCCGTCGCCGTACACGGCCGTCTCCGCGAGGCCGGCGAACGCGCGGGCGTAGTCGTCGATCTCGCGGGGCTGCCTGACGTTGATCTCGGCCGTCAGCGTCTCGACGATCAGGTGCCGGTCGTCGTACAGGTAGAAGGCCTCCAGGGGCCACACCGTTCGCGGTGCGCCGAACGGGATGATGCCCAGCGCCACCGAGGCGAGCGGGATGACGTTCAGCAGGTGGCGGAGCTGTCCGGCCATCACCTGGGCATCACCGACACGGTGCCTCAACACGGTCTCCTCCATGACGACCGCGAACCTGTGCCCGCCCTCGTACAGGAAGCGGCTCCGTGCGACGCGGGCGGCGACCGCCTCGGCGACGTCGTCGGGTGTCCGTTGGAAGCGCGTGATCATCTGCAGCAGCTCGGTGATGTAGCCGGGCGTCTGGAAGAAGCCGGGTACGACGTTGGACACGTACGCGCGGCACAGCGCGGCGTTCTCGTGCAGCGCGTAGAAGTCCTCCTGCACCTTGCGCATGCCGTCCCGCTGGAGCCTGCGCCACTCCATGTACATCGACTCGACGGCCCTGCTGGTGGCGATGAGGTCGGCTGCCTGGTCGGTGGCACTGCACGCGGTGCACCAGGCGCGAATGTCGGAGTCCGACGGGGGAGTCCTGGCGTTGATGATCCGGGACGTCTTGGCGGCATGCCAGCCGCAGCGGACCGCCAGCTCCTGCCCGCTGAGCCCCGCGTCCAGCATGATCTCCCGCAGGCGGGCGGCGACGGCTTCACGCGCGGCGCGCGCTGGAGGAGGGCGATGTGGGCATGGCCGGCGGTCCGATGGCAGTCGGGGTCAGAGAGTGAACTCGTCGTGCGGGACGCCGCGTTCCCATACCGTCTGGAAAGCGTAGGAACACAACCGCACCACTGCCTCGTCCTCGGTGAAGACGTGGCCTGCCCAGTCGCCGTCGCCGGTGAACCAGTGGAACAGAACGAGCCGGTTGTCGATCAACCAGAAGTCGTTGCCGGGCAGGGCGATTTCGGATGCCCGGCTGCGCGGCAACCACCGGACGAGTTCTCCGGCAGCGAGGTTCACCACTGTGCCGGCGTGTTCGAACCGGATGTAGTCGGTGACCGGCTCGGACACGATCCGGGCCCGCCGCATGACGACGCCCCGACCGACGGTCTCCCGAACCAGCGGCACCCAGCCGCCCCACTCGGTCGTGTCAGGGTTCGCGTCGGGATGGATGCCGGTGCGCTTGAACTCCTCGAAGTCGGCGGTTTCGTCCCCGACGCCGTAGACGTCGCGCATCTCCAGGTGAACCGCCGAATGCCGGGCGCCGCGCAGGAGTTCAGAGAAGTCCGGCACGTTCTGCGTCATCGCACGCCTTCCTCAGGAGCGGCACCATACGGGCCGGGATGCGGTTCACCACCTCGTGATCGGGAATCCCTGCGTCATGACCGGGAGCCCAACTGGTCTTACTGATGGAGGCGTTGAGTCCGTCGTCGGCCCTCCAGCCTTGGATCACGATCTCGCGGTTCTCCTCGTCCAGCCAAATGGTCGGTGATCCGCCGCCCTGCGTCTCGGGGTCGATTCCGACGAAGCGAAGCTCCATGGTGCCCTCCTGTGCCGAGGCGGCCACACGTACTCGCACGACCACCCTCGCTCAGCTGACGTGTCGTCAAGAATGCTACGGGGGGCGGACCGCCGATGCGGTGGCATTCGAGTGGACAGGCAGCCCGATGCCCTGTGGCGCCGCCGCGCCGGCTCGGCCGGCGGATGGCGCGAGCGGAGGCCCGGAGTCGCACGGCCGGCCGCACGACTCCGGGGGCGAGGGCGTCAGGAGGATTCGACGGGGAGGCCGGCCTCGGTCCAGTCCTGGATGCCCTCGCGGTACTTGCGGACGTCGGTGTAGCCGAGGGCGGTGAGGCGGTCGGCGACCTGGCCGCTGTTGGCGCAGGCGGGGTTGGAGCAGTAGGTGACGATGGCGGCGGTGCGGTCGGGGAGCAGGGTGGCGGCGAGGGTGTCGACCTCGGACGGGTGCAGGGCGAGCGCGCCGGGCAGGTGCTGCTGGGCGTAGTACTCGCCGGCCAGGGTGTCGACGACGGTGACGGCGCCGGCGTCGATCGCGGCCGAGAGCTCGGCGCGGGTGATGAGAGCGGTCATGGCACCTCTCCAATCCGGAAGGAAATCGGACTACAGTCCTCTTATGGATAGAAACGTTAGCGGACCGCAGTCCGGTTCGGCAAGGGTCCCGCAGGAGTTGGAACTGCTCCGGAGCGCGCCGCCCAAGGAGCGCGCCGACGCCGCCCGCAACCGGGCCGCCGTGCTCGCCGCCGCCGCCCGGCTGTTCGCCGAGCACGGGGTGGAGGCGGTCTCGATGGACCAGGTGGCGACGGCGGCCGGGGTCGGCAAGGGGACGCTGTTCCGGCGCTTCGGCGACAAGTCGGGGCTGGCGGTGGCGCTGCTGGACGCGCGCGAGCGGGAGTTGCAGGAGGCGGTGCTGTCCGGGCCGCCGCCGCTCGGCCCGGGCGCGGCGGCGCAGGAACGGGCGGTCGCGTTCGTCGGGGCCTACCTGGACTACCTGCTGCCGCACCTGGCGCTGGTGCGGATGTCGGAGACCGCCGCGCCGGGCGCCCGCTACCGGATCGGCGCGTACCGGTTCTGGCACCGCCACCTGACGGTGCTGCTGGCCGGCACCCCGGACCCGGAGCACGCCGCGCACGCCCTGCTGGCGCCGCTCGCCGCCGAGCACGTCACGGCGCTCCTGCCGGAGCTCGGCGAGCGCCGGCTGCGCGAGGGGGCGGGTCGGCTGGTCCGCGCCGCGTTCGCCGCGACGCCCTGACCGCCGCTCATGCCCGGATCGCCTTCGGCTGCACGCCCATCCAGGCCGGTGCCCAGTCGTACCGCTCCCGGGGCACCGGATCGTGAACACCGCATCCACCGCCGGCGGTGTCTCAGGCGGAGAAGGAGCCCCCGTCCAGGACGTGCAGCGCGGTCCGTGCCGCCTGCCCGTCGTCGGTTCGCGCCAGATCCTCCAACGCCTGGCGATCGGCCCACTCGAACACCGCTCGCAGGTCGCGGGTGAGATCGAATCCGATCCCCCGAGCAACCCAGTCCGCGATCACGAGGGCATCCGCAACGACCGCCGGATCAGCGGCGATCTCCGGCCCCAGCAGCGAGAGGCCTCCGTCGTTGGTCCCGCCGGCCAGCGCCAGCGCCACCCCGGCCCAACGAGCCACCCGGTCGGCAGGGTCGCGGTCCGACTGTGCGCGGGCGTAGCTGTCCAGCTTGTGGATCGTCGCGCGGTCGTTCGCCCAGCCACGCCAGAACTCGTCGTCCCGCGGAAGTGCTTCCAGAGCAGACAGGCCGTCGCTCAGAGCCCGCACCATGCGTTCGGCGAACTCGGCATGGCCGGTGTCGGATCCGGACTGTCGCAGACTGTCGATCACGGCCTGAGTCATCTGATCATCATGAAGGTCGTGCGCGTCCGGCACCACCAAAAGAGGAGGGGCCCCCGCGCTCCGCGCCTGTCCGGGACAACGGGCCGTCAGGACCCGGATCGCCACCTGTCGGCCCGGGCAAACCGGGGCCGCCGCCGGGGGTGGTGCGGGCGGCGGCGGCGCTCGGCGGGCGGAAGAAATCGAGGTCGGGCGGCCGGTCAGCCGGAGAGGCAGCAGTACAGGTGCTGCTCGGCCTTCTGGGCGCGGCGGGCCAGCACGCCCAGGCGGTGGATCAGTTGGACGAGTTCGGCGGCCGGAAGCGGGCGGAGCTCCTCGGCGCGGGCCCAGCGGGCGGCGAGTTCGGGCAGCCGCTTGCGTTCGATGGTGGCGAGGATGTCGCGGGTCTCGTCGGGGAGTTCGACCACCCAGGGGCCGGTCATCCACGGGTCCTCGCGGTCGACCTCGGTGGTCTCGGCGCCCTCGCCGTCCGTCACCCAAGGCTGCGGTCCGGTCGGCCACACGCCGCGGTCGGGCGCGCCGCCGGCCTCGTACTCCTTCATCTCGATGGCCGCCACCAGGCGGCGCAGCACGGTGGTCGGGTCGATCCGCCTGGCCCGCACGGATTCGAACGCCTCGGCGGGCTTGCCCGCCTTGTCGGCCAGCACCGTCCGCACGGCCGTGTCGTCGGAGGCCCGGAAGTAGTCGGTCTGCAGGTCAAGGTCCAGAATCATGTCGCACGCTCCCCTCGCTCGGCAAGGTGCCCAGTGGACCACGGGAAGCGGATGCTTGGGTACCGGGCCGCCGGTTCGCCACCGTCTCGTGACCTGCCCGCCACCCGCCGGAAAGCCTGCGGAGCGGACCGCGCGACACCCTCCGCACCAGGGGTCGCGCGGCCCGTCCCGGTCAGTAGTTGCCGGGGATGTTCGCGGCCCGGCAGGCCTGCGCGTACTGCGGGGTGCAGATCTCCTCGGCCTTGTACAGGCCGGCCGCGACGATGGTCTCGGCGACCTTGGCCTTGGTGACGACCACGGGGCTGAGCAGCATGGACGGGATCTGGTTGCCGCCCGACTCGGTGGTGGCGGCCGCGACCGAGGTGATGTCGATGCCCTTGACCAGGTAGACCGCCATGTTGGCGGCGGCCTCGGCCTCCGGCTGGTACGGCTTGTAGATGGTGTAGGCCTGCTCGCCGGCCAGGATGCGGCGGACGGCCTCCAGCGAGGCGTCCTGCCCGCCGATCGGGACGTCGGTGCGGCCGGCCTTGCGGAGCTCGTCGATGATCGCGCCGGCCATGCCGTCGTTGGCGGAGTAGACGGCCTGGAAGCCGTTCTTGCCGAGCTTGTTCATCGCCTCGTTGATCTTGGCGGCGGCCACCTCGGGCTTCCACTCGCCGGACTGCTCGTAGGCGATCCGCTTGACCTTGCCGTCCAGCGCGCGGTGCGCGCCGGCCTTGAAGTCGGCCGCGTTGGGGTCGGTCTCCGCACCGTTGATCATCACGATCTCGGCGGAGGACGCCTTGCCGCCCAGCGCGTCCAGCAGGGCCCGGCCCTGGAGTTCGCCGGTGCGCTGGTTGTCGAAGGATATGTACGCGGCGACGTTGCCGGCGGCCAGCCGGTCGTACGCGATGACCTTGGTGCCCTTCTTGGCGGCCTCGTCCACCCACGGCGCGGTGACGGCGGCGTTCACCGGGTCGAGCAGGATGACCTTGACGCCGCGCGCGAGCAGCGCGTCGAACTGCTGCTTCTGGGCCTGCTCGTCGCCGTCGGCGTTGGCGTAGTCGACGGTGCACTTGGTGCACAGGCCGCTGACGGCGGTCTCGATCAGCGGCTTGTCGAAGGCCTCGTACCGGGTGGAGGAGGCCCGCTCGGGCAGCAGCAGCCCGATCGCCTGGTTGCCCGAGGAGGGGTTCTTGCCGCTCCCGCAGGCGGCGAGCGACAGCGCCATCGACACGGTGGCCGTGCCGATGACGAGTCGACGCGTCGTCGAATTCATGGTGGGTGGTGCCTCCCTGACAGCGCCGCGTCCCTGCGGCGAGGTGAAGGGGAGTCAAGCCCACCCATCATTTGCCGTCAAGAAGTAAATCATCGGTCAGGGGGGCAGGGCCAAGTCGTTACCTTCTTGAAGGCAAAGGGAAAGCTGCGCCCCGGTGGTGTTCAGCGTTCGTTGCGGGCCACCAGGAACACGCCGCCGACCACTATCGCGCCGCCGAGCAGGATCGGCCAGGTCAGGGCCTCGGACAGGAACAGCCAACCTAGGAACACGGCCACCACCGGGTTGACGTACGCGTAGGTGGCGACCAGCGGCAGCGGCGCGCGCTGCAACAGCCAGGCATAAGACGTGAACGCGACGATCGAGCCGAACAGCACCAGGTACCCCAGGCCCAGCCAGGACGCCGTGGACACCGCCGCCGGATCGAACCCGCCCGGCTCGCCCCGCAGGAACGACAGCGCGAGCGCGCCCGCCGCGCCCGCCAGCATCTCGTACACGCTCGCCACGAACGGGTCGGCCGGCATCGGCAGCCGGCCCGCCAGCACCGAGCCGAGCGCCCACACCAGCGCGGCGGCCACCACCAGCAGCAGCCCCGACAGCCCCACCGTGCCGGTCAGGCCCGGCACGGTCAGCACCGCCAGACCCGCCAGACCGACCAGCACGCCCGCCAGCGTCGCCGGGCCGGTCCGGGTGCCGAACGCCCGGCGCAGCACCACCACCCACAGCGGCACGCTCGCCACCATCAGCGCCGCAAGCCCCGACGGGACGGTGCGCTCCGCCAGCACCACCAGGCCGTTGCCGCCGACCAGCAGCAGCACGCCCACCAGTGCGGCGGAGCCGAGCTGAGGCCACGTCACCCGCAGCGTCCGGGGCCCGCGGCGGGCCGCCAGCCCCGCCGCCAGCAGCACCCCGGCCGCGGCGAACCGCAGCGCACCGGACAGCAGCGGCGGCATGGTCTCCACCACCACCCGGATCGCCAGATAGGTCGATCCCCACACCACGTACACGATGCCGAGCGCCGCCCAGACCGCCGCGCCCAGCCCGGCGGGGCCGCCGGAGCCGGCGGGTTCGGCGTTCGGGCCGGGCGTGGAGCCGCGGCCGGGCCCGGCGTTCGGGCCGGGGGAGCCGGCGGCGGGTGAACAGTCGGGGTCGGCGGCGGGCTGCGGAGAGGTCGCGGACATGTGCGTCTCCTTCTCTTGCTCCTGACGGGGGTCCGGCGGAATGACACCACACTCCGGCCGCGCCCGGCAGGGGGTTTCAGCAGCCGATACCGGCAGAGGCCGCAGCGCGCACGCCGGGCAGGGCCGACCGGATGAACCGGCGCACCACCGCACCCCCAACGGCCCACCCGGATCCGCCGCAGGTGGTAGGCATGGGGGCGGCCGAACGCAGCCGACCCGAGGAGCGGCCGGATGGCATGGTTCGCCGCCCCCGAGTACCGACTCGCCCGCGAGCTCTTCCTGCGCCTGCTCGCCCTCGTCTACCTGTGCGGATTCCTCGCCGCCGCACGGCAGTTCCGCGCCCTGCTCGGCAGCCGCGGCCTGCTCCCGATCCCGCGCTTCCTCGCCCGCGTACCGCCCCGGCACGCCCCCAGCCTGTTCCACTGGCACTACAGCGACCGCTTCTACGCCAACGTCGCCCGCACCGGCGCGCTGCTCGCCGCCGCACTGCTCGCGGGCCTGGCCGACCTGGTGCCGCTGGGCGTCGCGATGGCGATGTGGGCGCTCACCTGGGCGCTCTACCTGTCGATCGTCAACGTCGGCCAGACCTGGTACGCCTTCGGGTGGGAATCACTGCTGCTGGAAGCCGGCGCGCTCGCCGTCCTGCTCGGCAACGCCGACACCGCCCCGCCCGTCCTCGGCATGTGGCTGCTGCGCTGGCTGCTGTTCCGCGTCGAGTTCGGCGCCGGACTGATCAAATGGCGCGGCGACGCGTGCTGGCGCAAGCTCACCTGCCTCTACCACCACCACGAGACGCAGCCCATGCCCGGCCCGCTCAGCTGGTTCTTCCACCACCTGCCCCGGCCGCTGCACAGGGCCGAGGCGGCGGCCAACCACTTCGTCCAACTCGTCGTCCCCTTCGGCCTGTTCCTCCCGCAGCCGATCGCCTCCGACGCCGCCCTGCTGATGATCGCCACCCAGCTGTGGCTGATCGCCTCCGGCAACTTCGCCTGGCTGAACTGGCTCACCATCGCCCTCGCCCTCGGCGCCCTCGACACCGGCACCCTGCGCCGGGCCCTGCCGATCGCCCCCGACCCGCACTACCCGGCCCAACCCGCGTGGTACCAGGCGCTGGTGGCCGCCTACGCCCTGCTCGTGCTGATCCGCTCCTGGCGGCCCGCCCGCAACCTGCTCTCCCCGCAGCAGCAGATGAACCGCTCCTACGACCCGCTGCACCTCGTCAACACCTACGGCGCGTTCGGCTCCGTCAACCGGGTGCGCCACGAGATCGTCCTCGAAGGCACCCGCGACGCCGACGGGGCGGGCGGCTGGCAGGAGTACGGATTCCACGGCAAGCCGGGCGAACCGCGGCGGCTGCCACGGCAGTTCGCCCCCTACCACCTGCGCCTCGACTGGCTGATGTGGTTCGCCGCGATCTCCCCCTCCTACGCCCGCGCCTGGTTCCTTCCGCTGCTCGCCCGCCTCCTCGTCAACGACCCCGACACCCTCCGACTGCTGCGCCACAACCCGTTCCCGGACACCCCGCCCGCCCTCGTCCGCGCCCGCCTCTACCGCTACCGCTTCACCACCGGACCCGAACTGCGCGACACCGGCGCCTGGTGGCACCGCACCCCCCTGCGTGACTACCAGCACCCCGTCGGCCTCGCCGAACTGCACCACCTCACCCCCGGGGCCCACCGGTGATCCGACCCAACTCCCGCCCGCCACCCCGGGAAAGGCGTACTGTCGGTGCCGCTCCCTACCGTACGGACCACGCGACCGGGCCCGCGCCCGACGCCACCGGTCCAGCGCGGCCCGGCAATTCGCGGGGTCAGGTGCGTGCAAGCGTCGAACGCGCACCCGTATTCTGGCCTCCCGCGACGCCACCGCCGCCGCAACCACCCCGCCCGCACCCCCTGCCCGCCGAACGACACGCCACGAACCGGACTTCACATGACAGTGCGCACCCTGAACGACGCCGACGACGCCGCGTCCGAGACCGCGTCCGCGACGGACGGCGAGACCCGCCAGAGCACCCGTGAGGAGCTCGGCCGGTTCGCCGACCAGGGCGGCTTCACGCTCAACCACGAGACCAACCCCTGGCTGGAAGCCGCCGAGACGCTCACCGGCCCCGAGGACGCCCGCGCCGCGTCCACCGTCCTCGCCGAACTCCGCAGCCGCGACACCCGCGCCGTCGGCAAGGCCGCCAACGCCATCGCCGACAAGGCCGGCCTGCGCATCCCCGACACCCTCGGCGGCCTCACCACCCTGCTCGACCTGCTCCAGCGCGTCCACGCCACCAGCACCACGCTGCGCGCCGAGGCCTACCAGCACGACCTCCAGGAGCTCGCCGCCGCGACCGGCACCGGCGCCTACCGCAAGGAGCAGGGCGTCAAGCTCGGCTGGAACCGCCGCCGCGTGCTGCGCGGACAGGCCCGCGCCCTCGCCACCACCGGCAGCCGCACCCCCAACCGCGCCGAACTCCACACCGCGCTGATCGCCGCCGCCGCCGCCCACCGCGACTGGCTGGCCCTCGCCGCCGACGTCGCCGGCTCCTCGCGGCCGTCCGTGCCCGTGGACGGTGCCCTGCTCACCGAGACCGCGAACGTCGTCGAATCCCTGGCCGACGCCGTCCGCTCGCTGGCCCGCCTCCTCCCCGAGCGCGCCCTCGACTCCCTCCCGCTCGGCGAACTCGCCGACCTCGTCGACCGCCTGGCCGCCGACGAGGGCACGCTGTACCGGCTCTCCGCGCTGCGCCAGCTCCGCCAGGAACTCGCGGAGCAGGGGCTGACGGAGCTGCTGGAGGAGCTGACGGAGCGCCAAGCCGACAAGGACGCTGCGCTGGCCGCCTACGACCGCCACCAGGCCGCCCGCGCGGCGCTGGCGGCGGGGCCGCGACAGGCCACGGACGAGACTGCGGCGGTCGAGGACGTGGCTGCTGAGGTTGAGGCCGAGATCGAGGCCAAGGACGAGGCTGAGGTCGAGGTCGAGGCTCCGGTGGAGGTTGTTGCGGAGGAGTCGGCTGCTGAGGTGACGGCTGAGGTCGACGCCGAGCTGCCGGCCGAGCCCGCTGCTGAGGTGGCGGTCGAGGCCGAGCCGGAGCCGGTGGTGGAGACCGTCGCTGAGGTCGAGGTTGAGGCCGAGGCTGTCGCGGAGCCGGTTGCCGAGGAGGTGGCTGAGGCCGAACCGACCGTTGAGCCCGAGGCTGAGCCGGTTGCCGAGGTTGCTGCCGAGGAGCCTGTTGCCGAGGCGGCGGTCGAGGCCGAGCCGGAATCGGCTGTGGAGGCCGTCGAGGAGCCCGCGGC
Source organism: Kitasatospora sp. NPDC004531 (assembly GCF_053602195.1). Lineage (NCBI taxonomy): Bacteria > Bacillati > Actinomycetota > Actinomycetes > Kitasatosporales > Streptomycetaceae > Kitasatospora > Kitasatospora sp. NPDC004531. The sequence continues at coordinate 110,489 of NZ_JBSGDD010000001.1, read as the reverse complement.
TGAGGTCGTTGCGGAGCCCGAGGTCGAGCTGGTCGCCGAGGAGCCCGCTGCTGAGGTGGTGGCCGAGGCTGAGGCTGCCGTCGAGCCCGAGGTCGAACTGGTTGCCGAGGTTGAGGCCGAGCCGATCGTGGAGCCCGAGGCGGCCGTCGAGGAGGCTGCGGCTGAGGTGGCGGTTGAGGCCGAGCCGGAGCCGGTTGCCGAGGCCGCCGTCGCTGAGGCCGAGGTTGCCGTGGAGCCCGAGGTCGAGCCGGTTGCCGAGGTTGAGGCCGAGCCGATCGTGGAGTCCGAGGCTGAGCCCGTCGTCGAGGTTGCCGCCGAGGCGGTCGTCGAGGTCGAAGCCGAGCCGGTGGCCGAAGCTGCTGTCGAGGTTGCGCCCGTCGTCGAGGTAGAGGCTGAGCCGGTCGCCGAGCCCGTTGCCGAGGTCGTCGTCGAGCCGACTGTCGAGCCCGTCGTCGAGGTCGAGCCGGTCGCCGAGGTTGCCGCTGAGCCCGTCGTCGAGGCAGAGGCCGAGCCCGTCGCCGAGGTCGTCGTCGAGGCTGCGCCCGTGGCAGAGGCTGCTGCTGAGCCGGTGGCCGAGGTCGTCGTCGAGGCTGAGCCTGTCGTCGAGGCAGAGGCAGAGGCCGAGCCGGTCGTCGAGGTTGCTGCTGAGCCGGCCGCCGAGCCTGTCGCCGAGGTTGCTGTCGAGGTCGCCCCCGAGGCCGAGGTCGTGCCCGTGGTCGAGGTGGCGGCGGGCGGGGGGCAGCCGGTGAAGCCGGAGGTGGTGGCCGGGAAGCCGATTACGGGCTACTCCGCCGAGGAACTGGTCGCGCTGGTGGCGTGGTTCGATGCGGACGGGACCGAGCGGACGGACGACGAGCTGCTGCGGGCCGCGATGAAGGAGCTCGGGTTCGCCCGGCTCGGGCCGCGCATCAAGGAGGCGCTGGGCGCCGCGGTGGCTGCCGTGCGTGGCTGACGCAGCGTCAAAAAACAGGCCCGTGCCCGTCGTTGTGCGATTTCGTGCAGCGGCGGGCGCGGTCGTTCCGGGCGGGGCGTCTCGGGTCATTCGCCGATGTCCTCCTGCCACAGGTCGGGGTGGGCGGCGATGAAGTCCGTCATCAGGCGCACGCACTGGGGGTCGCCCAGCAGGGTGATCCCGGTGCCGTGCTCGGCGAGCCAATCGTGGCCGCCGGTGAACGTGACGGACTCGCCGATCACCACGTGGCCGATGCCGAACTGCCGTACCAGGCCCGAGCAGTACCAGCACGGGGACAGGGTGGTGACCATCACCGTGTCCCGGTAGTCGCGCAGGCGGCCGGCGGCGCGGAAGGCGGCGGTCTCCGCGTGCATGGACGGATCGCCGTCCTGGACGCGACGGTTGTGGCCGCGCCCGAGCAACTCCCCGTTCGCGCCGAAGAGTGCGGCCCCGATCGGGATGCCGCCCTCGGCCAGGCCGAGTCGGGCCTCCGCCACCGCGACCGTGAGCCACTCCCGGGCCTGCTCCACCGTCACCTGGCCGTCCATCGGCCACCTCCTTTCGGGTCCGCGAGCGGTCTACCCGCCCGCACCCGCGCCCACCGCGGATCGAACGTTGTTCGCTCGATCGAGTGTTCGGAAGGGTCTGAAGGTGACGGAAGGAGGCGGGAGTTCAGAGGCCGAGGATGCGCACCAGGCGTTCCGGGAGCCGTTCGTCGACCGGCAGCCCCGTGACGAGTTGGCGGTAGAAGACCGCCCCGGCCAGGGCGTCCATGAACAGTTCGACGTCGGTGTCGGCGGGCAGGTCGCCGCGTTCGATGCCGCGGTGGACCACGGCGGCGCAGTTGGCGCGGCGCTCGGTGAGGAAGGCCGCGCGGAAGGCCTCCAGGGCGCCCGGGCGGCCGGAGAGGTCGGCGATCAGGGCGGGCATGGTGGCGCCGGCGGGGGTGGCGGTGTAGTTGGCGATGGTGCCGCGCAGCCAGTTGGTCAGGTCCTCGCGGGTGTCGCCGGTGTCCGGGACGGGGCCGGTGTCCATCCGGGAGGCGAGGGCGTCCGCGACCAGGGCGGCCTTGTCCGGCCACCACCGGTACAGCGTGCTCTTGTGGACGCCGGACGTGCCGGCCACGCCTTCGACGGTCAGCCGGGCGTACCCGGTCTCGCTGAGCAGGGCGAGGGTGGCGTCGAGCACCCGGTCGCGGCTGCGCGGGCCCCTGAGCTGGGAGGACGGCAGGGGGTCGGTGTGGTGGCGGGAGGCGGTCATGTGATGAACTCTGCCACAGTGCGACGCGACGTCGCGTCGCATTTGGAGGATTGAATGCGCTTCGCAGTCTTTGCCGGGTCCGCCGCCGGCCACCGCACCGAGTACGCCGCCCTGGCCGCCGAACTGGGCGCCACGCTGGCCCGCAGGGGCATCGGCATCGTCTACGGAGGAGGCAAGGTCGGCCTGATGGGCGCGCTGGCCGACGCCGCGCTCGCCGCCGGGGGAGAGGTCGTCGGCGTGATGCCGAAGGCGCTGGTGGACAAGGAGATCGCCCACCGCGGCCTGACCCGCCTGCACGTGGTGGACGACATGCACCGGCGCAAGGCCGCGATGGCCGACGCGGCGGACGCGTTCGTCGCGCTCCCCGGCGGCGCGGGCACCCTGGAGGAACTGTTCGAGGCCTGGACGTGGCAGCAACTCGGCCTGCACACCAAGCCCGTGGCGCTGCTCGGCCCGCCCGGCTTCTGGCAGCCGCTGACCGACCTCGCCGAACACCTCGTCGGCACCGGCTTCGTCCGCCCCGCCCACGCGGACCTGATCTCCGCGACGGACCCGGACGCCCTGCTCGACGCCGTGCACCGGTGGAGCCCGCCCACCCCCAAGTGGGAGTCGCGGGCCGAGGAGACGCTGCTGGACTCGGTGGGCTGGATATGCGTCCGCGACGGGCGGCTGCTGGCCGTCCGCACCCACGGCAAGGACGCCTTCTACCTGCCCGGCGGCAAGCTCGAACCCGGCGAGACGCCCGCTCAGGCCCTGGCCAGGGAACTGCGCGAGGAACTCGGCCTGGCCTGCGCACCCGAAGACCTCGCCCTCGCCCACACCGTCGAGGCCCCCGCCCACGGCCGCCCGGGCGTCCGCCTGCGCATGCGCTGCTACACCGGCCCGGCCGCCGGCACGCCCACCCCCGGGGCGGAGATCGCAGAACTCGCCTGGATCACCGCCACCGACAGCGCCCGCTGCGCCCCTGCGCTGCGCGAGCTCGTCACCCGCCTCGACCTGGCCCGGTAGCGGGGGGGAGGGAAGCGTCGGCACAGGATCGCCGCGAGCGGGTGCGGAGGAGCTCGCCTTCGCCCGCGCCGTCGAGCCTCCCGCCCACGGCGGCCCGGGAGTGCGGTGGCGCACGTGCGGCGGCAACGGCTCTGGGAGGTTTGGTGGCGGGGCGGGGGAATCGGCGCGGGACAGCCGCGAGCGGGTCGGTTCCGGTGGCACGTTCGGGAAGCTCGTCCTCGCGCACACCGTTGAGGCGCTCGCCCACAGTCGCCGCCGGTTGCGCATGTGCCGCGGCAGCGGCCGAGGGTGTGGCCGCTGCCGATGGCGACGGTCCGCCTGCCCCGATCCGGCCCGGTACGTGGGGGAGGCGGAACTCGGCGCAGGACGGCCGAGCGCAGGCCGGTACCGGGGTCGGCCCGGCTGCGGGCACATCGACGAGGCGCGCGCCCACGGTCGTCCCGGCGTCCCGTTGCGCAGGCGCTGCTGCATCGGCCCCGGCGGCATGCCCGAGGGCTTCGCCCGCGCTGTCGAGCCGCGCCCGCGGCCGCCCGGTTGGGTGTGCGCTCCTGTTCCGGCCTGGGGCCCCGGCAGGCGGCGTCAGCGCAGGATCGCGGAGAGCAGGTCGGTGCCGAGGGCGGTGGTGGCGGGGAGGTTGAGTCGGTGGTGGACGTAGCGGCCGTGGCGGTGGGCGGTGAGGAGGCCGGCGCGGCGGAGGGTGGCGAGGTGGCGGGAGACCTCGGGCGGGGTGAGGTCCCAGGCGTGGGCGAGTTCGCCGGTGGTGTGCGGGCCGCGGGCCAGGGTGCGGACCAGGCGGAGGCGGACGGGGTGGGCGAGGGCCTCCAGACGGAGCTGGAGGGTGTCGAGCGGGACGGTGGTGTCGCGTTCGCCGTCGGCCGCCGGGTACTGGACGACGGGCTGCCAGCCGGCGGCGTGGACGGCGACCAGGTGGGGGTGGCCGAAGGCGCTGGGCAGGAAGGTGACGCCGGCGGGGCCGGCGGTGGTCGCGTTGTCCTGGAGCTTGTCGAGGACGAGGCAGTCGCCGTCGGCGGTGAGCGCGATCGCCGACGAGACCTCGGCGAGCGCGGCGGCGAGGCCCCGGCGGCGGGCCAGTTCGGCCTTGCCCCGGACGTCCTGCCCGAGGCGGGCCGCGAGGGTCGGCCACTCGGCGTCGAAGAAGGCCTCCGCGCACCGCTCCAGGGTGTCCCGGACCCGGGCCCGGACCGCTCCCGGGTCGGCCAGCAGGCGGGCGGCGAACTCCTCCTGGCGCGGGCCGCGGGCCTGCGCGCGGTCGAGCGCGTCGGCCCGGGCGTCCGGGTCGCGCAGCGGCGAACTGCCGCTGAAGGTAAGGCGGTTGGAGCCGCAGGTGGTGATCAGCGCGGCCCGGACGTACCGGTCGTCGTCGATCAGGTCGAGGTCGTCGAGCTCGGCGGTCAGGGTGGCGCGGGGCCGGGCGGGCACCAGGAAGTCGGCGCGGGAGGAGCGCCACAGGAACTCGGCCTCGTGCAGCCGGTCGGCGAGCTCCGGCGGCAGCTCGGCCCACACCCCGGCCGCCCAGCCGGCGTACCGGGGATGGTGGTCGGGGGCGGCCAACACGTGCAGCATCGCGGCGAGTTCGGCGAGCGGGGAGACGGCGAACCGGATCCGCTCGGGCGGCGTCCCGGTCAGGTCGATGCGCAGGGTCACCCGCCCATCCTCCCCGACCGGCGCCCGAAGGCTTCAGCCCTCCAGCAGGACGGGCAGGGTGCGGTGCCCGTTGGAGATCAGCGAGTCGACCGGCTCCAGCTCCACGCCGGGGACGAGCACCAGCCGGGGGAAGCGCTCGAACAGCGCGCGCAGCGCCGTGCGGGCCTCCAGGCGGGCGAGCGGTGCGCCGAGGCAGAAGTGCGGGCCGTGTCCGAACGCGAGGTGGTCCTTGACCGCGCGGGTGACGTCGAAGACCGCGCCGCTGTCGCCGTGCCGCGCCGGGTGGCGGCCGGCGGCGGCGTAGGAGCACAGGATCGCCTCGCCCCAGTGGACGGTGACCCCGCCGGGCAGCTCGATGTCCTCCAGGGCGAAGCGCAGCGGCAGGTGCGCCACGGGCGCCTCGCGGCGCAGCGACTCCTCCACCACGTCGTCCCAGCCGGCCTTGCCGGCCCGCACCAGGCCGAGCTGCTCGGGGTGGGTGAGCAGCAGGGAGACGGCGTTGTCGAACAGGTTGACGGTGGTCTCGTAGCCGGCGGAGACCACCAGCAGGACGGTGTCGACGAGTTCCTGTTCGGTGAGGGCGCTGCCGTCGCCCTCGGTGTCGCGGGCGGTGATCAGCAGCGAGGTCATGTCGTCGCCGGGGTGTTCGCGCTTGGCGGCGATCAGCTCGGTGATCAGCGTGTAGAAGGCGACGTTGTTGGCGGCGGACTCCTCCGGCGTGAGGGTGGTGTCGAAGACGCCGTCGACGTGGTGGCGGAAGCCGTCGCGCAGTTCGGCGGGCAGGCCCAGCAGGTGGGCGATGACCAGGATCGGCAGCGGGCGGGCCAGGTGTTCGCGCAGGTCGACCGGCGCTCCGTCGGCGCCGGCGGCGGCGACGGTGTCGAGCAGCGCGGCCGTCATCTCCTCGATGCGCTCGCCGAGGGCGGCGACCTGGCGGGGCGTGAAGGCGGCGCTGACCAGGCGGCGCAGGCGGCGGTGGTCCTCGCCGTCGGAGGAGAACATGTTGCGGGCCGTCACCCACAGGGCGAGCGGCCAGCCGGCCGCGACCGGTTCGTAGTCGGGCCAGTGCCGCTGGCCGTTCTTGGCGATCCTGGGGTCCTTGAGCAGGTCCTCCAGCAGGTCGGGGTCGGAGACCGCCCAGACCTGCACCCCGAGCAGGTCGGCGGGGACGGCGGGGCCGCGTTCGATCAGCTCGGCGCTCTCGGCGTCACGGGCCCGCCCGGTGGGGTCCAGGACGAGCATCGGCCGGTCGACCGGGCACTTCAGCGGGTGGTTCAGCGGGGCCGGCCGGTTGTCCAACTGACGCTCCACGAGGGCTCCTTCACGCGGGTGGGGGTGACCAGGTCGAGAATGGCCCGCCGCCCGCCACCCGTCGAGAGCGCATCCCCACGCCCCCGCGCGCCCCCGGCGCACTCCGCGCGCCGCCGGCCCGACCCGCCCACCCCGATTGACGGGGAACGTCAACTCGCGTGACCCGCGCCGCCCGGACGAGAACCGTGGGCGCCATGACGACGATCACCATGCCCCGCCCGACGCCGCGCCAACTCGTGGCGGCGAGCGGCGGGGCGCGCTACGCGGTGGCGCTGGCCGTGGACGCCCTCGGCACCGGCCTGCTGCGGCCGTTCCTGCTGCTGTACGGCATCACTGTGCTGGGCCTGGGCGCGGCCGCCACCGGCCTGGCGATGACGGTCGGCATCGTCGCCGGGCTGGCCGCGATGCCGCCGCTGGGACGCTGGCTGGACCGGGGCGCGCGCAGCACCGCCGTGGCGGCGTCCATGCTGGTGCGGGTCGCGGGCGTCGCCGTGCTGCTGGCCGCGCCGCGCGGGAGCGCCGTGCTGTTCGCGCTGGCGGCGCTGATCCTCGGCATCGGCAACCAGGCCTGGCCCGCCGCCCACGCCGCGCTGGTCGCCACCCTCGTCGAGGGCCGCCTGCGGGACGCCGCGCTCGCCGCCGGCCGGGCCGTCCGCAACGCGGGCCTCGGCGTGGGCGCGCTGCTCGCCACCGTCTGCCTGAGCGGCGGCGCACCGGCGCTGCGGGCCCTCGCGGCGGTCTCCGGTGCTGGGTTCCTGGCCGCGGCGCTGCTGGCCCGCTCGGTGCGGGTGACGGCCGCCCCCGCCGCCCGGAGGGCGGAGCGCGCGGACGGCGCCGGGCCCGCGCTGGGCACCGTGCTGGTGGCCAACGTGGTGTACGTGTTCTGCCTGAACGTGCCCGAGGTGGCGCTGCCGCTGGTCCTGGTGACCGTCCTGCACGCCTCCCCGGCCTGGTCGGCGGCGGTGTTCGTGGCCAACACGGTGCTGGTGGTCGCCCTCCAGGTGCCGCTCACCGCCTGGGCGGCGGCCCGCTGGTCGCGCGGGACGGTGCTGGCGCTGTCCGGCGCGGTGCTGGCCGCGAGCTACCTGGGCTTCCTGGCGGCCGTCCCGTTCGGGCCGCTCGCCGTGGCGCTGGTCTCGGTGCCCTGCACGCTCGGCGAGATCCTGTACGCGGGCAGCGCCACCGCCCTGGTCACCGCGCTGGCCCCGGCGCCGCTGCTGGGCCGCGCGCTGGCCCGCCTCCAGCTCTCCACCGGCCTCGGCCTGGCCCTCTCCCCGGCCGTGATCACCGCCCTCGCCGCCGTCGGCCAACCCTTGCTGTGGGGCACCCTGGCCACCGCCACCCTGGGCGCCTCGGTCGCCGTCGGCCACGCCTCGGCCCGGCTCGGCGGCGGCCGGATCGGAGCGGGTGACCTACGGCTTTGATGGTTCCTTCGCCTCGTCACCGGCCTCGGTCCGGTCCCGTCCCCAGTAGTGGTCTCCGCCCTCGTGCCGGCGCTGTGGGGCCCTGGCCACCGCCTCGCCGGCCGCCGTCGGCCGGATCGGAGCGGGTGACCTGTGGCTTTGATGGTTCCTTCGGCTCGTCACCGGTCTCGGTCTGGTCCTGTCCGCGGTCGTGGTCTCCGCCCTCGCCGCCGTCCGCGTGCCGGTGTTGAGGGGCTCGGGCCATCGCCTCGGCCGGGGCCAGAACGGGCTGGGTGACCTGTGGCTTTGATGGTTCCTTCGGCTCGTCACCGGTCTCGGTCCGGTCTTGTCCCCAGGCGTGGTCTCCGCTTTCGTGCCGGTGCTGTGGGTCCCTGGCCATCGCCTCGCCGGCTGCCGTCGGCCGCGCCTTGGCGGGGGCCAGAACCGACCGGGTGACCTGCGGCTCTGACGGTTCCTTCGGCTCGTCACCGGTCTCGGTCCGGTCTCGTCCCCAGTAGTGGTCTCCGCCTTCGTGCCGGTGCTGTGGGGGCCCTGACCATCGCCTTGCCGGCCGCGCCTCGGTCGGGGCCGGAACGGGCCGGGTGGCCCATGGCTTTGACGGTTCCTTTAAGGTGCGGGGATGCGAGATTTCGGGGCGGGACTGCGATTCCTGTTCAACGGACAACGGTGGGTGGCGCGGCACGGCCGCTGGTGGGGCTTCGGCATGATCCCTGCCCTGATCACCCTGGTCGGATACCTGGCCGCACTGGCCGTGCTGATCGTCTACGCGGGTGACCTCGCCGCCTGGGCGACACCCTTCGCCGACGACTGGTCGGACCTGTGGCGCGGAGCCGTCCGGGTGGCGGTCGGTGCGGCGGCGGTCGGCATCGGCGGGATGCTCGCCATGCTCACCTTCACCGCCGTGACTCTGCTGATCGGCGAGCCCTTCTACGAGTCGCTGTCCGACAAGGTCGAGGAGACCGAGGGCGGCGGCCCCCAGGGCCCCGACCTGCCGCTGTGGCGCGAGCTGTGGATCGGCCTCAAGGACAGCCTGGCGGTGCTGCTGCGCGCCGCGGGCCTCGGCATCGTGCTGTTCCTGTGCGGTTTCATCCCGGTGGTCGGCCAGACCGTCGTCCCGGTGGTCGCCGTCTGCGTCTCCGGCTTCTTCCTGACCGTCGAACTGACCGGCACGCCCCTGCAGAAGCGCGGCCTGAACCAGAAGGAGCGGCTGCGCCTGCTGCGCTCGCGGACCTCGCTGGCGGTCGGCTTCGGCACCGGACTGGTGCTGCTGTTCCTGATCCCGGTGCTGACCGTGCTGGCCATGCCCGGCGCGGTGGCCGGCGCGACCCTGCTGGCCCGCGAGCTCGCCCCGCACGAGGAGCCCGCCGACGGCCCGTCCGACGACGCCGACGGGGCCGACCACGCCGAGGGCTCCGAGGGCTACGGCAACCCCGGCGGATACGGCGCTGACCCGGACGGCGGACACCCCGGGTACCCCTATCAGCAGCACCCGTACCAGCAGCAGCCCTACCCGCAGAACCCCTACCAGCAGCCGTACCCGCAGAACCCGTACCAGCAGCCGTACCCGTCGGACCCCCGGCAGGGCTGACGGACCGCGCTCACCGACCGCTACGGCGATTTGACGTAGCGTCACCGACTGCGCGATAACGTCCCCATGCCCGTATCCGTGGACGCCGCCCCGCGCGGCATTGACCTCGGCGACCCCGCGTTCTGGCGGCTCCCCGAGAAGTTGCGCGCCGAGGCGTTCGCCCGCCTGCGGGAGCGCCCGGGACCGGTGGCCTTCACCGACCGGGCGACGGGGCGGCGCTGCTGGGCGCTGGTGCGGCACGCCGACGTGATGACCGCCAGCCGGTCGCCCGAGGTGTACCTCTCGGGGCCGGGAGTGACCTCGCCGGAACCCGCCCGCTGGGTGCGGGCGGTGTTCGGCGACTCGATGGTCAACCTCGACGACCCGCAGCACGCCGACCTGCGCCGGGTGGTCGGCCGGGCGTTCACCCCGCGCCTGCTCGCCGAGGCCGAGCAGGACATCGCCCGTACCGCCGCCCGCCTGGTCGACCGGCTGGAGCGCGAACGCCCCACCGACTTCGTCGCCGCCGTCGCCGGGGAGCTCCCGTACCAGGTGATCTGCTCGATGATGGGCATCCCCGAGGAGCAGCGCCGCGCCATCCTGGCCCGGATCAACCGGGCCGCGGCGGCGGCCGGCGTCACCCGGCGCGGCCTGCGGGTCCCCGGCCGGGGGCTGCACGCGCTGGCCGCGATGCACCTGACGGTGGCCGCGCTCGGCCGCGAACGCCGCCGCCGCCCCACCGGCGACCTGATCTCCGCCCTGGTCACCGCCGACGTGGACGGCCGCCGCCTCGGCTCCCGCGAGCTCGGCGCGTTCTTCTCGCTGCTGCTGGTCGCCGGCGTCGAGACCACCCGCAACGCGCTCGCCCACGGCCTGCACCTGCTGACCGTCCACCCCGAGCAGCGCGAACTGCTGCTCGGCGACCTGGACGCGCACCTGGGCGGCGCGGTCGAGGAGATCGTCCGCCACTCGACGCCGATCGTGCAGTTCCGGCGCACCGTCGCCGTCGACCACAAACTGTCCGGGATCCGGCTCGCCGCCGGCGACAAGGTGGTGCTGTTCTACGGCTCCGCCAACCGCGACGAAGCCGTCTTCGACCGCGCCGACGCCTTCGACATCACCCGCTCGCCCAACCCGCACCTCGGCTTCGGCGGCGGCGGCCCGCACTTCTGCCTCGGCGCGCACCTGGCCCGCCAGGAGATGCGCACGGTGCTGCGCGAACTGTTCACCCGGCTGCCCGCCATCCGCTCCACCGCCGAGCCGGAACTCGTCCCGTCGTCCTTCGACCACCGGGTGCGCACGCTGCGCTTCACCTTCTGACCCCGTGCGCGAGGGGCGGGCGCCGACACCGGCGACCGCCCCTCCGTCCTGTGGAACGCCGCAGGTCAGCCCGGGTGGGCGCCCACCGCGTCGCGGACCTCCGCGCCGAGCACGCTGTTCGCGCGGGCGCAGTTGGCGCAGCAGAAGAACCGCCCCGCGACCTCCACGCCGTGGCCGACGATCCGCACCGAGCACTGCTCGCAGCGCGGGGCCAGCTTCTCCATCGCGCACTCGAAACTGTCGAAGACGTAGGTGTCACCGGTGATCGTCTTGATCTCGAAGGACAGCCAGTAGTCGTTCTGGCACACCACGCAGACCGCCATGTCGGGCTCCTCTCGCCGTACGGGTCCACCGCCGAGTCTTGGCCCGGCGCGCACCGGCGGCAATCGGCGGCGGTCCGAACGGCTACCGCCCGGGCGCGACGGATCGATAATGGTCGGGCGGGCCCGGGTTCAGCCGAGGAGGCCGAGATGATCATCCGAATCTGGGAGGCGCACGTCTCCCCCCTGCGGGTCGAGGAGTTCTGCGCCCGACTCGCCTCGACCGTCCTGCCGGAGTTCGACCGCTGGGACGGCTTCCTCGGCGGCGAACTGCTGCGCGCCCTCGCCGACGACGACCACCGCGTCCAGATGATCACCCGGTGGCGGGACGAGGAAGCCCTGCGCGCCTACGCCGGCCCGATGTGGAAGATCCGCCCCGTGTGGGCCGAGGGCGAGCTCCACGAACTCGAACACCCGCCGACCGTCGCCCACTACCACTCGCTGCGCCGCCTCGACGCCCTCCCCGGCGACTGACCGCTCAGCCCCGCTGCACCGGAATCCCGCCGTCCGCCTTCACCTGCTTCATCGTCAGGTGCGAGTGCACCTGCGCGATGCCCGGCAGCCCCGACAGCACATCCGTGACGAACCGCTCGTACGCCGCCAGGTCCGCGACCGCCACCCGCAGCAGGTAGTCCGGGTCGCCGAACAGCCGGTGCGCCTCCACCACCTCCGGCAGCTCCGCCACCCGACGCTCGAACTCGGCCACCGTCGTGCGGTCCTCGTGCCGCATCACCACTGTCACGAACGGCTGGAACCCGCGCCCAACCGCCACCGGATCCAACTGCGCCCGGTACCCGCGGATCACGCCCTGCTGCTCCAACTGCCGCACCCGGCGCAGACACGGCGACGGCGTCAGCCCCACCCGGTCGGCGAGTTCGGCATTGGTCAGCCGGCCTTCCTGCTGGAGCTCGTGGAGGATTCTGCGGTCGAGGCGGTCCATGGCGCAACATTCTGCCCCACGAGCGACCTGACCAGCGAAAACGGGACATCGGCTGCTCGCCGCCCCCGGATAGCGTCCTGGACGACCCCGGACCGCTGCGAAACGAAGGCCCACCCATGGACCCGCACACCCTGCTGCTCTTCCTCGGAGTGGACCTGCTCCTGGTCTGCACCCCCGGACCGGACTGGCTCTACATCGCCGCCCGCGGCCTCGGCCAGGGCCGCGCCGCCGCCCTCACCGCCGTCGCCGGAGTCTGCGCCGGGTACGCCGTCCACACCCTGCTCTCCGCCGCCGGCCTCGCCGCCGCGCTCCGCGCGGTGCCCGCGCTGCTCCCCGCGCTCCGTCTGGCCGGCGCGGGCTACCTGGCGTTCCTCGCCGTCACCATGCTGATCGGCCTGCGCCGCACCGGCCGCAGCGCCGCCCTCGCCGCCGCCCGGCCCCAGCCCACCTCCGTCGTGCTGCGGCAGTCGCTGCTCACCGCGCTGCTCAACCCCAAGGGCCTGTTGCTCTACCTCTCGCTCGTCCCGCAGTTCGTCACCCCCGGCGCCGCGCTGCCCGTCGGCGCGCAGGTCGCCGCGCTCGGCGCCGTCAACGTCCTGTGCTGCGCGGCCGTCTACACCGCCGTGGCGCTCACCGCCGCCCGCCTGGCCGGCCGCCTCGGCGGCACCCCGACGGCCGCCCGCCGGCTCTCCGCGGTCTCCGCCGTCCTGCTGCTGGCGGTCGCGGGCGTGACGGCGGCGGCCTGACGGGCAGCCGGTCGGCGGGGGCGGCGGGCCGTCAACTCCTGTGCGCAGCACCTGCGGTGCGGCCGGTCACGGGGTGGCGGTGTCGTGGGCGGTCAGGGCGGCGTGCAGGGTGAGCAGGTCGGGGGTGCGGGTGGGGTTCAGGCCGGTGAGGGCGGCGGTGCGGCGCAGGCGGTAGTCGACGGTGTTCGGGTGGACGAGCAGGTGGGCGGCGGTGCGGCGGCGGTCGAGGTGGTGGGTGAGGAAGGCGCGGAGGGTGTCGAGCAGTTCGGGGCGGTCGGCGAGCGGGGCGAGTTTCGCGGCGAGGGCGTCGCGGGCGGGGCCGGGACGGCTGAGCTGGTAGGCGAGCAGGACGTCGTCGAGCAGGTGCGGGCCGGGGCCGCGTCCGGTGGCGGCGGCGAGGCGGCGGATCTCGTCGGCGAGCCGGGCGGCGTCGGCCACCGCGGCGGGCACGGCGGTGGCCGCCCCGGCGGTCAGCGGCGCGCCGCAGGCGCGGGCGAGGCGGTCGACGAGTGCGGTCAGCGCGTCCCGGTCGAGCGGGCCGGCGGCGGGGAGGAGCACCGTCCCGCCGTCCGCCGCGAGGGCGCAGAGCGGGGCGCCGTCCACCTGGCGGCGCTCCAACTCGGCGCGCAGGCGGCGGAGTTTGCGGCGGGCGGCGACCGCCCGGTTGACGCCGGGGCGGGACTCGTCGGGGTGCGGGCCGACGGCGAGGGAGAGGACGAGGTAGTGGGCCGGGAGGCGGATGCCGGCCCGGTCGGCGGCCGCGCGCGGGTCGCCGCCCTCCAGCAGGCGGGAGAGCAGGGCCTGCCGGGCCACGTGCTCGTCGCCGAGCGCGGCCTGCCGTTCCTGCACGTAGCCGGCGGCGACCGCGCAGCTGACGGCGCGCAGCCAGCCGAGCAGCCGGTCCTGGGCGGTGGCGACGTCGGGCAGGTCGTCGGGGTCGGCCTCGGCGAGCAGCCGGGCGGCGCAGAGCTGCGCGCCGAGGTGGTACGCGCCGACCACGGACTCCAGCGGGACGCCCTCGTCGGCCCGGCGCGCGGACGACTCGCGGATGCGGGCGAGCTCGTCCTCGCCGGGCGGCTGTCCGCCGCGCAGCACCTCGACGAACGCCCGGATGCCGCGCTCCACCTGCCGGGTGATCTCGGCGCGCAGCTGCTCGGGCGGCAGCGCGTGGTAGGCGGGGAGCTGGTCGAGCAGCCGGGCCATCACGTCGGCGGCCAGCCCGGGGGCCAGGGCGAGCAGCCGCAGATGGACCGGGGTGCCGCCGAACTCCGGTGCGGGGGAGGTGGGTTGGTCGTTGGGTGCGGTCACAATCCACCTCGCGAATCTCTGTGCAGCGGCCCGGCGACGTGGCGGGGCGACGCGTCCATGATGGTTTTCCGCAGGTTACCTACCCGTAGGTAACTCGCGGGATCCCACCACCCCTGTGCGCCCCGTCCCCCACGCCAGAAACGGGAGAGCCATGTACCGAGCCGTCGCCCGGACCCTCGCCGCCGCGCTCGCCGCGGCCGTCGTCGCCACTGCGGCCCCCGCGGTCACCGCCTCCGCCGCCGCGTCGCCCGACGCCTTCTACAGCTACGACGGCAGCACCCCGCTGTCCTCGTTCGCCCCCGGCACCGTCCTCAAGACCCGCACCCTGTCGTACCACCTGCTGGGCATCCCGACCCCGGTGCCGGCCGTGCAGCTGCTGTTCCGCACCACCGACGCGCAGGGCCGCCCGTCCGCCGGGGTGACCACCGTGGTGCGCGGGCTGGGCAGCGACGGGTCCAGGGCGGTGTCGTACCAGTCGTTCTACGACTCGCTGAACCCGGCGGACTCCCCGTCCCGGGCGATCGCCGGCGGCCTCACGCTGGGCGGGGCGATCCCCAACGCGGAGGCGCTGTTCGTGGTGCCGTTCGTCCTCCAGGGCTACGACGTGGTGATCCCCGACACCGAGGGGCAGCGCGCCGACTTCGCCGCCGGGCCCGAGTACGGCACCAACACCCTCGACTCGATCCGCGCCGTCTCCGCCTCCCCGGCGACCGGCATGAACGCCGACACCCGGTTCGGCCTGCTCGGCTACTCCGGCGGCGCGATCGCCACCAACTGGGCCGCCGCCCTCGCCCCCGGCTACGCCCCCGACGTCAACCGCCGCCTGGTCGGCTTCGCCGAGGGCGGCCTGCTGGTCGACCCCGCGCACAACCTCAAGTACGTGGACGGCAGCACGGTCTGGGCCGGCGTCGTCCCGATGGCCGTCGTCGGCGTCGCCCGCGCCTACGACCTCGACCTGACGCCGTACCTCAGCGACTACGGCAAGCAGGTGTACGCGAAGCTGCAGGACGCGTCCATCGTCAACGCGCTCGGCCAGTACCCCGGCCTGACCTGGAAGAAGCTCGCCAAGCCGCAGTACGCCGACCCGAACTCCGTCCCCGCGTTCCTGACCGCCGTCAACCGCGTCAACCTCGGCTCGGCCCCCACCCCCACCGTCCCCGGCTACCTTGCGCAGGGCAACGCCGGCGTCCTGGAAGGCACCTTCGGCAACCTGCCGGGCATCGGCACCGGCGACGGCGTGATGGTGGCCGGCGACGTCCGCGCCCTGGCCCGGCAGTACTGCGCCACCGGCAACGGGCGGATCGCCTACCAGCAGTACGACCTGCTCAGCCACCTCGGCGCGGCCGTCCCGTGGGCGCCCACCGCCGTGGCCTACCTGAACGACCGGTTCGCCGGGAAGGCCGCCCCCAGCGACTGCGGCCGCATCCCGGCCGGCAACTCACTGGCCCCCGAACAGCCCGCCCCCGCCCAGTAGCCGGAGGGCGCCTCGGGCCCGCCCGGAGCCGGGCGGGCCCGCTCGGCCTCAGAGTTCGCGCGGGTACAGCTTCGCGCCGCTGCGGATGCGCAGCGCCGCCACCACCTCGGTCAGCCCGAGCACCACCAGCCCGCAGCCCGCCAGGATCGCCAGCGCGGTGATCGAATGGGCCGGCCACACCATCAGCAGGATGCCCGCCAGCAGGTTCAGCACCGCGATGAACCCCTGCCAGCCCCGGGCCGGCATCATCGGGTCGGACACCACCGCCGCCAGATGCGTGATCCCGCGGAACAGCCAGCCGATGCCGATCCACAGCGCCAGCAGCAGGATCGACTGCGCCGCCGAGCGGAAGCACAGCAGACCCAGCAGCACACAGATCGCGCCGCTGACGAACGCCAGCACCCGCAGCGCCGTCGAGACGTGCGTGCCGAACGCCGCGACCAACTGCACGATGCCGATCACCAGCAGGTACAGGCCGAACAGCACCCCCACCACCCACAGCGTCTGCTTCGGCCAGGCCAGCACCACCACCCCCAGCGCCAACGAGATCAGACCGCCCAGCAGCACCACCTGCCAGGCCAGCCGCGCCAGTTGCTGGAACGGACCGATCGCACCGGGACGGTCGTCGGTCCGATAAGGCTCTGCCATGGCTCCTCCGAGGTGCCGTCGCGGGACAGGGATCACCCATCAGCCTCGACGCCCGGCCCCTCGCAGAGCACGGTGGATTCCACCGAACGGGTGAACCTCCCCCGCCGCTCCCGCAGGAGCCTCCGCCACCGCTTCCGCAGGAGCCTCCGCCACCGCTTCCGCACCCGGATCCGATACCGACTGTTCACCCGCCCGTCCTGACGGGCCGTCTACCATCTGACGCTATGACGGATCAGGGGCGGGGGAGCCCACCGACCGCAACGGTCGACGGCGGCAGCATCGAAGGGCACTACATCGTCTGCGGCGGGAACTCGCTCGCCCACCGCCTGATCCTCGAACTCACCCAGCAGTACGAAGTACCGGTGGTCGCCGTGGTGCCCGACCGCTCCCGCGAGCACGGCCCCGCCATCGCCGCCCTCCCCGGCGTCGCCGCCGTCCTCGAGTACTCCACCCTCACCGGCGAAGCCCTCGGCGCGGCCGGCGTCGAACGCGCCCGCGGCATCGCCCTGATGGACGGCACCGACCAGGAGAACATCCACGCCGCGCTCGCCGCCGAGAACCGCAACCACGGCGTCCGGATCGTGCTGCGGATCTTCAACCAGCGCCTCGGCGAACACCTGGAGAAACTCCTCCCCAACTGCGCCGCACTCTCCGCCTCCGCCACCGCCGCCCCCGCCTTCGCCAACGGCGCCCTCGGCCGCCCGCACTCCGTCGAGGTCGGCGGACGCCACCTCTACGTCGCCTACGACGAAGACATCCACACCAACCAGATCTGCCTGGTCGCCGACCGCATCGACCGCCAGGACCTCACCCGGCTGCGCCTGCTGCCCGACACCGGCGGCCGCGCCGCCGACTTCATCCGCATCGCCGAACGCTTCGGCAGCGGCGAAGGCCCCATCGAACTCGGCCGCCCCGACCTCGCCCCCGCCCGCGAACCCGGCGGACTCGCCGCCCTGCAACCGCTCGACAACGAACCCGCGCTGCGCCAGCCGCTGCGCAAGCGGATCAAGTGGTGGCTGCTGGACAGCCTCAAGTACTTCACCAACACCCGGCTGCGGATGATCCTGATCACCGCCTTCGCCGCGATCGTGGTCGGCGCCGCGGTGCTCTACTTCCGCACCGAGCACCCGCCCGGCCTCGGCTGGACGCTCTACTCCACCCTGCTGGACGCCGCCGGCGCCGCCCAGCCCGACCTGCCCGGCGAGCAGGCCCTCGGCGACCCGTGGGCGCGCGCCGCCCAGGTCCTGATCACCTTCTGCGGCATCACCTTCGTTCCGCTGGTCACCGCCATCGCCGTCGAGGCCCTCGCCAGCGGCCGCCGCGGCCTGCCCCGCCCGCCCGGCGCCCGCACCCGCGACCACGTCATCGTGGTCGGCCTCGGCAACGTCGGCACCCGCGTCGCCACCCTGGTGCACGCCACCGGCCTGCCCGTGGTCTGCCTCGAACGCGACCCGCAGGCCCGCGGCATCGCCGCCGCCCGCGCCCTCGGCATCCCCGTCCTGATCGGCGAGGGCCCCCTCGAAGCGCAGCTCAAGCAGGCCCGCGTCAAGCACGCCCGGGCCGTCGCCGCCGTCACCTCCGACGACGCCGCCAACCTCGAAGCCGCCCTCGAAGCCCGCGCCGTCCGGCCCGAAGTCCGCATCGTGGTCCGGCTGTTCGACGACGACTTCGCCCACCACGTGTACGCCACCCTCGGCAACGTCGCCTCCCGCTCGGTCTCCTACCTGGCCGCGCCCGCGTTCGCCGCCGCGCTGATGGGCCGCGAGGTGCTCGGCACCCTCTCGGTGTTCCGGCACGTCCTGCTGGTCGCCGAACTCACCGTCGAGGAGGGCTCCGCGCTGGAGGGCCGCAACGTCGGCGACCTGGAGTCCGCCGGCGGCGTCCGGGTGGTCGCCGTCCGCCTGCACCGCCGCGCCGACGCCTACCAGTGGAACTTCGCCGACCGCTCCCGCCGCCTCGTCCCCGGCGACCGTATCGTGATCGCGGCGACCCGGGCCGGGCTGGCCCGTATCATCCAGTAGTTCGTGAGCCAATTCGGCTCGTCCACTGCTGAGTTGACGGAGCATCAGTGATCGGCGCAATCCTGAACGGGAACGGGGGGCTGATACCGGCCTTCCTGGTGGTGGCCCTGCTGCTCGGCGCCGCCGGGTGGTGGCTCGCCGCCCGGCGCGAACTGCCGCGCTGGCCCACCGTGCTGCTGGGCGCCGCGCTCGCCGGGGAGCTCGTCGCCACCCTGTTCCCCACCGGGCAGTCCGGCGCGCGGGACGCGTACTGCACCCGGGGCGCCGACCTCGCCTTCACCCTGCAGGGCGCCCAGGGGCAGCTCAACCTGCTGATGTTCGTCCCGATCGGCCTGTTCGGCGTCCTCGCCCTCGGCCGGCCCACGGCGGTGGCGATCGGCGTCCTCGTGCTGACCGGGGCCACCGAGTCCGTGCAGGGCCTGCTCCCCGGGATCGGCCGCGCCTGCGACAGCGGCGACCTGGCCGCCAACGCGATCGGCGGCCTGGCCGGCGTGCTGCTGGGCTGCGCGGTGCGCCTCGCCCGGCGCCGCCGGATCCGGCCCGGCGGGCGGGAGTTGGCGTTCGGCGGCGCGCTGGCGGTGACGCTCGGGGTGCCGGTACTGCTGGTCCAGACGATGGTGCTGGAGCCGACGGTCGCCAGCGGCGCCTCCCCGGCCACCGCCCAGCAGCGTGAACTGGCGCTCCGCGACGCGGAGTTGCTCTTCGGGCCGGGGGAGCGGGTGGCGGCCGTGCAGTGGCTGGTCTCGGGGCCGGGGATCGAGCGGGTGAGCGTCACCGGCGAGAAGCTGTCCTTCACCCTGGACTGGCCGTCCGGTCGGCTGCTCGACGTGAGGGGCTTCTCCGAGCCCGGCCCCGCCCCGGACCCGGCCACCGAGCAGCAGGCCCGGGCGGCGGCGGACCGCTTCCTCGCCCAGTGGGCCCCGGGCCGCCCCGGCACGGACCGATCGCAGTCCGCCCCGCACGGCTCCTCCTGGCGCTTCACCTGGAAGGACGACACCGGCTGGTACCACCTGGACGTCGACCGGGACAACCGGGTGGTCGAGTTCACCCGCGAGTGACCCTCACACCACGCCCACCAGCACGATGACCAGCGCGGGCAGCAGGAGGAAGACGGTGCCGAGGTAGACGCCCAGCACCCAGCGGCGCCCGGCGGCGAGGCGGGCCAGGTTCTCGGCGCAGTACAGCGGCACCGGCCGCAGCAGCGGGATCACGTAGATCGCGACGATCGAGAAGACGTTGTAGATCAGGTGCACGAACGCCGCCTGCAAGCCGATCTTCGCGTCCGGCCCGACGCCCGCGAACGCCGCGAAGACCACGGTGAACGTGGTGCCGAGGTTCGAGCCGACCACCACCGGATAGATCTGCGCGGGCGTCAGGATGCCCGCCCCGGCGAACGGCACCAACACGGAGGTGGTGATGGTCGACGACTGCGTCACGACCGTCACCCCCATGCCGGACGCCATCGCCAGGTACTCGTTGCGCCCGACGGCCCGGATCAGCGCGTCGCGGGCCCGGCCCACCATCAGCAGCTTGAGCAGCTTGCCCAGGTAGCGCACCGCGACCAGGATCAGCCCCGCGCCGACCACGATGGTGAACAGCGGCCCGAGGGTGCCCGCAAGGTGCGAGGTCGCGTGGATCACCGCCTGCTCCACCGGCCTGGTGACCGCCCGCACGACGTTGAAGTGCGCGGGATTCGGCAGCCAGTCGGTGCCGTACAGCGCGTCGGTGAGCGCCCCGCTGAGGTGCTTCAGCGGGTGCCAGAGCAGCTCGACCGGGAAGAAGATCAGCAGCGCCAGCCAGTTGTAGAAGTCGTGGACGGTCGAGGCGCCCAGCGCCCGGCGGAACTCCGTGCGGTTGCCGAGGAAGGTCAGCGCGACCAGGCTCGTCGTCACCGTCGTCCCGACGTTCGCGCCCAGAATGATCGGAATCGCGCCCTCGATCGGCAGCGCCCCCGACCCCACCGCCGTCACCGCGATCGCCGTCGTGGTGGTCGACGACTGGATCAGCACCGTCCCCAGCACCCCGACGCTCAACCCGACCCACGGATTCGCCGCGAACGCGAACAGCGTGTGCGCCGCCTCGCCGCCCAGCCCCGCGAAGCCGTGGCTGATGACGCTCACCGCACAGATCAGCAGGTAGATCAGCCCGGCGACACCGGACCAGCCGAGGACCTTGACCCACGCGGGGAGCGGAGCGTCCGCCATCCCCCCAGGCTAGAAGCCCTGCCCGGCTTTTGCGCGCCGTCGACACCTCTACGCTGCTCATCAACGACAGGTCCGGTGGGTGGGGAGACGACCGTTGGAGATGGGGCCCAAGAAGCTGGCGCTGCGATTGGCGCTGACGGGGCTGCGGGACGAGGCCGAGCAGGGCTTCAAGAGGCGCGCGAACCGCACATGCAGCCAGACCGACCTCCAGAAGGCCGTTCGAGCCACCGGACTCCCCGATACGGCCACCTTCGCCGGCCAGCGGATCAGCGAGTGGCTGCCCCCGGACGAGCGGGCCGCCCGGGCGCGGATTCCGCACAGACCGGATGTGCTGCTGGCAGTGGTGGCGGTGTGGTCCTCGTGGGCCGGAGTCGCCTCCCTGACCGACTCGGGCAAGGTGGATCACCGGTGGATGCGCGCCCAGGGCGCCCGTTGGCGGCGCCTGCTGGACGACGCGAGGGCGGAACGCGCCGTCCGCACGGAGACAGCAGCCCTGGTCGCCCCGCACTCGGCCGCGGTGAAGGCCTACCTGAAGCGGGTCCGCGAGGTACACCGACGGCTGAACCTCGACGTCCTGGGCCACACCAGCCGGGCGGGTGAACAGCCGGCGATCGAGATCCGGCAGGTCTTCATGCCGCAGCAGTGCCGCGGGTACCTGTCCCACGTCCCGGGCGAGGTGCGTCGACTCCTCTTCGCCGACCGGGCGTCGGACAGTGAACTGCCGCCCGGGCTGGCCGCGGACGAGGCCGCCAAGTTGCGTACCTCGTACCACTCCCAGCCTGCCCGCTCCGTGCTGGAGATCCTGGCGAGCGAGCCCGGACGGCGACTGGTGGTTCTGGGCGATCCCGGCGCCGGGAAGTCGACGCTGTCGAAGTACGTGGCGCTCGCGCTGGCCGGCGCGGCCGACGATGTGCCGCCCGAACTCGCTCCCCTGACCGGGCTGGCACCGGTGGTGGTGGAGCTTCGGCACTTCGCGGAGCAGCGGTGGCGGGATCGCAGCCTGGAGGACTTCCTGGAGCACGCGAACGACGAGGACCGGATGGGCCTCACCCGGCCCCTCCTCGACGAACTGCTCGTCAGCGGGCGGGCGTTGGTGTTCTTCGACGGCCTCGACGAGATCTTCGATCCCAAGGTGCGGGCCGAGACCGCCCGGCGGATCACCGCCTTCGCCGCCGCCCATCCGCAGACGCGGGTGGTGGTCACGTCGCGGGAGTTCGGCTACCGGGCCAACGACTTCGCCGCTGCCGGATTCACCCAGGTGATGCTCCAGGATCTGACCCGCCCGCAGGTGGAAGAGTTCATCCACCGCTGGTACGCCGCCGCGCACCCCGAGAAGCCCTCGCTGTCCGCGCAGCTGACCCAGCGGCTGTCGGGCGCGGTGCGCGGGGTGCGGGCCGTGGCCGAACTCGCGGGCAACCCACTGCTGTTGACCATCCTCGCCTCCGTCGGCCTCGGGCGGACGATCCCCCGGGAGCGACGCGAGGTCTACGCCCATGCCGTGGACGTGCTCACCGAACAGTGGGACAGCGGGGCCAAGTTCCTCACGCCGCACCCCCCGGCATCGAGCGGAGCGGTCGAGGCGCTGGAGTGGCTGGAGCCCCGCAACCGCCGAAAGCTTCTGCAACGCATCGCCCGGCACATGCAGGAGGGCGCGGAGAACCCGGGCGGCACCTACCTCAAGCACGCGCAACTGACCGGCCTGATCAGTGACTTCCTGCAGCAGTCGACGGGCCTCCTGCGGTCCGCCACCGACATCGCTGCGCAGCACATCGTCGAGCGGCTACGCGTGCGGAACTTCCTGCTGGCCCACTTCGGGGACGGCGTCTACGGCTTCGTCCACCGGGCGTTCCTCGAGTACCTCGCAGCCGAGGACCTCCGAGAGCGGGTCTTCCAGGAGGAGATGAGCCGGGACGAGCTGCTCGAATTCCTGGGCCGCCGCGCAGAGGACCCCGCCTGGCACGAGGTCCTGCTCCTGGTCGTCGGTGGACTCAACCATCGGCAAGTCGCTTCCTTCATCGCTCTTCTGCTCGGTCGGCATCGAGAGCGTGATGGACGCCGGAACGCCCCGATGCTGATGTTGGCGGTCCGGGTGCTGGCCGAAGTGGATGAGACCAACCACCGATCCGGCTCCCCGAATGGAGATCCGGCATCGTCGGTCGCCAGGCAGAGCCGCGCTGTTGTCTCTGCGCTCGTTGGTGCACTCAGCCGTTCGGGAGTCATGGACGTCGAGGAGGTGCTTCCGGCTCTCGCGACGTTTGATCGCTTCTGGCCGGACCGGGACCGGTTCCTACGCTGGCACTACGCGCAATCGACCGTCCATGACCCCTACGCGGCCAGCAGAGTGGCAGCGGTTCTGAGTCGGGACGAGGCTGAGTCCATTCGACAGGCAAGTATTCCGTGGAACGCGAGCATGCGTACTTTTGCGTTGGAGGTACTCGCGGAGCGGTGGCCGGAGGAGGCCCGCACGGTGGTGATGGCGGCCGTTTCCGACCCCGAGTGGGAGGTTCGCAGAGGTGCCTTGGAAGTGCTGGGGGAGAGGTGGCCGGACGAGGAGGCTCGTGCTGTTGTGATGGCGGCTCTCTCCGATTCCGAATGGGTCGTTCGTAGCAGGGCGTTACGAGTGCTGGCAGAGGGGTGGTCGGATGCGGAGGCTCGCGCTGCGGTGATGACTTCTGCGGCTTCCGATCCTGATGTGTACGTTCGCGACAGTGCCTTGCGGGTGTTGGGGGAGCGGTGGCCGGACGAGGAGGCTCGTGCTGTTGTGATGGCGGCTCTCTCCGATCCTGAACCGGTCGTCCGCGTCAGTGCGTTGGACGTGCTGGGGGAGCGGTGGCCGGATGACGAAGCCCGCGGGGTCGTCATGGCGAGTGTCTCCGATGTCGACATGGATGTCCGCGCCGGTGCGTTGCGGGTGTTGGGGGAGCGGTGGCCGGACGAGGAGGCCCGTGCTGTGGTGATGGCGGCTCTCTCCGATCCTGAACCGGTCGTCCGCGTCAGTGCGTTGGACGTGCTGGGGGAGCGGTGGCCGGATGACGAAGCCCGCGCGGTCGTCATGGCGAGTGTCTCCGATGTCGACATGGATGTCCGCGACGGCGCGTTGGATGTGCTGGGAGAGAGGTGGCCGGACGAGGAGGCCCGCGCTGCGGTGACGGTGGCGGTTTCCGACCCCGAGTGGTTTGTTCGTTGTGGGGCCCTGGACGTGCTGGGGAAGCGGTGGCCGGATGGCAGAGCTCGCGCCGTGGTGACGGCCGCCGTCTCCGACCCTGAGCCCATGGTCCGTATCAGTGCCTTGGAGGTTTTGGCGGACCGGTGGCCTGACGAGGAGACTCGTGCTGTCGTCACGGCGGGCGTCTCCGACATCGACATGGAGGTTCGCGCCGGTGCGCTGTGGAGGTTGGGTCAGCGGTGGCCCGATGAGGAGACCCGTGCCATTGCCATGGCGGGTGTCTCCGATCCCGAACCGGGGGTCTGCCGCGGTGCGTTGCAGATACTGGGCCAGACCTTTCCTGGTCGCGATGCCTGCTCGCTCATCGCCGGTGTCGCTGCATCGGACATTCACCTATGGGTGTGCAAGGACGCCGTTGCGCTGCTGGCGGCACAATTCCCTGACGTGGCGTGGTCTGTGATCGGTGCCACGCTCGAAGGTGATCGGCCGCTGGAGCTCAAAGTACAGGCCGTCAAGCTCCTCGCGTTGCTGTGGCCGGAGCACCCCGAGACGGTGCTGCGGATTCAGGCCGTGGCCGCCCACGAGGAGCAGGAGCTTCGCCGAACTGCGGGCGAGGCCCTGAGGTTTCTGAGGCACCAGTCGCCCACGAGATGAGGCTGCTGGCGGTCCTGCTCCCCCAGAGGGCAGAGCAGGACCGTCGCTGTGGCTACTTGTTGGTGAAGGAGGCCGGGCGCTTCTCGGCGAAGGCGGACATGCCTTCCTTCTGGTCGGCCGTGGCGAAGGCGGCGTGGAAGAGGCGGCGTTCGAAGCGGACGCCCTCGGCGAGGGTGGTCTCGAAGGCGCGGTTGACGGATTCCTTCATCATGACGGCGGCGGGGAGGGACATCGCCGCGACCGTTTCGGCGACGTCGAGGGCCTCGGTGAGGAGCTGGTCGGCGGGGACGATGCGGGAGACCAGGCCGGCCCGTTCGGCCTCCTCGGCGGGCATCATGCGGCCGGTCAGGCAGAGGTCCATGGCCTTGGCCTTGCCGACGGCGCGGGTGAGGCGCTGGGAGCCGCCGATGCCGGGGATGACGCCGAGCTTGATCTCGGGCTGGCCGAACTTCGCGGTGTCGGCGGCGATCAGGATGTCGCAGAGCATGGCCAACTCGCAGCCGCCGCCGAGGGCGTAGCCGGCCACCGCGGCGACCACGGGCTTGCGCAGGCGGCCGAGCTCGTCCCAGGGGCCGAGCCAGTCGTCGAGGTAGACGTCGGGGAAGCGGTTGTCCTGCATCTCCTTGATGTCGGCGCCCGCCGCGAAGGCCTTCTCGGAGCCGGTGATCACCATGGCGCCGATCTCCGGGTCGCGGTCGAAGGCCTTGGCGGCCGCGACCA
Organism: Kitasatospora sp. NPDC004531; assembly: GCF_053602195.1. Lineage (NCBI taxonomy): Bacteria > Bacillati > Actinomycetota > Actinomycetes > Kitasatosporales > Streptomycetaceae > Kitasatospora > Kitasatospora sp. NPDC004531. The sequence continues at coordinate 85,781 of NZ_JBSGDD010000001.1, read as the reverse complement.
CCTCGGTCATCAGCCGGGTGTTGAGCGCGTTGAGCGCCTTGGGCCGGTTGAGGGTGATGATGCCGACCCGGCCCTTGCGGTCCACCAGGATCGTCTCGTACTCGGCTGCGTTCTCGGTCATCGCCGCTAATCCTCTCCACGCTGAGCGGAACACTGACGGTGGATACGATCTCGGAACACCGCTCCGGATGCCAGTCTCGCCAGGCGAGACGATGGTCACCCCGCGAGGTGCAGGTCGCCGCCCTCGGGGACGGCGAAGAACCGGGCGACGTCGTCGGGCCCCACCTCGGCGAGCGTGGCGGGGTTCCAGCGCGGGGTGCGGTCCTTGTCGACGACCTGGGCGCGGATGCCCTCGACCAGGTCGGGGTGGGTGAGGGCGGCGCAGGAGACGCGGTACTCCTGGTCGAGGGTGGCGGCCAGCGAGGGCAGGGCGCGGGCCCGGCGCAGCGCGGCGAGGGTGACCTTGAGCATGGTGGGGGAGTGGGCGAGCAGCTGCTCGGCGGCCTCCTTGGCCTCGGGCAGGCCGGCGGCGTGCAGGCGTTCGACGATCTCCTCGACGGTGTCGGCTGCGTAGCAGTGGTCGATCCACTCGCGCCGCTCGGCGAGCGCGGAGGCGGGCGCGGGCCCGGTGAGCGGGGGCAGGGCGGCGACCGGGTCGTCGGCGGCGAGCAGCGTGGGCAGCGCCGAGGAGGGCACGAATTGGTCGGCGAAGCCGCAGTACAGGGCGTCGCCGGCGGTCATGGTGGTGGCGGTGAGGGCGAGGTGGGTGCCGAGTTCGCCGGGGGCGAGGGCGAGCAGCCGGGTGCCGCCGACGTCGGGGACCAGGCCGATGCGGGTCTCGGGCATGGCGACGGCCGAGCGCTCGGTGACGACGCGGATCGCGGCGTGCCCGGACAGGCCGACGCCGCCGCCCATGGTGATGCCGTCCATCAGCGCCAGGTACGGCTTGGGGTAGCGGGAGACCAGCTCGTTGAGCCGGTACTCGTCGCGGAAGAACGCCCGGTCGCCGGCGCCGCCGAGCTTGGCGTCGTCGTGTATGGCGCGGATGTCGCCGCCGGCGCACAGGCCGCGTTCGCCCGCGCCGGTGAGCAGGACGGCGGTGACGCGGTCGTCCTCGGCCCAGGCGTCGAGTGCGGCGCGGACGGTCCGCAGCATCGCGTGGGTGAGGGAGTTGAGGGCGCGCGGGCGGTTGAGGGTGAGGCGGCCGGTGCGGCCGATCCGCTCGACCAGCACGTCCTGCGAGGTGTCCAAGGCCATGACTGTCACCGCTCCCGTCCGGGGGAAGGAAAGTACGACGATCTTCCCGTGCACGGTACCGGGCCCGTCCAAACGGTCGGGCGGGCAGGGTCGGCGGAGCGCGGCCCGCCGGGTCAGCAGGGGTGCAGCGGGGTGGCGAGCAGCACCGGGCCGGTGGGGGCGGCCGGGCGCGGGGCGAAGCCGCACAGCTTCACGGGGTGCGGGGCGAGCGGGAACGCCTGGGCCTGCGGGGCGGGCATCAGCAGGTTGGCGGCGGCGAGCGCGGCTCCGCAGACCAGGGTGCGCAGCTTCATCATCGGGTCCTCCGGGCAGCAAGTCGTCCACGAACGGCCGCGGCTGTCACAGGTAGGGACAGGCCGCGTGAGGTCGCGTCAACTTCTAGCGGGGGACGGGTCCGGAGCTCCGCAATCTCACCCGAACAGCGGCGAGCTGCGGGCGCGCGGTTGACGGCGCCCGCAGCTCGTGGCCCTACCGGAGGATCAGCCGACGATCCGACCGGTGACCTCGCCGAAGCCGACCCGCAGCCCCCCCGGGCCGGGGGCGGTGGCGCCGATGGACACCTCGTCGCCGTCCTCCAGGAAGGCGCGCTCGGTGCCGTCGGGGAACTTCAGCGGGTGCTCGCCGTTCCAGGTCAGCTCGATCAGCGCGCCCCGGGTGTCCGGCTCGGGGCCGGAGACCGTGCCGGAGGCGTACAGGTCGCCGGTGCGCAGGCTGGCGCCGTTCGCGGTGAGGTGGGCCAGCTGCTGGGCGGCCGTCCAGTACATGGAGGCGAACGGCGGACGGGAGATGGTGCGGCCGTTGAGGGCCACCTCGATCGCCAGGTCCAGGCCCCACGGCTCGGCGTCGCGGTCGTCCAGGTACGGCAGCGGCTCCACGTCGCGGGCCGGCGGGGCGACCCGGGCGTGCTGGAGGGCGTCCAGCGGCACCACCCAGGGGGAGAGCGAGGTGGCGAAGGACTTGCCGAGGAACGGGCCGAGCGGCACGTACTCCCAGCCCTGGATGTCGCGCGCCGACCAGTCGTTGAGCAGGCAGACGCCGAAGACGTGCTCGGCGAAGTCGGCGAGCGCGACCGGCGTGCCCATGGCGCTGGGCGTGCCGACGACGAACGCGACCTCGGCCTCGATGTCCAGGCGGCGGCTCGGCCCGAAGGTCGGCGCCGGGTCGGCGGGGGCCTTGCGCTGGCCGTGCGGGCGGGTGACCGGGGTGCCGGAGACCACGATCGTGCCGGAGCGGCCGTGGTAGCCGATCGGCAGGTGCTTCCAGTTCGGGGTGAGCGGCTCCGAACCCGGGCGGAAGATCTTGCCCAGGTTGGTGGCGTGGTGCTCGGAGGCGTAGAAGTCGACGTAGTCGGCGACCTCGACGGGCAGGTGCAGCTCGACGTCCGCCAGCTCCAGCAGGCAGGGCTCGACGGCCGCCCGGTGGGCCGGGTCGGTGAGCCACTCGGTGAGCGCCGCGCGCACCGCCCGCCAGGACGAACGGCCGGACGCCATCAGCGGGTTGAGGGTCTCGGCGTCGAGCAGGTCGGACGGGGCGCCGACCGCTCGGGCGGCCGCGCCGGCGTCCAGCACCCGCTCGCCGATCCGGACGCCGATCCGCCGGCCGGGCCGGTCGGCGGCGGTGAACACGCCGTAGGGCAGGTTGTGCACGCCGAACGGCGAGTCCGCGGGCAGATCGAGCCAGGTGGTGGTGGTCAAGAGATCTCCAGGAGGCCGAGTCGGGTGAGGTCTTCCAGCGGCTCGGCGATGCTACAGGTGCCGAAAGCGGTGAACGCGGAACGGATCCGGGCGACCTGGTGCTCCGTCAGCGACTGCACGGCGGTCGCCAGTCGCGCCCCGTCCCGCTCGGCGAGCAGCCCGGTGGCCTCGTCGAGGTCCGAACTCCCGGCCGCCAGCAGCACGTTGAGGAAGCCGTGGTGCTCGTAGCCGGTGCCCAGGTCGGTGTGGCGCACCGCGTTGTGCAGGCCCGCCGTGCACTTGTACGGCAACTCCCGCTCGGCGCAGGCGAGCTGGAACCCGGCGAGTTCGGCGACGCTCGGGAACGCCGCGTGACTCAGGCCGCCGGTACGGTACTTGGCCCGGTAGCGGGTGCCCGCCAGGGCGTCCAGCGCGGCCGCCGTGCCGGTGCGGGGCACCTCGACGGCCGCCGTGACGCCGTCCGGCAGCAGCGCGTCCAGCTCCGCCACCGTCGCCCGCACGTCCTCGCCCGCCACGTACTCGACGCCCGCCAGCGGCAGGCCCGCCGCGGCCTTCACCGCGTCCGCCAGCCGGCCCGCCGGCACCGTCACCACGACGGGGAACTCCGGTGCCAGCAGTGCGAGTTCGGCCAGCTTGTCGATCGGCGCGAGCAGCGGGCCGACCGCCGCCGCGTACCGGGCGGCGCGGTGCGCCCGGTGCGCGGGGACGGCCTCGGCCAGCGGCAGGTCGCCGGGCGGGAAGACCGCCGCATCGTCGAACAGCCCCCGGTACAGCTCGGGTACGTTCATCGCTTCGCCCAGGTCCACGCGTAGTTCGGGTCCTCGCTGGCGGTGGCGGCCTCGCCGAGCTCCAGCGGGCGGAAGGTGTCCACCATGACCGCCAGCTCGTCGAAGAACTCCACGCCGATCGAGCGCTCGTACGCGCCCGGCTGCGGGCCATGGGTGTGGCCGCCGGGGTGCAGCGAGATCGACCCCTGTCCGATGCCGGAGCCCTTGCGGGCCTCGTAGTTGCCGCCGCAGTAGAACATCACCTCGTCGCTGTCCACGTTCGCGTGGTAGTACGGGACGGGGATCGACAGCGGGTGGTAGTCCACCTTGCGCGGCACGAAGTTGCAGATCACGAAGTTGTTGCCCTCGAACACCTGGTGGGCCGGCGGCGGCTGGTGCACCCGGCCGGTGATCGGTTCGAAGTCCGCGATGTTGAAGGCGTACGGGTACAGGCAGCCGTCCCAGCCGACCACGTCGAACGGGTGGTTCGGCACCGTGTAGCGGGTGCCGGCCACGCCGCCCGGGCCGCGGTGCTTGACCAGCACGTCCACCTCGCCGCCGTCGACCAGCAGCGGGCCCTCGGGGCCGCGCAGGTCGCGCTCGCAGTACGGGGCGTGCTCCAGCAGCTGGCCGTACTTGGAGAGGTAGCGGCGGGCCGGGGTGATGTGGCTGTTCGCCTCGATGCAGTAGGCGCGCAGCGGCTCGTCGCCGGTCGGCACCCAGCGGTGGGTGGTCGCCCGGGGAATGATCACGTAGTCGCCCCGGCCGACCGTCAGGGTGCCGAACACCGACTCCAGCACGCCGGCGCCCGACTCCACGTACACGCACTCGTCGCCCAGCCCGTTGCGGTACAGCTCGCTGGGCGCGCCGGCCGCCACGTAGGAGATCCGCACGTCCGCGTTGCCGAGCACCAGCCGGCGCCCGGTGACCGCGTCGACGGACTTCCACTCCTGGCCGGGGAACAGCTCGTGCAGCTTCAGGTGACGGGGGAGCAGCGGGAGGTTCGCGGTGGTGGACTGGTCCGGCAGCTCCCACACCGAGGCGGCCGTCACCGCCGACGGGATGTGCCGGTGGTAGAGCAGCGAGGAGTCCGAGAAGAACCCCTCCTCACCCATCAACTCCTCGTAGTAGAGGCCCCCTTCGGGGGTGCGGTGCTGGGTGTGCCGCTTGGGCGGCACCGAGCCCAGCTGCCGGTAGTACGCCATCGTCCCGCTTCTCCCTCGTCGCCCTGGTTCCTACTGCCCGTCAGAGGTTGCCGCGCTGGTCCTGCTCGCGCTCGATCGCCTCGAAGAGCGCCTTGAAGTTGCCCTTGCCGAAGCCCAGCGAACCATGCCGCTCGATGAACTCGTAGAACACGGTGGGCCGGTCGCCGATCGGCTTGGTGAAGATCTGCAGCAGGTAGCCGTCCTCGTCGCGGTCGACCAGGATGCCGCGCGACTTCAGCTCCTCGATCGGCACCCGGACCTTGCCGATGCGCTCGCGCAGCTCCGGGTCGTCGTAGTAGGAGTCCGGGGTGTGCAGGAACTCGACGCCGCGCGAGCGCAGCACGTCGACGGTGGTGAGGATGTCGTTGGTGGCCAGCGCCATGTGCTGGCAGCCCGGGCCGGTGTAGAACTCCAGGTACTCGTCGATCTGCGACTTCTTCTTCGCGATCGCGGGCTCGTTCAGCGGGAACTTCACCCGGTGGTTGCCGGAGGCGACGACCTTCGACATCAGCGCCGAGTAGTCGGTGGCGATGTCGTCGCCGACGAACTCCGCCATGTTCACGAAGCCCATGACCCGGTTGTAGAACGACACCCACTCGTCCATCTTGCCGAGCTCGACGTTGCCCACCGCGTGGTCCAGCGCCTGGAACAGCCGCTTCGGCGCGCCCTCGGGGCGGACCACCGTGGACTCCTTGGCGACGTAGCCCGGCAGGTACGGGCCGGTGTAGCGGGAGCGGTCGATCAGGGTGTGCCGGGTCTCGCCGTACGCGGCGATCGCGGCGCGGCGGACGGTGCCGTGCTCGTCGGAGACGTCGTTCGGCTCCTCCAGGATGGTCGCGCCCTGGGCGCGGGCGTGCTCGATGCACTTGTCCACGTCCGGGACCTCCATCGCCAGGTCGACGACGCCGTCGCCGTGGCGGCGGTGGTGGTCCAGCAGCGGGCTGTCCGGCAGCACGCCGCCCTTGATCACGAAGCGGCAGGAGCCGGAGCGCAGCACGAAGGCCTTGCGGTCGCGGCGGCCGGTCTCCGGGCCGGAGTAGGCGACCAGCTCCATGCCGAACACGGCCTGGTAGAACTGCGCCGTCTGGGTCGCGTTGCCGACCACGAAGACGACCGCGTCCTGGGCGGTGACCGGGAACGGGTCGGCGGAGGCGTCGTACTCGACCAGGCCCACCAGCGTGCGCAGCTGCTCGGCGGTCAGTCCGGCCTGCAGCTCCTCGGGCGTCAGTTCAACAGCGGCGTCGGCGGTCATCGGTGCATTCCTCCACGTCGGTCGGTGTGCGAGGAGCTTCCTCCAGCGCGGTGAGGTGGGCAACAGGTCCGATTCCGGCTGCTCAATGTGTACAAGATGAGCAGCTCACGGCCGGTTCGACTGGGCGGATTGCTCAGCTCCCGGCCCGATCGACGCCCTGTTGACGCACCGTGAGGTGCCGGGCGAACCACTGCGCGGCCAGGTCGGCGACCGCCTCCAGCGCCCCCGGCTCCTCGAACAGGTGGCCCGCACCGGGGACGATCTGCAGGGCGCTCTCGCAGCGCAGCTCGGAACGGGCCTGCCGGTTCAACTCCACCACCTCTCCGTCCGCGCCGCCCACGATCAGCAGCGTCGGCGCGCTCACCAGCGGCAGCCGGGCGTGCGCCAGGTCCGGGCGGCCGCCCCGGGAGACGATCGCGTCCGGCGCGGTGTCCGGCTCGGCCGCCGCCCACAGCGCCGCCGCCGCGCCGGTGCTCGCCCCGAAGTAGCCGAACGGCAGGCCCGCCAGCGGCGGCCGGCTGCGCACCGTGCGGGTGGCCTCCGCCAGCCGGCCGCCCAGCAGCCCCGGGTCGAACACCTTCCAGCGGTCCTTCGCCTCCTGCGGCGTCAGCAGGTCGAACAGCACGGTGGCCAGGCCCTCCCGGTGCAGCCGCTCGGCGACCAGCCGGTTGCGCGGACTGCCCCGGTTGGAGCCGGAGCCGTGCGCGAACAGCACCACGCCGGCGGGGCGTTCGGGCACCGCGACGGCGGCCGGGCCGGTCGGGAACGCCAGCTCGTGCTCGCTCACCACCCGCCGGCGGGGCCGACCCGCCCGTTCCAGCGCGTCCAGCACCTCGGCGTCCTCGACCTGCCGGAAGTCCCGGTAGAACTCGCCGACCGCGAAGAAGCTGGCGGGGGTGTGCACCGCGACGAACGCGTCCGCCGCGCCCGCCAGCCGGGACGTCCAGTCGTCCGGGGCGACCGGCACCGCCAGCACCACCCGCGCGGCGCCCCGGGCCCGCACCAGCCGGCAGGCCGCCAGCGCGGTCGAGCCCGTCGCCACGCCGTCGTCCACCACCAGCACGGTGCGGCCCGCGAGCGGCTCCGGCGTCCGGCCCTCGCGGTAGGCGGCGGCGCGGCGGGCCAGTTCGGCGCGCTCGTGGGCCTCCACCGCCGCGAACTGCTCGGGGGTGACGCCCGCCGCGTCCACCACGGTCTGGTTCACCACCCGGGCGCCGTCCTCGCCGACCGCGCCCATCGCCACCTCGGGCTGCCCCGGCACCCCCACCTTGCGGATCACGCACACGTCCAGCGGCGCCCCCAGCGCGGCCGCCACCTCCACGGCCACCGGCACCCCGCCCCTGGGCAGGGCCACCACGACGGGGTCCGTCTCGGGGGTCTTGGCGAGCGCGGCGGCGAGCCGGCGTCCCGCGTCGGTCCGGTCGGTGAAGTACATGGGAAGCAACCTCTCCGCTCTCCACCGTACGCGCGGGCGGAGGGGCCGGAGAGGTCGGGACGGCACTGGTCGAATCGGGTGATAAGTAAAAAATAAGAACAAACCGGTAGGTAGCGTTAGTTTTATCCCGGGCCGGGTAGCGACCAAGTGGTTTCGCGTTGTCCCGACCATGAGGAGGTGATCCAGGTGTCCACCCAGCTGCCGTCGGGCATGGAGCATCATCCGGACATCCTGGAACTGCGTGAACACGCAGAACGGGTGACGTCCACGACCGCGGGGCAGGGGACGGAGGCGCTGGCGATCTGCGCCGGCCTGTTCCTCGCCATCTCGCCCTGGGTCGTCGGATTCAGCGGATTCACCGGCCTGACCATCAGCAACCTGGTGCTCGGCATCGCCTACGCCGTCCTGATGGCCGGCTACGGCCCCGCGTTCGGCCGCACGCACGCCCGCGCCTGGGCCTGCGTGGCGATCGGCGTGTGGACGATCATCGCGCCCTGGGCGGTCAACGGCGGAGCGCACGTCCGCCGGACCATCCTGACCAACGTGATCACGGGCGGCGTCATGACCCTGCTGGCCCTGGCCGCGGTCGGCATGGTGTTCGCCGGAGCATCCGGCGCGGCCTCGCGACGACGCCGCTGACGCCCTCGCTGTTCGGCGCCGACGTCGCGCGGACTCCGCCCCGGCCCTGCGGCCGGGGCGGAGCGCCGTCTCAGCCCCGGCCGGCCGGGCGGGTCATCCGCAGCACGTCGAGGGCCTCGTCGAGCTGGGCCTCGGTGAGCAAGCCCCGGTCCAGGTAGCCGCGTTCGACGACGACCTGGCGGATGGTCTTGCGCTCGGCCAGCGACTGCTTGGCGACCTTCGCCGCCTCCTCGTAGCCGATGTACCGGTTCAGCGGCGTCACCACGGACGGCGAGGACTCGGCGTACTCGCGGGTGCGCTCGGCGTTCGCCGTGATGCCGTCGACCGTGCGGTCGGCCAGCAGCCGGGCGGCGTTGGCCAGCAGCCGGACCGACTCCAGCACGTTGCGGGCGATCACCGGGAGCATCACGTTCAGCTCGAAGTTGCCGCTCGCGCCGGCCACCGTGACGGTGGTGTCGTTGCCGATCACCTGCGCGGCGACCATCAGCACCACCTCGGGCAGCACCGGGTTGACCTTGCCCGGCATGATCGAGGAACCCGGCTGCAGATCGGGCAGGTTGATCTCGCCCAGACCGGTGCGCGGGCCGGAGCCCATCCAGCGCAGATCGTTGGCGATCTTGGTGAAGCCGGTGGCCACCGTCCGCAGCTGGCCGCTGAGTTCGACCAGTCCGTCGCGCGCGCCCTGCGCCTCGAAGTGGTTGCGGGCCTCCGTCAGCGGCAGCCCGGTGGCCCGCGCGACCTCCTCGATCACCGCGGCGGAGAACCCCGGCGGGGTGTTGATGCCGGTGCCCACCGCCGTGCCGCCGAGCGGCAGTTCGGCGACCCGGGGCAGCGTGGCCGTCAACCGCTCCACGCCGTAGCGGACCTGCGCCGCGTAGCCGCCGAACTCCTGGCCGAGGGTGACCGGCGTGGCGTCCATCAGGTGCGTGCGGCCGGACTTCACCACCTCGGCGAACTCCGCCGCCTTCGCCTCCAGCGCCCCCGCCAGGTGCTCCAGCGCCGGGATCAGCTCCTGCACCACCGCCCCCGTGGCCGCGATGTGGATCGAGGACGGGAACACGTCGTTCGACGACTGCGAGGCGTTGACCTGGTCGTTCGGGTGCACGGGGCGGCCCAGCCGCTCGGCGGCCAGGGTGGCGATCACCTCGTTGGCGTTCATGTTGGACGAGGTGCCCGAGCCGGTCTGGAACACGTCCACCGGGAACTCGGCGTCCCAGCGGCCCTCCGCGACCTCCTCGGCGGCCGAGCGGATCGCCGCCGCGACCGGCTCCTCCAGCACGCCCAGGCGCGCGTTCACCGTCGCCGCGGCCGCCTTGATCCGGGCCAGCGCCGCGATGTGGGCCCGCTCCAGCCGCTGGCCCGACACCGGGAAGTTCTCGACCGCGCGCTGCGTCTGCGCCTGCCACTTGGCCGCCGCCGGCACCCGCACCTCGCCCATCGAGTCGTGCTCGGTCCGCCAGCCCTGCTCGTTCTTGCTGTCCGCCATGGTGGGACACCTCCTGGACCCGTCAGCCTTCCACGGCCCCCGCGCATTCCCGCCGCGTCGCCGCAGCGTGTCGGCCCGGGTTTGTTGTGGCGGCGTCAAGACGGGCGGGCCGGAGGACGGCATACTCCTCGGTAGCCCGTTCCCCGCACCCTCCGAGGAGCCCACCCGATGGCCACCGCCCCCGCCGGCCGCCCCGACCCGCTCGACCTGCTCGGCGTCGACGAACTGCTCACCGAGGACGAGCGGTTGATCCGCGACACGGTGCGCGCCTTCACCGACAAGCAGATCCGGCCGCACCTCGCCGACTGGTTCGAACGCGGCACCTTCCCGGTCCGCGAGATCGCCCCCGAACTCGGCCGGCTCGGCGTCCTCGGCATGCACCTCGACGGCTACGGCTGCACCGGCTCCACGGCCACCGAGTACGGCGTCGCCTGCATGGAACTCGAAGCCGCCGACTCCGGGCTGCGCAGCTTCGTCTCGGTGCAGGGCTCGCTCGCCATGCGCTCGATCCACGCCTTCGGCTCCGAGGAGCAGAAGCAGCGCTGGCTGCCCGAGATGGCCGCCGGACGGGCCGTCGGCTGCTTCGGCCTGACCGAGCCCGAGGTCGGCTCCGACCCCGCCGCGATGCGCACCCGGGCCCGGCGCGACGGCGGCGACTGGATCCTCGACGGCGCCAAGATGTGGATCACCAACGGCTCGGTCTCCGACGTCGCCGTGGTCTGGGCCGCCACCGAGGACGGCGTGCGCGGCTTCCTCGTCCCGCGCGGCACGCCCGGCTTCACCGCCCACGACATCCCCGGCAAGCTCTCCCTGCGCGCCTCCGTCACCAGCGAACTCGCCTTCGACAGCGTCCGGTTGCCCGCCGAGGCGATGCTGCCCGGCGCGCGCGGACTGCGCGCCCCGCTCTCCTCGCTCGGCGAGGCCCGCTACGGCATCCTGTGGGGCACCGTCGGCGCCGCCCGCGACTGCTACCGGGCCGCCGTCGACTACGCCCGCGACCGCGAGCAGTTCGGTCGGCCGATCGGCGGCTTCCAGCTCACCCAGCAGAAACTCGTCGACATGGCACTGGAGTTGGAGAAGGCCTACCTGGTCGCCGTCCGCATCGGCCGGCTCAAGGACGAGGGCCGCGCGCAGCCCGCCCACATCTCCTTCGGCAAGCTCAACAACGTCCGCACCGCGCTGGAGATCGCCCGCACCGCCCGCACCGTCCTCGGCGCGAACGGCGTCACCACCGCCTACCCCGTGCTGCGGCACGCCAACAACCTCGAATCCGTCCTCACCTACGAGGGCACCTCCGAGATCCACACCCTGGTCCTCGGCGAGGCCATCACCGGCGAATCCGCCTACCGCTGAAAACTCGCTGGCCGCGGCGCCGACGCCCGCCCTACGGTGGCGGCATGACGACGACCACCACCCTCTGGCGACCCACCGGCCTCGAGGAGCTGGCGCTGGTCGCCGCGTCCGGCTGGCGGGCGTGGCCACCGCGCCTGCCCGAACAGCCCATCTTCTACCCCGTCCTCAACGAGGACTACGCCGTCCGGATCGCCCGGGACTGGAACGTCCCGGCCTCCGGCGTCGGCTACGTCACCCGCTTCGAGGTCGACACCGCCTTCCTCACCCGCTACCCCGTCCAGCGGGCCGGCGGCGAGACCATCCTCGAACTGTGGGTCCCCGCCGAGGAGTTGGACGAGTTCAACCAGCACATCGTCGGCGCGATCCAGGTCGTCCACGAGTTCCGCTGATCCCCCGCCGGCCGGGCGGTACCTTCCGAGTACGGCCCGGCACCCGGAAGGGGATCAGGATGACGCAGTGGAGTGACTACACCACCGGCGAGCGCATCAAGCTTCTGCGCGGCCCGGATCTGACGCAGGAACAACTCGCCGAAGCGTCGGGCCTGTCGGTGGCGACGATCCGCAAGGCGGAGCGTGATCTCGGCGGAAGCCTGCAGACCCTGCTGCGGATCTCGGCCGCGCTGAACGCCGACGTCTCGGTGATCCTCGGCCAGCAGGCGCCGCGTCGGGCGATGCACGGTGCCGACCGGGCGATGGTGCGCGAACTGTCCCGTGCCGTCCACGACACGGCCGCCGGAATCGGTACGGACGCGCAGTCACCGGCGCCGGCCGAGGTCGCGGCCGGGCTCACCGCCGCATGGGAGGCCTATCGCGCCGGCGACTTCGTCGGCGCGGGCGTGCGGATCGCCCCGGCCCTGCGTGAAGCCGCCGCCGCCGTGCGGGCCGCGTCCGCCGACCGGCAGGCAACGGCCGCGGGCGCTCTCGCGGACGCGTACCGGCTGGCGGCCTATGTGGCCAACCAATTCGGTGCCCGCGATCTCGCGTACGCCGGTATCGGACACGCCCAGCACCAGGCCGACCGGGCCGGGGACACGGTCCGCTCGGCCATGGTCGCCTCCGGGAGGTCGTGGATCTGTCTGCGGGACTCCCGGCTCGACCAGGCCGCGCAGACGGCGCGCGAGTCGTACGAGGTGATCGAGCCCCGGTACGGCGACCGTGACCTCGGACTGCTCGCCACCTACGGGTGGCACGTGACCTTCGCGGCCGTGGTCGCGGCCCGGCGGGGCGACATCGCGGGGGCGGACGACCTGCTCTCCCAGGGGCACGCGGTCGCGGCCCGGATGGGACGGGACGTCAGCGTGAACGGCACGGCTTTCGGGCCGGCCACGGTCACCGCACAGGCGATCGGCATCACCGTCTCGACCGGCCGCCCCGGAAAGGCCCTCGGCCTGTTCGCGTCGCTGACCGACCTGTCCGCCCTCACCCCGTCCGCGCGCAACCGGCTGCTGCTCGACGTCGCCCTCGCCCAGGCGGACACCCGGCAGTCCGACGCGGCGCTCGACACGCTGCTGGACGTCTGCTCGGCCGCCCCGGCATGGGCCCGCCACCAGGGCCTGTCAGGAGTGATCGCGCAGAAGGCGAGTGCCGGCAGCGCGACCACCGCCAAGCTGCGGAAGCTGTCCGCGATCCTCGGCACGTCCATGATCATCGGCTGACTGGTACGGGGCGTATCACTTCGGTCCGGTACGACTTCGGGAAGTGATACGCCGCATGGGTTCACCCTCCGTGTGCGCGAGACCACAGTTGGCACATGTCGGCGTCCCGCCGCATCGGCGGCCCACCGGTGGGCCCGCCTCGTCAACAGGCCCACGAATGCGAAGGGTTGCACCATGGAGGAACTGGAAGCGTCCCGCGTCGGGCACTTCTTCCGCAGCGTCACCGACCGATTCCCGGCCGCGCCGGACACCGCGTCGGTGATCGTCACACACCTGGTCGACGGAAGGCCTGTCTTTCTGTCGGCCGCCGCCCGTGCCACCGATCTGCGCTCCATCCTTCCCAAGCCCCGGTCCGTGCAGGCCGACGTCCTGGCGCAGGCGGAGAAGGTGGCGAGCTGCGACCGGCTGTCCCGGGACGACTTCGCCGACCGCGGGTTCGTCCTGGAGTACCTGGAGAACCGGGCACCGGGCCGGGACCTGGTGATCGCCGACGTCGGAGGCTACTTCGCTCCGACCCTGGGACGGATCGTCGACGAGTACAGCGGCAGAGTGGTCGCGGTGGTGGAGGACACCGAGAACGGGCACCGGCGGTACGCGGCCCTGGCCGACTGCCCGGTGCCGGTGTTCTCGGTGGCCCGCAGTCCGCTCAAGGTGGCGGAGGACTACCTGGTCGGCCACTCGGTGATCTTCTCGGTGGAGGCTCTGATCCGGGGGCACGGCGACATCATGGGCTGCCGACGGGCCTGTGTGATCGGCTTCGGGAAGATCGGCTCCAGTGCGGCCTCCCTGCTGCGTGCCAAGGGACTGCCCGTCGTGGTCTTCGACGCCGACCCGGTCAAACGCACCCAGGCCCTGTCCATGGGCTACCAGGTGGCGGGGACACTGGTGGAGGCCACTGCCGGGGCTGGGATCGTGATCGGCGCGACCGGGAACGTGAGCCTGTCGGCCGCCGACTTCTCCCGCCTCGCGAACGGCGCCTACGTGGCGTCCGTGACGTCCAGCGACGACGAGATGGATCTGGACGGGGTCGCCGACCTCTACCACCGCACGCAGGTCGCACCGCACGTGACCAGGTACGACACCACGGGGCACTACTTCTACCTGCTGGCCGACGGGAACGCCGTCAACTTCGTGCACGGGGCGTCAGCCGGGTCGTTCATCTACCTGGTGCAGGCGGAGATCCTGGCGGACATCGGGCTTGCCACGAAGGGCAGTTACCCGCCCGGCATGCACGAAGCCGACCCGCAGACGCGTATGTTCATCGCGGACAGCTGGCTCACCACCTTCACGGAGGCGCACCCCCATGCCCGTCACCACTGAGCACATCCGGGCCGCCGTCGACTCGTACCTGGAGCGCCGGCCCGGCGATCGGGAGCGGCTGGGCCGACTGCTGGCCGCACTGGGGGACGGTGCCGAGCTCACCGATCGGTCGGTGATGCGCGGGCATGTCACCGCCGCCGTGTTCCTGGTCCGGGAGGACGGGAAGGTGCTGCACATCGCGCACAACGCGACGGGGAAGTGGCTGGTGCCCGGCGGTCACCTGGAGGCCGGTGACGAGACGCTGGCCGGTGCGGCGCTGCGCGAGCTCGCGGAGGAGACCGGCATCCCGGCGGATCAGGTGGTGCTGGGCGAACTGGTGGACATCGACGTGCATCCGATCGCGGCGAACCCGGCCAAGGGCGAGGGCGACCACTACCACTTCGACTTCCGGTTCGCGGCCGTGCTGTCCGGCCGGGGCGAGATCCGGCTGCAGCACGAGGAGGTGGCCGGGTTCGGGTGGGACCACCTCGATCCGGGGCAGTACCGGGCCGCCGCCGAACGGCTGGGAGCGCCTACGGGGAACTGACCGGCCGTCGAAGGCGCCGGCCGAAACGGGTGGTCGGGCCAGAAGTCGGAGGGGTACGCTCCACCACGCTCCGGAGCGGACCTCGCAGGACGCCTGGCGCCCCGAGAGGGCCGCAGCCGGCCGATCCGTTTTCGACAAGGGGGCCGATTCCCACATGACGACGACCACGCCCGAGCTTCGCCTCGCTCAGAAGATCCTCGACGAGCAGCCGTTCAGTGTGCTGGTGGGGGCGCGGTTGGAGGTGTTCGAGCCGGGGCGGGCGGTGTTGGTGCTGGGGATCCGGGACGACCTCAAGCAGCAGAACGGGTTCGTGCACGGCGGGGTGCTGGCGTACGCGGCCGACAACGCGGTGACGTTCGCGGCGGGGACGGCGCTCGGGCCGGCGGTGCTGACCAGTGGGCTGACCATCAGTTACGCGCGGCCGGCGACCGGGGTGACGCTGCGGGCCGAGGCGAGCGTGGTCTCCAGCGGGCGGCGGCAGGCGATCTGCCGGTGCGAGCTGTTCGCCGTCGCGCAGGACGGGACGCGGACGCTGTGCGCGGTGGCCCAGGGGTCGGTGCTGACGGCGGGGTGAGGGGCCCGGGTCCCACCTGGGGGTGGGGCGGGGGCCGCCGGAAGGCGGGGGCCGCGAGCGGGGAGTCCGACCGGGGGAGGAGCCTGCTCGGTACCTGGTGGGCATGCCCGCCGGGGTCCGGCCGGGCCACCATGGAGGGGAACGGTGGACGGCGGTACGGCGGGGGGCAGGACATGGGCGGCGCGCGGCAGGCGGCGGCGGTGGTGGTCGGCGGGGCGGCGGTGGCGGCGCTGCTGGTGATGGTCGCGCCGGCGGCCATCCAGGACGCGCAGGACCGGATGGACCAGACGCTGCGCTACCCGACGGGAACGGCGGCGAAGGCCGCCGGCCTGGTGCCGAGCTGGCTGCCGGACACCGCGGTGCGGGTGGCGTTCCTGACGGACTCCCACCAGGGCGACCGGCTGATCCGCGCCACGCTGCCGGACCGGACCCTGCCGGCCGGCTGCACCGAGGGCAGCCCCGCCGGGACGGTGCACCTGCGGGCGCGCTGGTTCCCGACCGACGCCCCGAAGCGGGCCACCGCGCACTGCGGGCTGTACGACGTCGCCCTGGTGGGCGACCAGCTGTACGGGTGGCAGGACGCGGCGGTGGCCGC
Source organism: Kitasatospora sp. NPDC004531 (assembly GCF_053602195.1). Taxonomy (NCBI): domain Bacteria; kingdom Bacillati; phylum Actinomycetota; class Actinomycetes; order Kitasatosporales; family Streptomycetaceae; genus Kitasatospora; species Kitasatospora sp. NPDC004531. The sequence continues at coordinate 70,024 of NZ_JBSGDD010000001.1, read as the reverse complement.
CAGCGCGCGCCCCGGCGGAATTCCGGTGCACTGACACCCCGGGCTGTCGGTCGGCGGGGCGGATGCGGTAGGACGGTGCGCATACCCGCCACCCGGAGGAGCACCATGCCAGGCCCGACCGTCGACCTCGACGGCGACCAGACCGTCCCCGCAGAACCCGACTCCGCAGCCGACGGCCACCCCGTCCCCGCAGCCGGGGGATCGACCGGCAGGGCGCCGTTCGCGGCGGCCACCGTCGCCGTCCTGGGCAGCCTCGCCGCGCTCGGGCCGGCCACCACCGACCTGTACCTGCCCGCACTGCCCGAGCTGACCGCCGACCTGCACTCCACCGCGCCCGCCGCCCAGTTGACGCTGACCGGCTCGCTGCTCGGCATGGCCCTCGGGCAGCTGCTGTTCGGCCCGCTGAGCGACCGGGTCGGCCGCCGCCGCCCGCTGCTCGCGGGCCTCGTCCTGTACACCGCGGCCAGCGTGATGTGCGCCCTCGCCACGTCGATGCCGATGCTGGTGGCGGGCCGGGCCCTGCAGGGCGCGGCGGGCTCCGCGGGGCTGGTGATCGCCCGGGCGATCGTCCGCGACCGCCTCGAAGGCATACCGATGATACGTTTCCTCGCCACCATGGGGATGATCTCCGGCCTGGCCCCGATCCTGGCCCCCGTCGTCGGCGCCCAGCTGCTCCACCTCACCGACTGGCGCGGCACCTTCCTCACCCTGGCGGTGTTCGGCGCGCTGCTCACCGCCGGCTCGGCGCTGGGCATCCGCGAGACGCTGCCGCCCGAGCGCCGGCACGCCGACGGCCTCGGCAGCACCGTGCGGGCCATCGGCGGACTGCTGCGCGACCGCCCGTTCCTCGGCTACCTGCTCACCGGCACCTTCGCGTTCGGCGCGCTGTTCGCGTACGTCGGCGGCTCGTCCGTGGTGCTCCAGGACGTGTACCGGATCTCCCCGCAGACCTACAGCCTGGTGTTCGCCGTCAACTCGATCGTGCTGCTGGTCGTCACGCAGCTCAACGGGCGGGTGCTGGTGCAGCGCTTCCCCGGGCCGGTGCTGCTGCTCTGCGGGCTGGCGGTGGCCGTCGCGGCGGGGACGGCCGTGGTGCTGTGCACAACGGTGTGGGACACCGGCCTGGCCGGGGTGTGGCCGGCGCTGGCCGTGCTGATGGGCACGATGGGCGTGATCCTGCCGAACGCGAACGGGCAGGCGCTGACGATGGCCCCGCACGCGGCGGGCTCGGCGTCCGCGCTGCTCGGCACCGGAACGTTCCTGTGCGGTTCGATCGTCGCCCCGCTGAGCAGCGCCGGCGGCCACCCGTCGGCGACCGCGCTCGGCGTGATCGTGCTGGCCTGTTCGCTGCTGGCGCTGGCGTCGTTCCTGCCGCTGTACCGCAGGAGCTGACGCCCGCTCGGGGAAAGGGCCGCGCCCGGCCGGTGGGGAACAACCCACCGACCGGGCGCGGTCGTTCGCGTGGCGGAGCGTCAGGCGATCGAGAAGTCGTCGCCGTAGACCGCGCCCTGACCGTACCAGCCGTGCAGGTAGACCGTGACGGTGCCGTTGGCGCCGGTGGTGAACGGGACGCTCACCTTCGTCCAGCCGGAGCCGTTGGCCCAGGTGGAGGCGGTGGCGCCGCCGGAGACGCCGACGTAGGAGTACGGGCCCTGGACCCAGGCGGTCAGGGTGTACGAGTGGTTCGGGGCGAGGGTGACGCTCTGGCCGCACTCGCCGGTGGTGCCGGCGGTCGGGGTGACCTGGAGGGCCTTGGAGCCGCCGTGGACGGGGCTGTTGACGACGGCCGCGCCGGCCTGGCAGGTCCAGGGGGCGAGCGAGCCGGTCTCGAAGTCACCGTTGGACAGGCCGGTCGGCGGGGTGGTGCCGGTGACGGTCAGCGCGTAGGTCGCGGTGTGGGTCCGGCCCGCGCCGGTGCCGGTGACGGTCAGGGTGTAGGTGCCGGGGGCGGCCGAGGCGGTGGTGGCGACGTTCAGCGTGGCGGAGCCGCCGGCGGTGACGCTGCCGGGGTTGACCGTCGCGGTGACGCCGGCCGGGGCGCCGGAGACCGTCAGGCCGACGGTGGCGGCGGCGCCGGAGGTGACGGCGGTGTTGACCGTGCCGGTGGCGGCGGAGCCGGCCTGCACGGTGCCCGCGGCGGGGGAGAGCGAGACCGAGAAGTCGGAGGCGGTGGAGCCGCCGGTGACGGTCAGGGTGTACGTCGCCGAGTGGGTGCCGCTCGCGCCGGTGCCGGTCACGGTCAGCGGGTAACTACCGTTCGCCACCGACGAGTTGGTGGAGATGTTCAGGGTGGCGGAGCCGCCCGCGGTGACGGTGGAGGCGCTCAGCGAGGCGGTGATGCCGGCCACCGGCTGCGAGGTCACCGCCAGGTTGACGGTCTGCGCGTTGCCGGAGGTGACGGCCGTGTTGACGGTCGCCGAGGTGGCGGAGCCCGCCGTGACCGAGCCGGCGGCCGGGCTCAGTGCCACCGAGAAGTCGTTCGCCGGGGTGGTCGAGCTGGTGAACTGCGAGAAGATGTGGCTGAAGTCCCACTTGTTCTGCTGGATGCCGGAGCAGTCGTCACGGGCGCCGGTGCCGGGGCAGCCGCCGTTGTCGCGCTGCAGCGCCCAGAAGGACAGCGTGTTGATGCCCTTGGAGACGGCCCAGTTGTAGACCGTGGTGGCGTTGGCGACGGTGAAGGTCTCGGCGGCGCCGAAGTCGTCGATGCCGGGCATCTCGATGATGCCGATCATGCCCCACAGCTGCGCGGAGGTCTTGGTCGGGTACAGCTTCGCCAGCTGGTTGTACAGGCCCTGCGCGGCGGTCTGGGTGTCCGCGGCCATGTCGTGCGGCTGGTTGTCGTAGTAGTCGAACGTCATCAGGTTGACGACGTCGATGCGCGCGTTGTTGGTGACCGCGTTCTTCAGGACGTTCAGACCGCTGGAGGCCAGACCGCTGGTGGTGGTCGGCAGGGTGTAGCTGAACTGGATGCTGCGGCCGTTGGCGGCCGCCCAGTCCTGGACGATCTTGATCGCCTTGTTGCGGCGGTCGATGCCGGCCGTGTTGGTCAGCGAGTTGTCCTCGATGTCCAGGTCGATCCGGGAGACGTCGTAGGTGGTGATGACGTTCTCGAACTGGGCGGCGATCTGGTTGACGTCCGTACAGGAGTCGGCGATCTCGGTACCCGTGTTGTCGGCGGTGTAGCCGCCGAAGGACGGGATGACGTCGCCGCCGTTCGCGCGGATGGTGGCGATGTCCGCGCCGAAGACCGAGTTGGACACCGGCATCGAGGTGTCGCCGTTCCACAGCGCGGTGCAGGAGCCCTTGGTGGCGGCCTGCAGGAACGCCATGGTGAGGTGCTTGACGCCGGACTGGGAGGCCAGCGCGGCCGGGCTCTCACCCGTCCAGGACTCGAAGTACGGGGCGAAGACGCGCTGCGGCAGCGGGGTGGCGGCCTGGGCGGGGGCGGAGATCAGCCCCAGCGAGGCGGCCGCCATCGCGCCCGTGGCGAGCAGCGCTTGAAGTGGTCGGTGAAGGCGCATCGAGGCTCCAACAGGCATGGGAGGATGGCCTCGTGCCGCAGTTCGGGCACGGGGCGTGGGTCGGCCTGGCAGGGAGTGCCGGGGTGGTGCGGGGCGTGCGAAGCCCCGGCCGGCGGTCACACCCCCACGATGCGTTTCCGGTCGGGAAAACAACGCTCCCATGGTTGGTCTGGACCACTCATCTGTCAAGACTCCCAACTGTCCGTCCCACCAGGTGTCCTGACATGCCGTCGGCCCCGCACCCGGTGCCGGCGGGTGCGGGGCCGAGGGGCGCGCGGGTCAGTTCAGGCCGTTGCTCTTCAGCCAGTCCTTGGCGACCGCCGACGGGTCCTCCTTGTCCACCGCGACGCGCTTCATCAGCGCCGTCAGCCCGGCCGTGTCCAGCTTCGCCGAGACCGCGTTCAGCGCGGCCGCCCCGGTCGGGTCCAGGCCGGCCTTGTTCACCAGCGGGGTGACGTTCTGCGAGCTGAACAGGTTCTTCGGGTCCGCGAGGGGGACCAGCTTCAGCTGGACGATCTTCGGGTCGGTGGTGAACACGTTGCCGACCTGGACGGTGCCGTCCTTGAGCGCGTTGGCGGTGGTGTCGGCGGTCGGCTTCCACTCCTTGAAGGTGAGGCCGTACACGTCCTTGAACTGCTGCTCGCGCCGCGACTTGAACTCCGGCGGGCCGCCCACCACCAGGTCCTGGGACTTGCCCGCGAGGTCGGCGATCGACTTCACGCCGAGCCGGTCGGCGGTCTCCTGGGTGACCGTCAGCGAGTCCTTGTCCTCGGCCGCCGCGGAGTCCAGGATGCCCAGCGCGGCCGGCAGCTTCGCGGCCAGCTCGCTGTTGACGGCCTCCTTGCCGGCCGCCGTCGACTTCGCGTCCAGGTAGCCCAGCAGCGCGCCGTTGTACTCCGGCAGCACCGTCAGCGCCCCGGACTGCAGCTGCGCGTACAGCACCTCCCGGCTGCCGATGTTGAACTTCTCCTCGACCTTGACGCCCTTGGCCTTCAGCGCCTGCGAGTAGATCGACGCCAGCAGCACGTTCTCCGGGAAGTTCGCCGAGCCGACCACCACGGTCTTCCCCGAACCCCCCTGCCCGGCGGGCGACTTCGCGGCCAGTGGGTCGCCCCCGCCGGAGGAGGAGCAGGCCGCCGCGCCGAGCAGCAGCACGGCGACGGCGACGGCGGTTCTGACCTGACGGGACGTCATATCGATTCCTTCGACAGTGCGGGGGAGCCCGCGGGTTCGTCAACGTGGACGGTGCGCGCGCCGCGCGGCGTCGCGTACCGGATGAGCAGGGCGAACAGCAGTTGGACGGCGACCGCCAGCAGCACCACCAGCAGCGCGCCGCCGACGGTGGTGGGGAAGTCGCGGGTGGCGAGGCCGTCGATCACGTACCGGCCGAGGCCGCCGAGGCCGACGTACGCGGCGACCGTGGCGGTGGCGATCACCTGGACGGCGGCGGTGCGGGCGCCCGCGAGCAGCGTCGGCGCGGCGGCGGGCAGGCAGACCTGGAAGAGCGTCTGCGGGTGCGTCAGGCCGATGCCGCGGGCCGCGTCGCGGACGTCCGGGTCGGTGCCGCGGATGCCCTCGGCGGTGGCCACCAGCAGCGGCGGGGCGGCGAGCGCCGTCAGCGGCAGCAGCACGGCGGTGTCGCCGACACCCGCGAGCAGCACCGCCAGGGTGACCAGGCCCAGCGTGGGCAGGGCGCGGGCGACGCCGGTCAGCGCGGTGACCAGGAACAGGCCGCGCCCGGTGTAGCCGATCAGCAGGCCCAGCGGCACCGCGAGCAGCGCGGCCAGGGCCAGCGCCTCGGCGGAGAACACCAGGTGCTCCAGGACGCGGTTCGGCACCGAGTCCGGGCCGGAGCGGTGCGCCGGGTCGGCGAAGAACTCGTTCAGCCAGGTCAGCCAGTTCACCGCGCCACCCCCGTCGCCCACGGCGCGAGCAGCCGGCGGGCCGCGACCAGCACCAGGTCGCAGACCAGCGCAAGCAGCGCCACCAGCACGATCCCGGCCAGGATCGGGGTCGGGAAGGTCCGCTGGAAGCCGTCCACGAACAGGTAGCCGAGCCCGCCCCGGCCGATCAGCGCGCCGACCGCCGCCAACGAGATCGAGGACACCGCCGCCACCCGCAGGCCCGCTATCAAGTACGGTACGGCCGCCGGGAGTTCGACGGCCGCCAGCCGGTGCCAGGGGCCGTAGCCCATCGCCGTCGCGGCCTGCCGCACCGGCTCCGGCACCGCCCGCAGCCCGTCCACCGTGGTCGGCAGCAGCACCGCCAGGGCGTAGCAGGTCAGCGGCACCATCACGGTCTGCCGGGTGGCCAGGCCCGTGTACGGGATCAGCACCACGAACACCGCCAGCGAGGGCAGCGCGTACACCACGTTGAACACCGCCGCGAGCGGCTGGTACAGCCGGGGCCAGCGGGTGCAGGCCAGGCCCAGCGGGACCGCCAGCAGCAGGCCGATCAGCACCGGGACGAGCGCGATCACCGCGTGGTCGCCGGTCAGGCCGGCCAGGTAGCCGAGGTGGTCGCCGAGCCAGCGCCAGCGGATCAGCGGCTCACCGTCCAGCATGGTTCACCTGCGCGCCGTCGTCGTGCGAGCCGTCCTCGGTCGGGCCGTCCTTGGTCGGGCCGGGCTCGTCCTTGCGCGGGCCGTCCTCGGTCGGGCCGGGCTCGTCCTTGCGCGGGCCGTCGTCGTGCGGGCCCTCCTCGGGCGCCTCGCCGCCGGGCTCCGGCGCCTCCGGTGCGGCGAGCGCGGCCACCACGGCGGCCCGGCTCGCGGTGCCGACCGCCCGGCCGTCGGCGTCCACCGCCACGGCGTGGCCGGACGGGGACAGCACCGCCGCGTCCAGCGCCGAACGCAGGGTGTCCCGGGCCGGGGCGAACACCGGCACCGGGTGGGAGCGGCCGTCGCGCCGCCAGTGCTCCGGGCGGCCCGCCGCGTCCAGCGTCAACTGCCAGCCGTCGTAGGCGGGTTCGAGCGCGGCGAGCGGGACGCCGGCGGCCGGGCGCAGGCCCAGGCCGCGCAGGCCCCGGTCGCGGCCCAGGAAGGCGGCCACGCCCTCGTCCGCCGGGGCGGTCAACAGGGTGTGCGGATCGGCGAGTTGGGCGATCTCGCCGTGCTCGCGCAGCACCACCACCCGGTCGCCGAGCCGGACCGCCTCCTCGATGTCGTGCGTCACGAACAGCACCGTCTTGCCCAACTCGGCCTGCAGGCGCAGCAGTTCCTCCTGCAGCCCGGCGCGCACCAGCGGATCGACCGCGCTGAACGGCTCGTCCATCAGCAGCACCGGCGGATCCGCTGCCAACGCCCTTGCCACGCCCACCCGTTGCTGCTGCCCGCCGGACAGCTGCGCCGGATAGCGGCGGGCCGTCTCCGGCGGCAGGCCGACCAGCTCCAGCAGCTCCGCCGCCCGCGCCCGGGCCCGCCTGCGGTCCCAGCCGAGCAGCCGGGGCACCGTCGCCACGTTGTCGATCACCCGCCGGTGCGGGAACAGCCCGGCCTGCTGGATCACGTACCCGATGCCGCGCCGCAGCCGTGCCGCCGGCAGCGTGGCGACGTCCGTGCCGTCCAGCAGCACCCGCCCGCCCGTCGGCACCACCATCCGGTTGACCATCCGCAGGATGGTGGTCTTGCCGCAGCCGGACGGGCCGACCAGCACGGTGGTGCGGCCCGCCGGCACGTCGAGGTCCAGGCCTCGGACGGCGACCGTGCCGTCGGGGTGGCGCTTGGCGGCGCCCTCGAATCTGATCACGGAAGGTCCTAGCGATGGGCCGAGCGGATTATCGAACATGGATCTGAATACGTCTGTCCGGCTTCCCGGGCCGCGATCACCGCAAACCTTGATCCACCGAACGGGTGGGCAGACCGGCCGCGGCCCAGGCCACGAACCCGCCGTCCAGGTCGGTCGCCCGGAACAGCCCCAACTCCCTTAGCGAGGCCGCCGCGAGAGACGAGGCGTAGCCCTCCGAGCAGACTACAATCCACGGCACGTCGTGTCCGGTCGCCTCGGGAATCCGGTGACTGCCCGTCGGGTCCAGCCGCCACTCCAGCACATTGCGTTCGATGATCAGCGCCCCCGGAATCTCACCCTCCCGGGCCCGCTGCGCCGCCGGACGGATGTCCACCAGCCGGGCCCCGGCCGTCACCGCCGCCCACGCCTCCTGAGGGCCCGGACGTTCCAGGCCCGCCCGGGCCCGCGCCACCAGCTCGTCCACCGTGGTCACCACTGCTCCGGTCCTTCCGTCGCCGTCCGCACCAGGCCGCCGGCCCGCAGCTCGTAGCGCGACATCTCCGCCAGCGGCGGCGAGTACGCGTGCAGCGTCACCGCCGGGCCCGCCGAGGTGTTGCGGACATCGTGCAGGTACTGCGGCCCGAACGCGCGCTCCGTGCCCGATGCCAGCCGCCGCACCGTCAGCCCGTGCTCCGGGCCGGCCAGCGCCAGCTCCTCCAGCTCGCCCAGCGCCACCGTGAACGCCCCGCGCGAGCCGCCGTGGTCGTGGAACCCGGTCGACTGCCCCGGCAGCCAGCTGATCAGCCACACCTCGTAGTCCGGGGCCAGCTCCAGCCGCTCGTACCAGCGCTCCTCGGCGGACAGCCGCACCCGGTGCAGCCAGCGGTCCGGGCGCTCGGCGAGGTCGCGGACGATCCGGCGCAGCGCGTTCGGCGACAGAGGTGGACGGGTGGTGGCCTCGGCGGGAGCCGGGGCGGTCGGGGCGGTGGGCATGGGTCTCCTCCGGGGAAGCCGGGGCAGCCGTCGCCGGGGAAGGGCGGGGACGGCGGGGACGACGGGTGGCTGGTGCCCGGTCGCGCCGAGCGGGACGGCGCGCAGGCGGGCGCACCGCCGGGCGGGCGGTGCGGGGGAGTGCTCCGAGGGGTGCGGCGCGGTCCGGGCTCAACTCACCGGGACGCGGGCGCGGGCCGTGCGGGGAAGGTCAACAGGCACACATGTCGCTCGCCTGGCGTCGCAGGTCGACGTGCAGGCGGCAGACCAGGAAGGTGCCGGGATTCATGCCGCCGATGCTTCACGACGCGGCGGCGGCCCGTCAAGCTCCGCCACGAGCTGGTCGAAGGGCGGACGTTTCCGTCCCACCTGACGGGATTCCCGGGGAAACGCCGACGGCCCGCGCTCCGGGGAGGGCGCGGGCCGTCGGGGTCGGGGGCTGGTCCGGGTGTCCGGACCGGTGTCGCTCAGTTGTCCTGGCCGGCGTTGTCGTCGGCGTCGGCGGCGGCACTCTCCGCCGCGTCCACCTTCTGCTGCATCTGCTGGACCTGGGCGCCGTCCGCGCCCTTGTCGGAGCCGCCGGACGTGCCGCCGGACGGGCCGCAGGCCGTCAGCAGGGCCGCCGAGGCCAGCGCGAGTGCCGCGAGGGCGGCGGCCGGGCGACGGGTCACTTGGACGCCGCCGGGGCGTTCTTCGCGCACCAGTCGGCGACCGACTTCAGGTCCGCCTTGCGGGTGTCCAGCGTCGAGACCAGGGTGCGGCGGACCGTCAGGCGGTCGTTCAGGTACTTCTCGATCTCGGCGTGACCGGCCTTGTGGGCGCTGTCCACCCGCTGCTCCAGCCGGGCGATCGAACCGTTCACGGTCGCGTCGCCGTGCAGGCGGGTGAGCGCCTTGTCGACCCGCTCCTCGGTCTTCGGCAGCCGCTTGCAGATCGACTTCGCCCCGTCGCCCTTCGGCGCCCCGCCCGCCGCCTGCGCGGGCCCCGCCGCGAGCACCGCGCCCGCCAGCGCGAGCACCCCGGCCACCGCCACCGTCCGGTTGATCCGCATGGCACTTCCCTTCCCACTCCGTTGCCCGGGGTCGGACTGCCCGGCCCCGGACGGGACCGTACGGAGGCTTCTTGTGGAAACCCTGTGGAACGGGGTTCAGGCCGCGGACGGGGCTCAGACCGCGGGCGGGGCGAGCTCGACCAGGACCAGGGTGCCCGAACTGCCCGGACCGACCGCGTGCTCGACGCCCGCGCCGACCAGGAACAGCTGCCCGGCCCGCACCTCGACGGCCTCGCCGTCCGCGACCAGGTGCAGCACCCCGTCCAGCACCAGCAGCGCCTCCGGGGCGGGGTGGCATTCCGCCGGCAGCGGTCGGCCGTCCATCCGCAGCACCTTCAGCTCCGCCGGGCCGACCCGGTCGAGCAGGAGTGAACTCCAGGCGGACGGAAGCGAGTCGGCGGCGCTCGGCAGGTCGATCGGTGTCATGGCAGCACTCCTGACGGGCCGTCGGTGCCCGGTCGGTTTCGGTGGATGCGCCAGACGCTACGCGGGCGGGGCGTCCCGTTGGTCGACCGTTCGGTAAAACCTTTCATCCGGGCGGACCGGCGGCCAACCACTGCTGCGGCGGCGGGAGTTGCCGGGCCGGTGCCTGGTCGCGGAGCAGCGGGAGCCGGACCTCCAGGCGGCAGCCCGGCGGGTCGGGGCGGGTGGCGGCCGTGACGGAACCCCGGTGCAGGGCGGTCTGCTGGGCGACCAGGATGAGGCCGAGGCCGGAGCCCGGGCTGTCCGGGCGGCGGTGGAAGCGGTGGAAGACGGCGGCGCGCTCGGCGGGTGCGATGCCCGGGCCCCGGTCGTCCACGGTGAGCATCGCTGCGTCGCCCTCGACCCGCAGCCGGACGTCCACCTCGGCGGGACGGTCGGCGGTGCGCCCGTGCACGGCCGCGTTGCCCAGCAGGTTGTCGAGCAGGATGCGCAGCCCCGCGTCCCAGCCGAACACCCGTGCCTCGGTCGGGAGTTCGAGGCGGAAGGCGGCCTGCGGGTGGCGGCGCTGCGCGTCCGCGACGGCGGCGTCCACCAGTTCGGCGAGATCCACCGGGCCGAATGCCGACACCTCCACCAGATCGCCCCGGGCGAGCATCGACAGTGCGCCCAGCAGGTCCACCGTGCGGGCGTGGTCCTGCTGCAACTCGGCCAGGATTTCGGCGCGTTCGTCGGCCGGCAGGTCCGGGTGCGCGGACAGCACGTCCAGGTTGGTGCGCAGGCTCATCAGCGGCGTGCGCAACTCGTGCGAGGCGGCCGAGGAGAACGACCGCGCGGTGTCCAGGGCCTGCGCGGTGCGGGTGGCCTGCTCGTCGTAGCGGGACAGCAACAGGGCGATCGCGCCCGAGAGTTCGTCCACCTCGGCGGTGCCGGTGCGGGTGTGCGCGAACACCGCGTGGCCCGTTCGCGGATCCAGCACGGCCGCCCGCCGGCCCAGGCGGCGCAGCGGGAGGGTGGCGCGTTCGGCCAGCGCGAAGGCGATCAGGCCGGACAGCGGCGCCGAGACCAGCGCCACCAGCAGCACCCGCCGCCGCACCGCCCGCAGCTCCTCCGCCGGCTCCCCGGCCGGGGAGAACACCCACAGGGTGCCGGTGGCGGCGCCGCTGTTCAGCTCGACGGTCAGGACGCGCCAGGCCGCACCGTTCTGACGGACCGTCACTATGCCTTTGGTCTGCGGGAGTTGGCGATCCCCCGGCTGCGACCCGGCGGCGAGGAGGACGGTTCCGTCGGCCGCCGCGACGCGGACGCCCGCGTCCAGGGCGGCGTCCAGCACCTTGCGCTGCTGGTTCTGCTCGGCCTTGGGGCGGCCCCTGGTGTCGGCGGTCAGCAGGGCGCGGGCATTGGGCAGCAACGCGGCCGCCCGGTCGTTGAGTTGTGCGTCCTGGCGGCGGTGCAGGTCGGTGTTGACGAGCGGCAGCAGCAGCGCGGCGGCCGCTGCCACCAGCAGCGGCACCAGGGCGGCGGCGCCGAGCGCAATTCGGGTGGAGAGCTTCACCGGCCGCCACCGTCAGGTGAGTTGGGGGACTCCGGGGCGCGCAGGACGAAGCCGACGCCGCGCACGGTGTGGATCAGTCGGGGCCGGCGACCCGCGTCCTCCAGCTTGCGGCGCAGATAGGAGACGAAGGTGTCGACGGCGTCGCTGCGCACCTCGAAGTCGTAGCCCCAGACCCGGTCCAGCAGCAGCTCGCGGGAGAGCACGATGCCCGGGTTGCGGGCGAACTGGGTGAGCAGCTCGAACTCCCGTCGGGTGAGGCGGAGTTCCTCACCCTCCCAGTGGGCCGCGTGGGTCTCCGGGTTGATCCGCAACGGGCCCACCCGGAGCAGGTCGGCGGGCTGGGGCGGACGGCGCCGCAGCAGGGCGTGCAGCCGGAGCACCAACTCCTCCAGCGCGAACGGCTTCACCAGGTAGTCGTCCGCCCCTGCCTGCAACCCGGCCACCCGGTCGGCGAGTTCGTCCAACGCGGACAGCATCAGCACCGGGGTGTCGTCCCCCCGCGCCCGCAACGTCCGGCACACCTCCGTCCCCGCCAGCCCCGGCAGCCCGACGTCGAGCACCACCACGTCCGGCGCCCCCTCCGCCACCTGCCCGAGCGCCCCCGGCCCGTCCTCGGCCAGCAGCACCGTGAACCCGCTCAGCCGCAGCCCCCGCGAGAGGCTCCGCCGAATCGCGGCATCGTCGTCCACCACCAGCACCCGCCCGCCCACCCGACACCCCTCCGTCCGCCCGCACCCTGCGAGGGGACCGACCTTCGCACAGGAGGATGAGGCGGCGGCGAGCGGGGGACGGGAGAAGAGGACCCGCGGCCGGCCGCGGGGAGGGTGGTGGTGGCCCGCGGGTGGGTGGGGTCCGCAGGCCGGGTTGGGCGGAGGGGTCAGCGGCAGAGGGCCGCGTCGACGGCGTCGGTGAGGTGGGTGGTGGTGGCGGCGTCGGGGACGGTGGTGACGGTGATGTTGACGGCGCGGCCGTCCTCGGTGACGCCGCCGCGGTTGCGGTGGGCGGGGGCGGTGCCGCCATGGCCCCAGACGAGGCCGCCGCAGGTCAGCGGCTTGCTTTCGAGGCCCAGGCCGTAGCGGACGCCGGGTCCGATGAGGTCGGCGGGGACAGTGCTGCGCATCTCGGCGAGCTGCGCGGCGGGCAGCAGGCGGCCCGCGAGGAGGGCGCCGAAGAAGGTGTTGAGGTCGGTGTTGGTGGACACGACGTCGCCGGAGGCCCAGGCCATCGACGAGTCCATCTCGGTGTAGTCGATGAGCGGCGCGCCCGGCTCGGTGGTCAGGTAGGCGTGCGGGTGGGCCTCGCGCAGGGCGGTCTCCCCGGTGGCCGGGACGTAGGTGTGGCGCAGGCCGATCCGGTCGATGACGCGTTCGGTGACTTCCTCGCCGTAGGGGCGGCCGGTCACCTTCTGGATCAGCAGGCCCGCCACCAGGTAGTTGGTGTTGCTGTACATCCAGTCGGTGCCGGGGGCGAACAGCGCCTTCTGGGCGAGCGCCCCGTCGAGGAGTTCCCGCGGCTCGAAGTACCGGTACTGGATGGGGCGGAAGTCGGTCAGCGCGGGGGCGTCCAGGTAGTCGGGCAGGCCGCTGGTGTGCTGGAGCAGTTGGCGGACGGTGATGGTTCGGCCGTCGATGCCGTCGCCGCGCAGCAGGCCGGGCAGGTAGGTGTCCACGCTCGTGTCCAGGCCGACCCTGCCCTCGGCGACGAGTTGCAGGACGACGACGGCGGTGAACGTCTTGGTGTTGCTGCCGGCCCTGATCTGCCCGTCGACCGGGACTCTGGAGCCGGTGGCCAGGTCGCCGACACCGGCGGTGTAGGTGCGGGTGCGGCCGTCGCGGTCCTTGACGGTGGCGAGGGCGGCGGGCATCTTGTCGTTCTTCACCAGCGCGTCCAGGCGCTGCTGCACGACGTCGGGGCGCGGTGCGGCGGAGGCCGCGGTCGGGGCGACGGCGGTGAGGGCGAGTCCGGCGACGGCCGAGGCCGTCACCAGGCGGATGCGGCGCGCCGTGAGCCGCGGGGCGTGTTCGTTCATCGGGACTCCACGAGTGGGAAGAGGAGGGGCGGTGCGGCCGGGTGGCCCGTGCCGAGGGCCACCCGGAGGGGCGGTCAGCGGCAGAGCACCGCGTCCACGGCCCGGTCCGCGTGCTCGGTGGTCTCGACGCTGTTCGGGAACCCGGTGACGGCGATGCTCACGGTGCGGCCGTCGTCGGTGGTGCCGCCGAAGGTCTCGTAGCCCGGGATGGCGCCGCCGTGGCCCCAGGAGAGCCCGCCGCAGGAGAGCGGACGGCTGATCAGGCCGAGGCCGTACCGGGTTCCGGCGCCGAGCGCGTCGGCGGGGACGGTGGTGCGCATCTGGGCGAGCTGCTCCGCGGGCAGCAGTCGGCCCGTCAGGAGGGCGTCGTAGAAGCGGGTGAGGTCGGTGTTGGTCGAGATCATCGCGCCGGCGGCCCAGGCCCAGGACGGATCCAGCTCGGTGTAGTCGTGCAGCGTTCCGTCCTCGGCACGGATGTAGCCCTTGGGGTGGGCCTCGCGGATCGTGGTGTCGCCGGCGGTGGGGAAGTAGGTGTGGCGCAGGCCGGCCCGGTCGATGATCCGCTTGGTGATCTCCTCGCCGAGCGGGCGGCCGGTGACCTTCTGGACGATCAGGCCGGCCAGCAGGTAGTTGGTGTTGTTGTACTCCCACTGGGCGCCGGGCGCGAAGTGGGCCTTCTGGGTCAGCACGGTGTCGAGGAGTTCGCGCGGCTCGGTGTACCGCATCGGGTTGGCGAGCACGCCCGCGGGATTCATGTACTCGGGCAGGCCGCTGGTGTGCTGGAGCAGCTGGCGGACGGTGATGTTCCGGCCGTCGAAGCCGTCGCCGCGTACCAGGCCGGGCAGGTAGGTGTCCACGCTCGTGTCCAGGCCGACCTTGCCCTCGGCGACCAGTTGCAGCACGACGACGGCGGTGAACGGCTTGGTGTTGCTGCCGATCCGGACCTGACCGTCGACCGGGACCTTGGCCTTGGTGCTCAGGTCGCCCACCCCGGAGGTGTACGTCCGGGTGCGGCCGTCGCGGTCCTTGACGGTGGCGAGCGCGCCGGGCACCTTGTCGTCCTTCACCAGCGCGTCCAGGCGCTGCTGCACGACGTCGGGGCGCGGTGCGGCGGAGGCCGCGCCCGGCACCAGGACGCCGGCCACCACGGCGGCGGCCAGCGCGGTCACGGTCGCCGCGACCGCGGCCCGGCGACGGCGGTGGCGGCCTGGACGGTGCTGCTGCGGTGCGTACTCGTTCATGGGAAGGGCCCCCTCTTGGTAGGGCGCCGAAGCTCTTCTCGGCGTCCCACCAAGAGGATCATGTGACGGACCGTCAATTCGTCCGTGCGGAGGACGAAACCGCACCTGGGAACGGGCTCCGGGACGGGGCCCGGCACGGGACCGTGCTCCCGGGCTCCGGGCGGGAGAGCCGCCCTTCTGACCGGTGGGCGAATGGCCCACCGGCCAGGGATGCACGGCCCGCCGGGAGGGGGTCGCTACGGCTCGTCGTGCCAGGAGAAGGCGGCTATGCGCCAGCCGTCGGGGGTGCGGGCGAACTGGAAGGTCTTGGTGCCGGTGCCTTCGTAGGTCTCGCCGTTGAGGAGGCCGGCCTTGCCGTAGCGGCCGATGCGGCAGGCGACGGTGTCCATGATGTCGGTGTGCTCGCTGATCTCCCACTCGTGGAACTCGGTCAACCGGCCGTCGGAGAGCAGGAGTTCGCGCGGAGCGATGAACTCCTCGCGGGTGTAGGTGAGGTAGCGCGGCGACGTCACCACGACGATCGCGCCGGGCAGCATCAGGCGGCGCAGGCGGGCGACGTCGGCGGGCCGGCCGTCGCGGTTGTCGAACGCGGCGAAGAACTCGGCGGTGAGCAGGTCGAGTTCGGCCTTGGCCTCGGGGTTCGGGAGCGGAAGCGACATGGCCGGAACAGTACACACCGCACAGCGGGCGGGCCCGTCGAGGTGACGTGCCCGCCCGGGCGCTCAATCAGCGGTCGGGGTCAGTGGCGGTGACCCTTGCGGCGCCACCAGAGCAGTCCGCCGCCGAGCAGCAGCAGCGATCCCGCTGCGGCCGCGGCCGGAAGAGCCAGGTCGGAGCCGGTCTCGGGCAGCCGGCCGTGCTCGCGGTCGTGCTCGGGCTTGGCAGGCTTGGTGGGCTTGGGACTCGGGCTCGGACTCGGGCTGGGGGACGGCTGCTTGATCGTCGTCTCGGTGGCGCAGGTGCTCGGGCAGCTGCCGGACGCGCCCGGCGTCGCGGTGTTGCGCAGCCTGCCGTTGCCCTGCACGGGGTTGTCGACCGTCACGCTGTAGGTGATGGTCGTGGTCGCCCCGGCGGCCAGCGGGCCGGACCAGCTGAGAGTCTTCCCGCTGAGCGTCGCGCCGTTGGTGGCGTCGTTGTTGTACGTCGCGTCGTCCAGTACGTCGCTCAGGTCGTCGGTGAACGAGGCCGGGTCGGCGGCGGTGAAGTCCACGGTGCCGGTGTTCGTGACGGTGACGGTGTAGGTGACCTTGTCACCGGGGGAGGTGGTCGTGGCCGACACCGACTTCGCGAGGGTGAACCCCTGGACGGTCGTGGTGGTGGTGCAGTCGGCGGCGGTGGTGCAGCTGCCGTTCGGGCCGGGGGCGGCGAGGTTGGTCAGCTTGCGGTTGCCGGTGTCGGGGTTGTTGACCGTCACGCTGTAGGTGATGGTGGTCGACGCTCCGGCGGCCAGTGGGCCGGACCAGCTGAGGGTGTGGCCGTTGAGGGTCGCGCCGTTGGTGGCGTCGTTGTTGTAGGTGGCGTCGTCCAACACGTCCGTCAGGTCGTCGGTGAACGTGGCCGGGTCGGCGGCGGTGAAGTCCGCCTGGCCGGTGTTGGTGACGGTCACGGTGTAGGTGACCTTGTCACCGGGTGCGGCCGAGGTCGCGGAGGACTTCTTGGCGATGGTGAAGGACCGGGTGAGCGGCTGGACGGGTGTGCTGGTGGTGCATTCGGCGGTGGAGGTGCAGTGGCCGTACTGGCCGGGGGCGGCGACGTTGGTCAGCACGGCGTTCGCGGGGGCGTTGGGGTTGGTGGTGACGGAGTAGGTGAGGTTGAGGGCGCTGCCGACCGGCAGGCTCAGGTTCCAGGCGAGGGTGTTGCCGCTCAGGGTGCCGCCGTTGCTGGCGTCGTTGTTGTACGCGGCGTGGTTGAGGACGTTGGTCAGGTCGTCGGTGACGTGCGCGGGCGGGGCGGAGTCGGGGCCGTTGCCGAACGCGACTTCGCCGGTGTTGGTGACGGTCAGCGTGTAGTGCACGACGTCGCCGGGGGCGACCGAGTCGGGTGCGGCGCGCTTGCTCACCGAGAACTCGGCGATCGGGGTGTTCCGGGTGCAGGTGTCCGCGCAGGTGCCGGTGCCGCCGGGGACGGCCGCGTTGCGCAGGACGTGGTCGCCGGTGCCCGGGTTGTTGACCACCACGGCGTAGGTGACGGTGTGGGTCGCGCCGGCGGCGAGCGGGCCGGACCAGGTGACGCTGCCGTTGACGGGCTGGGCGCCGCCGGTGAGGGAGGCCGGGTCGAGGGTCGCGTCGTCGAGGACGTCGGCCAGGTTGTCGGTGAAGGACGCCGGGTCGGCGGCCGTGTAGTCGATCGTCCCGGTGTTGGTGACGGTGACCGTGTACGTCACCCGGTCTCCGGGACCGGCGAAGTTCGGGGCCTGGACCGAGGCGGTCTTGGAGATGGTGAACGACGGCGCGGGCGTGCCGGCCGGGCAGGCCGTGGAGGTCGCGGTGTTGTTGGTGAGGTCCGGGTCCTGCTCGTTGCCGATGACCGTCGCGGTGTTGGTGATCCCGTCGGCGACGCAGTCGGTGCCGGCCACGGCGGGCGCGGTGCCGGACACCGTGACCGAGGCGCTGTCGCCGGTGCCGAGCGGGGCGCCCGCGCACTGCAGGACGTTGTGGCCGCCGTCGTCGACGGTGATCTCGCAGCCGGGCGTGCTGGTGGTCGGGTTGAGCAGGGTGTCGGGGAGGACGTCGTTGATGACGTAGCCGGAGGAGTTGCCCGGCCCCTCGTTGGTCACGGTGAGGGTGTAGTCGATCGCCTGGCCGGGGCTCCAGGTGGCAGGCCCGGACTTGGCGAGCGACAGGTCGACGGGCTGGCCGGGGTAGGACGCGCCGTCGTTCTGGGAGTTCTGCGGGCCCCTGGTGGAGGAGATCAGGATCGCGGAGGGGCTGGCCGAGGTGGGGTCCACCAGCTGGAGCTGGTAGACGGTGCCGGTGACGTTGTTCGAGATGCCGATGTTGCTGTTGCCGTACACCCACTGGGCGCCGTACGGGTTGGCGGGCAGCTTGGGCGCGGGGAACGAGACGACGTTGCCGTTGTTCGGGTCGATCCGGTAGATCCGGCCGCCCTCGCCGTACACGCCCCAGATGTAGCCCTGCGTCCAGACGAAGTCCGAGATGTTCGGCACGTTGGCGGACAGCGCGATGTGGGTGGTGGTGCGGCTGACCACGTTGATCGCGTACAGGTCGTCGTTGCTGTTGGCCAGGCGGACGTACAGCAGGTCGGCGGTCGCGCCCTGGCCGAAGGTGCCCTGGTTGTAGTTGGTGGCGGAGGACGGCAGGCCGACCTGGCCGTAGTTGATGCCGACACCGCCCTGGCCGACCCGGACCAGCCCGCCGTTGTCGTTGACGGCGTACAGGTACTGGTCGCTCAGGTGGAAGCCCATCGCGTTGTAGCCGAACGCGGCGGTGCCCTGTTTGACGAAGGTGATCTGGCCGGGGCCCTGCACCGCCTCGTACAGGGTGGTGGGCTCGCCGCGGGCCGGGCCCTGGGCGACGAACACCAGGCCGGGGCCGACGGGGAACGGGTCTCCCGCGGCCGCGGCGGCGGGCTGGGGCGGTCCCAGCAGCGGGAGAGAGACGGCCCCCAGACCCGCAATGATCAAACCGACCCACCATCGACGTGCCATCGCGGCCGCCCTCCGTTCACAGTTCAGGGAATAAAGGGAGCGTAAGATGACAAAACATCAGATAAACGGACAAAGCGTCCGAATGAGGGTATTTCAGCGAGTGCGAAAACTCGTTGCGGGGCCGAACGAGTGCACGCGACAATCCGCGCCATGAGCTCTGTGATTCGCCACGTGACCATCGACTGCCTCGACGCCTACGCGCTCGGATCCTTCTGGTCCCAGGTGCTGGAACAGCCGCTGCACGCGGAGGACTTCCCCGGTGACCCGCAGGCCCTGATCGAGGGCGCGGGCCTGCTGTTCGTCGCGGTGCCGGACGCCAAGGCCGGCAAGAACCGGCTGCACTTCGACCTCCAGCCGCAGGACCGGACGCGGGACGAGGAGGTCACCCGGCTGCTCGGCCTCGGTGCCGTCCTGGTCGACGACCGGCGCAACGCGGACGGCACGGGCTGGGCGGTGCTGGCCGACATCGAGGGCAACGAGTTCTGCGTGGAGCGCAGCCAGGCGGAGCGCGCGGCCTGAGCCGAGCGGGCCGACGTCTCCCGGCGCCGGGCCGAATCCTTTTCGGCCGCAGCCCCCTCTTACGAGCACACACCGGCGGACGGCCGCCGGTGGCGACAGCTCGGAGGAATCCCATGGTGGTGGCCATTGCCATCGGTGCCGGCGCGGTACTGATCTGCACCTGCGCGTTCGTGCTCAAGTCGAGGCGGGGCAAGCGTGGTTGAGACGGCCTGGCCTCCCGTCGAGGTGATCGAGGCGGCGCGCTGCGGCGACCCGGGCTCGATCGACGTGCTGGTGGCGGGCGCCCATCCGAAGGTGCGCAGGTTCGCGCACTCGCTGTGCGCCAGCCCGGAGGACGCGGAGGACGCCGCGCAGGAGGCGCTGATCATCCTGTACCGGCGGATCGGCATGCTGCGGGCCACCGGCGCGCTCGCCTCCTGGCTGTTCCGGATCGTCCGCAACGAATGCCTGCGGCGGGTCCGCACCGTGCCCGCTGTGCCCCGGGAGCCGCTCGGGTCGGCGGACTCCGCCGAGCAGGAGGCGCTGCGGCGGCTGGACGCCGAGCGGGTCGCGGCGGCGATCGCCGCCCTGCCCGCCGACCAGCGGCGGGTGCTGATCATGCGCGACCTGCAGGGGCTCGGCGGCCGGGCGGTCGCGGAGGCGCTCGGACTGAGCACCGCCGCGATGAAGTCCCGGCTGCACCGCGCCCGGGCGGCCGTCCGGGCGGAACTCGGGGGGCCGCGGTGAAGGGGCAGGGCGACTTCGCGAGCGCCACGCTGACCCGGCACCTGGTGCGCGGCGCGCTCGGGTTCGGCGGCCTGGTCGCCGCGTTCGCGCTGATGCCGCTGACCGGACCGCTCTCCCTGCTGCTGGCGCCGCTCGGGCTGGTCGCGCTGCGCGGCTGCCCGATGTGCTGGGCGATCGGCCTCGCCCAGACGCTCTCCCGGGGGAAGCTGCAACGGGAGTGCCACGACGGCCGGTGCACCCTCAGGAGGGCCTGAGGCGGGCCGGGCCCGGCCCCTCGGACAGGTGGGGCCGGGCCCATGATCGGACGATCGGGGCGGATCGGCCGGGCGGGGGAACGGCCGCCGGTTCTCCGCCCCCCGCCACCGGCCGTCGGCCAGACTTCGTCAGGTCGATCGCCCCCGAACGGCGGAGGAGCCAGCCATGACGAGCCCAGCCACCAGCACCGGCCCGCTCGCCGCCCTGCTCGCCCGGACACCCGTCCCGGCGCCGCACCCGCACCACGAGGCGCTGCGCTCCGAGATCACCCACTGGCTGGCCGGCACCGGCATCCCGGACACCGCCTCCGCCGACAACTGCCTGGAACTCGCCGCCCGCAGCTGGGGCGACGTCCCCGCCGGGCCCGGACTGCGGGCCGCCGCCAAGTGGCTGGTGCTGACCCGGCTCCTCGACGAGCACCTCGACCGGCCCGGCGACACCGCCCGGCCGACCGTCGCCGCCCTGCACGCACTGACCGCCCCCGGCTCCGTCCCGGCCGCGCGGACCGCACCCGACGGCGCGCAACCGCCGCTGGTGCGGGCCTTCGAGGAACTGCGGCGCGACAGCGCCACCCTGGCCGGACCCGACTGGCAGGCCCGCTGCGCCGCCGACTTCCGCTCCCACCTGGACAGTTCGCTCGACCGGCTGGACACCTCCGGCGCCACCCCGACCGTCCCGCAGTACCTGACCCACGGCGGACGCGACGGCGCGGCGCGCTGCGCGGCCGGCTGGGTGGAGCTCGCCCACGGCCTCGACCTGCCCGACCACCTGCACCGCCACCCCCAACTCGCCGACCTGCTGGCGCGTTTCCGGCACCTGGTCGGCTGGATCGGCGACCTCGGCGCCACCGGTCCGGCCGCCGGCCGCAACCTGCCGCGCGCCCTGGAGGTCCACCGCGGACTGCCCCCGCACGCCGCCGCCGCGAAGGTCGCCGAGCTGTGCGCCGCCGAACTCACCACACTGGAGTTCCTCGCCGACGGCATCGCCCGCGGCTCCCACTGGCCCACCCGAGTCCGCTGCCACGCCCAGGCCTTGGTGCGCCACGTGCACGCCCTGACGCACTGGGCGGCGACCGCGCCGGGCCGCCCGCACACGGGCTGACGGAACCGCGCGGGTGGCGGCGGGCGTCCCTGTCGACGAGGAACACGACGGGATTGGCCCTCGTGGCACAGGGCAGGAGGACGGCATGGGTATCGTCAGTTGGATCATCCTCGGGCTCCTCGCCGGAGCCATCGCCAAGCTGCTGCTGCCGGGCAAGGACCCGGGCGGCATCATCATCACCACCCTGATCGGCATCGCCGGCTCGTTCATCGGCGGGTGGCTCTCCTCGAAGATCCTGCACAGGTCGGTCAACGTGCACTTCTTCGACCTGCCGACATGGATCTCCGCGATCGCCGGAGCCCTGGTCCTGCTGATCGCCTACCGCCTGATCTTCGGCAAGTCCCGCGACTGACCTCCCCCTGTCAACCCAGCGCCCCGGCCGAGCAGTTCGGCCGGGGCGCCGGTACGTCGCGCGCTCGTCAGAGCCGTCAGGGCTCCGTCAGAGCTCCGGCAGCGGCTCCTGCGCGGCGGACCAGGCGGCCGGGACGCCCGCCGGACCGGTGCGGGCGGCGACCACGCCGCCGGCGATCGCACAGGTGGTGTCCATGTCGCCCCAGCCGGCGACGGTGTGCCAGAGCGCCTCGACCAGGTCGTCCAGGTGCCCGGCGGCCGACCACAGCGCGAACGGGACGGTGTCCTGCGCCGAGACCAGACGGCCGGAGCCGAGCACCACCGCGGCGTGCCGGACACTCGTCCCCGCCGGGAGCCGCGCGGCGATCCGCAGCCCGGAGCGCACCTCCGACTCGGGCAGCGACCCGGCCACCTCCGACAGGAACTCCCCCCGGGCAGCGGCGGGTTCGTCGCGCGAGCGGAACGCCAGCGCCGCCGCCAGGGCCACCGCCCGCGCCCCCGCCGCGGCCTCCGGATGCGCATGGGTGGCCCGGGCGGAACGCTCGGCCTGCTCGGCGACCACCGCGAGATCCGCCGCGAACCACACGCCCAGCGGCGCGACCCGCATCGCCGCGCCGTTCCCGTGCGAGCCCTGCCCGCCGAACAGCGCGCCGGTGACGGCGAGATGGTCCTCGCCCGCGTGCACCGCGCGCAGCACCTGATGCATCGACGGCCCGTACTTGCGGTGCGGCACCGCCGCGTACTCCGCCGCGAACTCCCGTGCCAGCGTGGCCGGTCGGACCTCGCCGTGCGCGCGCAGATGCCGGACCAGGACCAGCGCCATCGCGGTGTCGTCCGTCCAGTGCCACGGCCCCGGACGCACCAGCCGGCTCGCGACCTCCGCCGACGCCTCGTCCACCGGCGGATGGAACCAGCGGTCGCCGAAGGCATCGCCCAGGGCGAGCCCGCGCAGGCTGTCGAGGACGGGCGGCGGGACGGGGAACACGATCACTCCTCGGGGACGGTGCTGCCGATTCTGGCCAGCCGGGAAGGTGCGCGTCGAGCCGATTTCGGGGTCGCCCGTCGGGCGGGGTTCGCTCGATCGTGGGCGATTCGTGCTGCCGATTCGCCCTCGCGGGTTCAAGGTGAGAGCGGGACGCACAGTGCAGATCGCGTCCCGCTCGTCGCGCCGGACCCGGGCCGCGGCCGCCTTCCGGCCGCTCGGCGCCGCTCGGACGGCGAGTTCGCATGCGGAGGCCACCTCGCAGGGAGCTGAACGAATCTTCTAGGCTCGCTTCCCGGTCCCTGCCACGGTCGCCCGTCCGCACCGAGGAACAGGAACCGATGTCCCCGGACCCCGGGCCGAGCCGGGGTCACGGACCGAGCGAGGAGGACACAGTGCTGCCCAGCCCCACATCGCACCGGACACCACGGACCGGCCCGGAACCGCAACACATCCCCGCGACACCCGCCCCGGCCATACCTCCCAGTGCCACGCGCCCCACCGGGGGTGAACGGTGACCGCCCATACCGTGGCCCCCGAGCCACAACCCGCCGCACCGTCCGGATCCCCGGCCGACGAAGAACTGCCCACCGCCGCACCGGCCTCGGCCACCGCCGCCCTCCCGGGCCTGCCCCACACCCTGAGCAGCAGAGCCCGCACCCTCACCGCCGCCGTCCGCAGACGCTGCGCGGACCTCGCCCGGATCGAAACCCCGTCCGGCGACGCGCCCCGGCTGAACACCCTCGCCGAAGAACTCGCCGCCGGATACACCGCCACCGGCGCCACCGCCACCCGCGAACCCTGCGACCACGGCGACCACCTGGTCCTCAACTGGCCCGGCCGGCACGAAGAACTCCCGCACCTGCTGGTCGTCGGCCACCACGACACCGTCTGGCCCGCCGGCACCCTCGCCGACTGGCCCGTCGAGGAACAGGACGGGCGCCTCACCGGCCCCGGCATCCTCGACATGAAGGGCGGACTCGCCCTGCTGGAAGGCGCGTTCGCCCTCCTCGCCGACCTCGGCCAGCGCCCGCACCGACCCGTGCGGCTGATCGTGGTCTCCGACGAGGAGGTCGGCAGCCCCGACGGCCGCCGCCTCGTCGAACAGCACCTGCGCGGCGCCGCCGCCGTCCTCGGGCTCGAACCCGCCCACCCCGACGGCCGCCTGAAGACCGCCCGCCGCGGCTCCGCCCGAGTCCGCCTCAGCGTCACCGGACGCGAAGCACACGCCGGCAACGACGCCGCGAACGGCGTCTCCGCGATCGACGAACTCGTCGACCAGCTCATCGCCCTGCGCGGCCTCAACCGGCAACCCGGCACCGAACTCAACGCCGGACGCATCGACGGCGGCACCCGCGCCAACGTCGTCGCCGGCCGCGCCCAGGCCGAGATCGGGCTGCGCTTCTCCACCACCGAAGCCCAGCGCCGCACCCTCGACACGCTCGCCCACCTGACCGCGAACCGGCCCGGCGCGAACGTCCGCACCGAAGTCCTCTCCTCCCGGCCCGCCTGGCCCGAACGCACCGCGAACCCCCTGCTGCGCCACGTCCGCTCACTCGCCGCGGCCCTCGGCCACCACCTCGACGGCGCACCGGCCGGCGGAGCGGGGGACACCAACCTCGCCGGCGCGAGGGGGCTGCCGACCCTCGACGGCCTGGGCGCGGTCGGCGCGGGCCCGCACGCGCGGCACGAGCACGTCCGGGTCGACCAGCTGGGCCCGCGCATCGCCCTGCTGGCAGCCCTGCTGGCGGTCCCGCTGCCCCGGCTCAGGTGAAGAGGGTGCGAAGACAGGGGCGCGTGGATGCGCGACAAGCGCAGACCACGTCCGCAAGGTCGCGATCACGAGCAAGTCATTGTCCTGCGTCGCGATCTTTGCGGTGGGGTGCCTTCCGCTTCGCGCAGTTCCCCGCGCCCCTGTTTTCGCACCCGCCAGGTTCTCGCGCCCCTCGTTCCTGCCTTGTCAGGGTCGCGCTCCTGTGTACAGAATGGAACCGACCGAACGGTCAGTCGGGAGGTGGGTGGTGGAGGCGAGCGCGGAAGCGCAGTCGCGGTTCGAGGCGGTGGTCGCCAGTGAGCAGCGGGTGGAGCCCCGGGACTGGATGCCGGAGGCGTACCGGGCGACGCTGGTGCGGCAGATCGCACAGCATGCCCACTCGGAGATCATCGGGATGCAGCCGGAGGGCAACTGGCTGACCCGCGCGCCGTCGCTGCGGCGCAAGGCGATCCTGCTGGCGAAGGCGCAGGACGAGGCCGGGCACGGGCTGTACCTGTACGCGGCGGCGGAGACGCTCGGTGTGGACCGGGCCGAGCTGACCGAGAAGCTGATCGACGGGCGGCAGAAGTACTCGTCGATCTTCAACTACCCGACGCTGACGTTCGCCGACGTCGGCGTGATCGGCTGGCTGGTGGACGGCGCGGCGATCTGCAACCAGGTGCCGCTGTGCCGCTGCAGCTACGGGCCGTACGCGCGGGCGATGGTGCGGATCTGCAAGGAGGAGTCCTTCCATCAGCGGCAGGGCTACGAGCTGCTGATGACGCTGATGGCCGGCACCGACGCCCAGCGGCGGATGGTGCAGGACGCGGTGGACCGCTGGTGGTGGCCGTCGCTGATGATGTTCGGGCCGCCGGACGGGGCGTCGCCGAACAGCGAGCGGTCGATGGCGTGGCGGATCAAGCGCCACAGCAACGACGAGCTGCGCCAGCGCTTCGTCGACATGACCGTCCCGCAGGCCGAGATCCTCGGCGTGACGCTGCCCGACCCGGCGCTCGCGTGGAACGAGGAGCGCGGCAGCTGGGACTTCGGCGAGCCGGACTGGTCGGAGCTGATGCAGGTGATCAAGGGCCAGGGTCCGTGCAACGCGCAGCGGATCGAGCGGCGGCGCGCCGCCCACGAGGACGGCGCCTGGGTGCGGGAGGCGGCGTCGGCGTACGCGGCCAAGCACGGGCAGCGGAAGGGGAGTTCCCAATGAGCGGTGAGCGGGCGTCCTGGCCGCTGTACGAGGTGTTCGTGCGGCCCCGGCGGGGGCTGAACCACGTGCACGTGGGGTCGCTGCACGCGGCGGACGACACGATGGCGCTGCTGGCGGCGCGGGACCTGTACACCCGGCGCAACGAGGGGGTGAGCCTGTGGGTGGTCCGCTCGGACGCGATCACCGCGTCCAGCCCGGACGAGCAGGACCCGTTCTTCGCGCCGAGCGGGGACAAGGTGTACCGGCACCCGACGTTCTATCCGATCCCCGAGGACGTTCCGCACATCTGACGCACCGTCAATCTCATGGCAGGGAAGGCGACATGACCGACGACCACGTGTACCTCTCGCTGGCCGACGCCGCGGGCGAGCCGGACGGCGAGGCCCGCTGGGCCTACGGCACGGGGTTCGCCGATCCGCTGCTGGGCGTGGACGCCGCGCCGCCGGCCGGCATCGACGCGGCCGCGCTCGCGGAGTACTGCCTGATGCTGGGCGACGACGCGCTGGTGCTGTCCCAGCGGCTGATCCAATGGATCACCCGGGCACCGGAGTTGGAGGAGGAGGTCGCGCTCGCCAACCTCGGCCTCGACCTGCTCGGGCAGGCCCGCCGACTGCTCACCCGGGCCGGGCAGTTGGACGGCACCGGCCGCAGCGAGGACGAACTCGCCTACTGGCGGGAGGACTTCGAGTACCGCAACGTGCGCCTGGCGGAGCTGGAGAACGGCGACTTCGCGCAGTGCGTGGCCCGGCTGCTGATGTTCGCCACCGCCCGCGAGGAGCTGTACCGGCGGCTGGCCGAGCATGCGGACCCGGTGCTGGCGGCCGTCGCGGCGCTCGGCGTCAAGGAGTTGGCGTACCACCGGGAGTACGCGCAGTCCTGGGTGGTGCGGCTCGGCGACGGCACCGACACCTCGCGGGAGCGGATGCGGGCGGCGCTGGACTCGCTGTGGCCGTGGCTGGACGAGCTGTTCACCCCGCACCCGGTCGAATCCGCCGTCGGCGTCGACCCGTCGGAGCTGCGCGAACCCGTACTGGCAAGCCTGGCACGGGTGTTGGAGCAGGCCACGCTGAGCGTGCCGGAGGCCGCGCCGCGGGCGTACGTGAACGGGCGGGCCGGGCGGCATGGCGTGCACACCGAGGCGCTGGGCCCGCTGCTGGCGGAGCTCCAGGTGGTGGCCAGGGCGCACCCGGGGGCGACGTGGTGAGCACCGTCGAGCGGGCCAGGGAGGTCGCGGCCGCCGTGCCCGACCCCGAACTGCCCATGCTCACCCTGGCCGACCTGGGCGTGCTGGCCGACGTCGAGGAGCACGACGGGATGGTCACCGCCTGGCTGACGCCCACCTACTCGGGCTGCCCGGCGGTCGCCGAGATGGCCGGCGACGTGGCCCGGCGGCTGCGCGCGGCCGGCTTCGGGCAGGTCGAGGTGCGGCTGCGGATCGACCCGCCCTGGTCCAGCGACCGGATCAGCGCGGAGGGCCGCCGCAAGCTTGCCGAGGCCGGCATCGCCCCGCCGACCCCCGGGGGCCTGCTGGCGCTCGGCCCGACCCGGCTGGCCGTGCCCTGCCCGCAGTGCGGCTCCACCGACACCGAGGAACTGTCCCGGTTCGGCTCCACCGCCTGCAAGTCGCTGTGGCGGTGCCGCAGTTGCCGCGAACCCTTCGACCGGATCAAGGAGATCTGATGGCCGCCCGCCGCCCGCGGTTCCACCCGCTGCCGATCGGCACCCTGGAACGGCTCTGCGAGGACGCCGTCGCCGTGACCTTCGACGTGCCGCCCGCGCTGGCCGAGGAGTTCGCCTTCAAGCCCGGGCAGACGCTGACCCTGCGCCGGATCGTCGACGGCGTGGACGAGCGCCGCTCGTACTCGCTGTGCTCGCCGGTCGGCGGGCCGCTGCGGATCGCCGTCCGCGAGGTGCCCGGCGGACTCTTCTCGCACTGGCTGGTCGGCGAGGCCGAACCGGGCGAGACGGTCGAAGTCCTGCCGCCCAGCGGCATGTTCACCGCCGACCCGGCCGAGCCCGGCGAGCACGTGCTGATCGCGGCGGGCTCCGGCATCACCCCGATGCTGTCCATCGCCGCCTCCGTGCTGGCCGGCCACCCCGACTCGCGGGTCACCCTGCTGTACGGCAACCGGCGCAGCGACACGGTGATGTTCGCCGACGAGCTGGCCGACCTGAAGGACCGCCACCTGGGCCGGTTCCAGCTGGTGCACGTGCTGTCCCGGGAGAGCCGGGACGCCGAGCTGCTCAGCGGCCGGCTCGACCCCGACCGGGTCAAGGCGCTGCTGGAAGCCCTGGTGGACGTCCCCGCGGTCGACCACTGGTGGCTGTGCGGACCGTTCGGCATGGTGGCCGGCACGAAGGAGCTGCTGGCCGAACTCGGCGTCCCCGCCGCGCGGGTGCACCAGGAGCTGTTCCACGCCGAGGACGAGCGCGCCGAGGAACGACACCCGGAACCCGTCCCCGACGCGGCCGCCAGCGAGGTCACCCTGGTGCTCGACGGGCGCTCCAGCACCCTAGCCCTGCCGCGCGACCGCTCCATCCTGGACGGCGCCCAACGCGCCCGCCCCGACCTGCCGTTCGCCTGCAAGGGCGGCGTCTGCGGCACCTGCCGGGCGCTTTTGTGCGAGGGCAAGGTGGAGATGCGCCGCAACTTCGCGCTGGAGGAGTCCGAACTCGCCGCCGGGTACGTCCTCACCTGCCAGGCCCGCCCGGTCTCCGACCAGGTCACCGTCGACTACGACCGGTAACGCCCGCTACACGGTGGCCAGTTGGCCGCGCAGCAGGCGGACGACCTCGTTCACCGCCGCGCGGCCCGCCCGGTTCGCGCCCACCGTGGACGCCGAAGGCCCGTAGCCCAGCAGGTGGATGCGCGGGTCGTCGGCGACGTGCGTGCCGGACAGCCGGATGCCGCCGCCCGGGCCGCGCAGCGCGAGCGGCGCCAGGTGCGTCAGCTCGGCGCGGAAACCCGTCGCCCAGATGATCGCGTCCACCGCCAACTCCTCGTCGCCCCAGGCCACTCCGTGCTCGGTCAGGCGGTCGAACATCGGGCGGCGGTTCAGCACGCCCAGCTCCTCGGCGCGGCGGTAGGCGACGCTCGGGCCGAGACCGGTGACCGACACGACGCTGCGCACCGGCAGGCCCGCCCGCACCCGCTCCTCCACCTTGGCGACCACCTCGCGGCCGAACTCCGGGGTGAACGGCCCCTGGTGGACCACCGGCGGCGTCCGCGTCACCCACACCGTCTCCGCGACCGCGCCCACTTCCGACAGCACCTGGATCGCCGACGCCCCGCCGCCGACCACCAGCACCCGCAGGCCCGCGAACCCGTCCGGCCCCCGGTAGTCCGCGTAGTGCAGCTGACGGCCCGCGAAGTGACCCGGGTAGCGCGGCAGGAACGGCCGCGTCCAGGTGCCGGTGGCGTTCAGCAGCGCCCGGGTGATCCAGCTGCCGGAGTCCGTCTCCACCAGCAGCCGCCCGTCCGGCCGGTCGCGCACCGCCAGGACCTTCACCGGCCGCACCACCGGCAGCGCGTGCTGCGCCTCGTACGCGGCGAAGTAGCCCGGCACGGCGATCCGGGCCTGGGTGGCCGGGTCGGTGGCGGGGAGCTCGAAGTCTGGCAGGTCGTGGAAGCCGTGCACGGTGGCCATCGTCAGCGACGGGGAGCGGTGCGCCCAGGCCCCGCCCGGGGCGTCGTCCGCGTCGAGGACCACGAAGCCCGTGTACGGGGCGAAGCCGCGGCGGCGCAGGTGGTAGGCGGCGGACAGGCCGGCCTGGCCCGCGCCGATCACCAGCGCGTCCACCTCGCGGGGCGATTGCGCGTCACGGCGTGCGTCCGCCTCACGGGGAGCGGGGGCCGCCGCGCCGGGAGCCGGGGCCGTCGCGCCCGGGTCGATCGTTGCACCGTGAACAGTCACGCCGGTGAAACATCGCCGCGCGGCCGGGTGTTCCCGCCCCCGCCGCCGCCCGGCAGCAGGCGCAGCGCGGCGACGGCCAGCGCCTCGGGGCCGTCCGGGCGCAGCGCCAGGAACAGCCGGGGCTCGGTGAGTTCGAGCTCGATCAGCACCGGCGAGCCGTCCGGCAGGCGCACCAGGTCGACGCGGGCGTACAGCAGCTCGGCCCGCTGCGGGACGGCGGCCAGGATGCGCTCGGCGAGGGCGAGTTGGTCCTCGGCGGGCTCGCGGGCGACGTCCTCGAAGCCGCCGCCGAGCATCGGGCCGCGGCGCACCGCGTGGCTGAACCCGCCGCCCAGGTACAGCAGCGAGGTCTCGCCCTCGTCCTCGACCATCGACAGGTACGGCTGGACCATCGCGGTGCGGCCGGCGGCGGTGAGGGCGGCGACGTGGGCGAGCGCCTCGGCGCGGTCGGTGGTGCGCAGGGTGTCGCGGGCGCCGGAGGAGATCGTCGGCTTCACCACCAGCTCCGGCCAGTCGGCGCCGGTGAGTTCCTCGCCCGGGGCGACCCAGACGGTGGGGACGATCGGCACCCCGGCCGCCGCCAGGTCGCGCAGGTAGGTCTTGTCGGTGTTGCGCTCCAGCACCGGCACCGGGTTGGCCACCCGGGTCAGCGCGGCCGTCCGGCGGGCCCAGGCGAGGAACGCGTCGCGGTGCAGGATGTAGTCCCAGACGCTGCGCACCAGCACCAGGTCGTAGCCGCTCCAGTCGACCGCCGGGTCGTCCCAGAACGGGGCCTCCGCGACCACCCCGGCGCGGGCGAACGCGGCCAGCACGGGGAGCATCTCCACGTCCTCCACGCCCCGGCAGGTGGCGTACGCGACCCTCGGGCCGGCCGTGCTGGTGATGGGGTGCGAAGGGGTGCTCACGGGTGCTCCTGGCAGTACGCGGGACGGTCCGGCAGCGAGGCTCTTACGCACCCGTGAGCGTGTCAACCGCTTTACCGACTGTCTGAAGAGATGGTCGGGCTGTGGTCGAAGTGGCTCGTCAGTCGATCGGTGCGATGACCGCGGCGGTGCCGTACGCGCACACTTCGGTGCCCACGTCGGCGGCCTCCGTGACATCGAACCGCATCATCAGCACCGCGTTGCCGCCACGCGCCCTGGTCTGCTCGACCAGTCGCTCCATCGCCTGGTTCCGGGTCTCCACCAGGGTCTTGGTCAGGCCCTTCAGCTCGCCGCCCATCAGCGACTTCAGGCCCGCGCCGATCTGCGAACCGATGTGCCGCGAACGGACGGTGAGGCCGAACACCTCGCCGATCACCCGCTCCACCCGGTACCCCGGCACGTCATTGGTGGTGACCACCAGCACGCCGCCCGACGGGTCCTGCCCGCCGCCGAAATCGTTCAATTCGCTCATGGCTCCCACCCTCTGCCAACACCCGGTCCGAACTCCAGTCCGGCACGCCGGAGATGCTACGGGAAAGCGTTTTCCGCAGGGCTTCGGCAGGGCTTCGGCGGGGCTTCGGCCGGGCTTCGGCAGGCCCCTGCGGCACCGGATCGCGAGGAGCCGATGGACACCGGACCCCCGGATTTGTCAACCTTGGGGCATGGGCGAGCGAAGCGATCATCCACACGGCCCCGGCGCGGCCGAGGACTCCGGCGCACAGGAGATCGAGGCCACCGTGGTCCTGGGCATCCGGATCACCGACTGGCCCGCCCTGCGGGCCGCCGCACAGGCGGCCGTCGAGGACCTCGACTTCGCCGGCATCGACCCCGAGCACCAGCGCCGCGACCTGCTGCGGGAAGTCTCCGAGGACCCCAACGCGGCCCTCGGCGCGCTGCTCCACCCCGACCGGCTGGTCGCCGCCATCCCCGGCATCGAAGCCCTCGGCGGCACCCTGGAGATCAGCGTCACCGACGACTTCGCCCCCGACTTCGCCGAGCTCTTCCCGCTCGACGACGAGAGTGACACCGGCGACTGGACCCTCACCCCGCGCACCGCCTGCCTGCTGCACACCCAGCTGATCGGCCTCTCCGACGCCGCCTACGAGGACCTCGACGAACACGGCGACGACCCCGTCACCGTCGCCGACGAAGCCGACTGGACCGTCTTCGGCCGCCTCCAGCAACGCACCTGGAACCTCCACCGCGGCTGGCGGCGCGCCTTCGCCCGCGCCTTCGACGACCTCGCCGACGACCTCGCACTCGGCGAATGGCCGCTGCCCCGCAGCCTCGCCGAGGACGTCGCGCTGCGGCTGGCCCTCACCGACGCCCGCGCGCTGCTCGGCTCCCAACCCGAGTCGGTGGCCGACATGATGGGCGACCTGCCCGCCGACCTGTACGACTACGACTGGGACGGCTGCACGGACGAACTCTTCGGCGTCTACGGGCCCGAGGAGACCGACGACGACCTGGACGCCGGGCAGCGGATCGACCAACTCCTCGCCGCCACCCACCCGGAGGGCTGGTTCCTCGGCTACCAGGACGCCGAGGAGCGCGACCCCGGGCGGGGCTACCGGCGCTGAACTGGCATGCTGGAGGGGTGAGCTCACCCTTCTCCACGACGCCCGACGCCGCCTCCCCCGAGACCGCCTCCGTCAGCCCCGCTGCCGCTGCCGCTGCCGCCGTGCCGGCGGTCGGCGGGGACGCCGAGGATCGGGACTCCCACGACCAGTACGTGCTGCCGCTGGTGGTCCGGCTGGAGCGGGCCGAACCGCCGGCCCGGACGGACGCGCTGGAGACCTCCGCGCGGGCCGTCCTCACCCTGCTCTCCGACCCGCGGGTGACCGCCGGCGACGGCGAGTGGGCGGAGCGCGTCAAGGCCTGGGAGGACGCCCGGATCCGCAAGGTGGTGCGGCGGGCCCGCGGCGGCGAGTGGCGCAAGGCGGGCGAACTGCCCGGCATCACCGTCACCGGCGACGGCGCCGAGGTGCGGGTGTTCCCGCCGATCCCGCTGGACGGCTGGCCCAAGGAACTCGCCAAGCTCCAGGTCTCCGGCACCGAACTCGACGACCCCGCCCCGCCCGGCCCCGCCCCCGAGGGCGTCCCCGTCCTGTGGCTCAACCCCGACCTGCGGATGAGCGCCGGCAAGACCATGGCCCAGACCGGCCACGCCGCGCAGCTCGCCTGGTGGGAACTGGACGACGCCCAGCGCAAGGAGTGGGCCGCCAACGGCTTCCCCCTCGCCGTCCGCACCGCCGACCCCGCCGACTGGCCCACCCTCACCAACGGCCGCTTCCCCGTCGTCCGCGACGCCGGCTTCACCGAAATCGCCCCCGGCAGCTGCACCGTCGCCGTCGAGGGCGGCACCCACTACTGCCCCACCCCGCGCCTCCGCCACCCCTGAGCGCCACCCGCCCGAACGGCCTCGCCCCAACCAGGAGGACACGATGAGAAGCCCCATACCAGGAAGGATGCGAGAGAACCGGTGAGTTCGGGAAGCGGGATCAAGTACGACGTGGCGCGTCTCCTCATCGCGGCCGATCTTGCGTTCTGTCGTCGCTTCCTGGAACGGGTTGTCGCGGACACCGGCAAGGCCGTCATCCCGATCTTTTGTCTGAACAACTACCTGTCGCTCATCATCCACGAGTCGTACCGGACCCTGAAGGTCACCGACCCCGAATTCGCGGCCGCTCTGGTCTACGAGCACGAGGAGACGATCCGGAGGGCGCGGCTCAGCGTCAAGTTCTTCGACGACTCCAAGACCTCCGGCCTTGACAGTGTCGGTGACGCTTTCGCACGCATCATCGACGAGGGACGGCAGGCGTTCCTGGGCAGAACCTGGTTCCCGCCCGCGCGCCGGTGGGAGACGGACCTGGGGGAGTACCGCTACCGAGGCAGGCTCGTGAGCACCACCCACACGGTGGGGTTCGTCATGGCTCTTCGCGTCGACGCGCTGAAAGACCTCCCCGCGCTGGGACAGGAGTTGTCGGCCGTGGCCCAGGCCCAGAGCGCGTATGTCAGCCGGGCGGCGGGGAACCTGTCGTGGTCCGGCCCCTCATTCATGAACAGCATCACCGACGACGCTTTCGAGGCCCGGGATCGCCAGTCCGAGCGACACTTCGCCCGGATCTTCGATGCCGGTCTGCCAGAGAAGATGAAGGCGTCCCTGACCGCCTTCCAGTGCTCCCTCAACGTCCTCGATGTCATGCTGCAGGACGACAGCCCGGCGTCCGCCGAGACCGTGTTCAAGCTGAGGTACGTCACGCTCTATCACGTGCTGTCCAGCCTGGAGAAGCTGAGGGACCAGTATCAGAAGGCGCTGGGGACGGAGTCGCGCTCGCTGCTCGCCGCCATGCTCGACCACCCGGTGAGCGTGGAGATCCGCAGTGGCGAGGCACGGCACTTCCGTAATACCTTGATCCACTACACGCCTGCGGAGCACCTCGTCTCGAAGCTTTCCATCAAGGCCCCTTACTACGGCCTGGTGGAAGCCTGCTTCCCGACACGTGACTTCCCCTCACTCCGGACCGCGGTGGCCGAGCACACGGGGCGGATGGCCGCGCTCATGGACCGGTGGTCGGGGGGCTGACCGGTCGAGACGTGCACATGCCGCGTGCTGCAGGGCCAACCGATGCCACCACCGTCCGATGCTGGTGTCGGCCGCGTACTACCGGCTCAGTTGCGACCGCGAGGGTGGAACACGCAGATTGATCACCGCCCGGTACATGCCCCACTAACGTGGCTGCGGATGTCTTCGCACGGGTGCACATGAGGGGGAAGCAGTTGAAGCGCTCAGGGGTGGCGGGTTCTCGTCAGCGGCAGGTGTGGGAGCAGGCCGTGAAGAAGGTGCGGACGACTCTGAGGAGCCTGTCGGAGGGCGACACCACCTCGCGCGACATGAAGGCTGTGATCGAGGGAGTACTGGCCCCCGAGTACAAGGGCCGAGTGCTGGTCGAGCTTCTGCAGAACGCCCACGACGCGCACCCGGCCAAACCGGGCGACGGACGGGTGGAGATCCTGCTCGACGAGACCGAGGGCGAGCACGGGGTCCTCTATGTGGCCAACGGCGGCCGTGAGCTGACGCCGAAGCGCTTCGACTCGCTGCGTCGGGTCGCGTCGTCGAGCAAGCGACCGGACGAGGGCATCGGACACAAGGGGGTTGGCTTCAAGAGTGTCCGTCAGTTGACCGATGCCCCCGAGCTGTACAGCGTCTCAGGCCCGGCCGCCAAGAACTTCGACGGCTACTGCTTCCGGTTCGCCCGGCCGTCGGACTTCGACCGGCTTGCCGTCGAGGTGGCCCCGCACGACCCTGGCGCGGCTGATCGACTGCGCGACAACCTGTCCGCGCTGACCCTCCCGGTGCCGGTGGACGAGATCCCTGAGCAGGTGCGGCAGTTCCGCCGTCGCGGGATCGTCACCGTCGTCCGGCTGCCCCTCAAGGACGCGGAGGCCCTTGCTTCGGCCGCCGGGCAGTTGAGCGAACTTCTGGACTACAGGGCGCCGTTCGAGCTCTTCCTCGACCGGCTGTCCACCATCGTGGTGACCCGTGCCGAGGCTGGCGCGACCCCGAAACGTGTTGTCTACGGGCGGCGGGTGACCACGTTGTACAAGAGCCGCGACCTCACGATCGAGGAGGTGGCGCTGCGCCGCGGGCGCCTGAAGTTGATCCTGGTTCGCAGCAGGGCATCTGAGGAGCGGGTCCTCCCCGCCATCGCGGCCAGCGGTGACATGGGCACGGCCTGGGAGCAGTGGCGCGGGTCCGCCGAGGTGGTGGTGGCCGTCCCAGTGGGTGAGCCGCTCGAGCGTGGCCGGCTCTACTCCTTTCTGCCGATGAGCGCCACGACCGAGTGCCCGGTCGACGGATACGTCAACGCGCCGTTCTTCTCCCACGTGAGCCGCCGCTCGCTGGCCGTCGAGATGCCGTGGAACCGGCTGCTGCTAGACGAGGTGGCCACGGCCTGTGCCCGGGCGGCCGTGCTGGTCGACGACGGGAGGGTGCAGCTGCCGGGCGAGGCCGTGATCGACCTGGTCTGCCGGAACGGCGCCGAACTGGAGCGGCTGCAGGAGGCGTTCCGGAAGCTGGACCGCAAGCTCAACGAGGTGGCCTTCATGCCGAGGGTGCACCCGGAGGGCACCCGTACCTCGTTCGACGACGGCTACCTCATCGAGCAGCCCGAGGGCGTCGAGGTCTTCACCCCGCAGGCGGTCGGCGCAACCGGTAGGGCGGCGGTCATCGACCCAGCCCTGCACCCGCTGCGCGCCGAACGGCTGCGGACGATGGGCCGTTTGCTCCGCCTGAGCCTGGACCCCGGGACCTCCCGACTGGCCAAGTGGGCAGAGGCCGTGGCCGAGGGGCTGGCCGCAGCCACCGGGCCGGGGGAAACCGACCACGAGCGCTGGGCCGATTTCTACCACGACCTGGCGGTCTCGTTCCCTGACGCCGCCGAGCTACATGGCAAGCGGATCGTCCTCGACTCGGGCGGCCGGCTCGTTCCCGCCGGTGACGAGCACGTCTTCTTCCCCGATACCGGCGACGTCCTGCTCCAGCCCGATTCGCTGCCCACCCGCGTGCGCGAGCACCTCTCCTTCGTCCATGACGCGATCCCGTGGACGGGAGGCCGGGGCAGGGCCCGAAGCCGACGCGTCGCCGGACGCCGGTGGCTCGAAGAGCAGCGACTCGTGCAGACGTACACCCCGGTTGCCCTGCTACCCGTCCTGACTGCAGTGATGCGGCAGGACGGGCAGGACGACGCGACCCGGAGGGAGTGCCTGAACCTGGCGTGTCGCCTGTGGACCGCACAGGGCCAGCGTGCCCCGCGCATCGAGGGCATGGTCGTCCCCACGCGGGGAGGTTGGGCGCCTGCGGGGCGCGCGATGTTCGGCCCTGGTTGGGCGGGAGCGGCCTCGGCAGTCGACGACACCCTTGTCCGCTTCCTGGACTCGACTCGCACCCTGGACAGCTCGCTCCTGCAGGCCCATGACGCCCTCCTGCGGCCGGCCGCCGAAGTGTGCGACGGCAGCGGCATCGATCCGGCCGTGTTCCAGCGCTTCCTGGAGCGCCAGGGTGTGAGTCACGGCCTGCGCCCGACCTCTCACGGCGTCCTGGGGGCGGTGAAGGGGAGCCAGCTCAACCACCCGTGGGCCTTCGACGCCTTCTGGTCGTCGATCTGCCCCACCTTCCAGGCACGTCTGGACTGGGCTGCGACGGCCCTGGGCTGGCGGCGCAGGAACACGGTCCGCTTCTCGACGGTCGCCTATCAGCCCCAGAAGCGTCGGCTGGCGAAGCTCCCTGGCCAGGATGCCTACGCCCGGTTCTCCGACGAGAGCCGTCGACTCTACGCGGAGCTGATCGTCCACGGCCTGGAGAAGTGGCCGGACAGCGCCCTGGAGGCCCGGTTCGTCGGAGGCACCGACCGCGCCGGGACCCTTTGGCCGACCCCGCTCGCCGCGTTCCTCTGCCATGCTCCGTGGATACCCCAGACCCTCGACCACCGGGGGCGGAGCACCTTCGTGCCGATCGCGACTGCGTGGTGGTGGAGCGGGAGCGAGCAGCCGCCCGCCTACCTCTCGGTCGTGCCCGCAGGGCTACGGCAGCTGGCGACCGGCAAGGCACTGGAGCGGCTCGACCTGCTGGGCGTGCGCAGCTGGTCCGACCCCCGCACTGCCCTTGACCGGCTCCGCTTTCTGCCCCAACTGCTGAGCGAGGCACCTCAGTTGTTCCGTGGGGTGCACGCCAATGCGATCCGCCGCGCCTATGAGCAGGCCTGGTCGGACCTGTTGCCGCCCCATCAGGGGCAGGACGGACCGCTCCAGCCTGCCGAGCTGGAAGCCCTCCTGGTCTCCCGGGCCGGCGTTCTGGAAATCCTCCCTGCCGTGCGCGACGACGAGGTGAGCGAGCCGGTCTACCTGCCGAGCCCGGGCAGCAGGCAGCAGCGCAGGCTGCTCGACCAGGTCCCCGTCCCTGTGCTGCCGTTGGACGACCGGGCTTTGGGCGGCCGGGTGCACGAGTACCTCGCGGACCACGACGGCTTCGAGGTGCGTTCATGCGGCGAGGCGGCGGTCCGGGTGGTCGCTGACCAGCTGCCTGCACCGCAGGCGCCGAGCATGCCCCTGCTGGAGTTCTCCGGACCGTGGCTGCGCGTCCTGGTGGCCGCGGTGGTGGAGTACGACGAGGATCGAGCCCTGCGTCCGGAGACGGTCACGGTCACCGGCCTTCTGCGGCGCCTGGACTCATGCTCGCTGGTCCTCGCCGCCGAGGCCGTCACCCATGTTGCCGGACACGTGCTGGCCGCCACCGACCGCTCGGTGCTCCACGACGACCCTGACCGCCCATGCCTGGTAGTCGCCCAGGCACCGCCACGGGCGGACTGGCCGATCCTTCAGACGGCCGCACCCGGCATCGCCGAGCTGGTTGGCGCTCCCTACCTGGCTCGGGAACTCGAACTCGCCCTGATGAGGTTGGAGCAGCGGAAGCAGGGGCGGGGAACTGCCGAGGTGACGGCGGCCGACCTGGCCGCCGCGCTCGATCTTTCGCTCCACCGGGTGGAGGCAGTGCTCTCCGATCGCGCCTCCACTCGCTCGGGCAGTGCTCGGCTTGTTCCTGTCGTCGCCTGCGAGGACCTCGGGTTGGCGGAACAGCTGCAACAGCTGCAGGAGACCTTCAACAGCCGTGCGGAGCTGCGGGACTGGCTGGCAGGGAAGCTCGGAGCCGACCGTGCCGAACTGCTGCTGTCGCTTCCCGAGGACGACTGGCAACGGTTGCTGCTGCGGATCGGCGTGCCGCTGGAGCGGGCCAACCGTGCGTGGGAAGCCCTCGGGCTGCCCACGATCGACAACTCCGCCCAGCACGCCCGCCAGTTCGAAGCCTGGATGCAGGGCAACCGCTCGCGGCTGGTCGACCGGGTGCGCGACGCGTTCACGAGCTTCCACCGAGCCGGGCGAGAGCTCGGGGAGTACGTGCGGCTGCGCGAACTGCCGGGACTCGCCCCCGACCCAGCGTGGCACCGGACGCTCTGGGAGCTCCCCGACCAGCTGATGGCCAGCCATGCGGACCGATGGCTGGTCGGGCACCTTCCTCTGGCGGGCACGGGCTCAGGGGTACTGCCGCCGGTGAGCGAAGTCCGGGGCGTGTGTGTGGGCTTCGTGCACGCCCGGCTGCCGGAACTGCGCAGCCTCATCGAGCGCTGGCTTGTCCGGCAAGGGGGTGCCATGGAGTCCTCCTGCCCCGGGGCGGCCCAGGTGGCCCGGGAGATGGAGGCAGAAGGGCTCCTCGACTTCGCGCCGCTGACCCGCATGGCGCTGATCGCCTGGCTGTGCTCACGTGGCTACTGGCCGGAGGGGATGCCAGCCACGACGAACCTCGGCGACCTCGGCCTGGAGGGCGACACGGCAGGCCGAAAGCCGTCCGAGCCGCGTGGCAAGAAGGGCACGGCACCGTCGGGCCGGGCCCACGTACCAACGCTGGAGTTCAACGGCGAGCAGCTGCCTGTAGGGAGCGACGACCTGCGCGAGCTTGCGCGCCGAGTGGTGGCCGATCTTAGCGAGGCGCAGCTGGCGACATCGGTCGACGTGGTGGCCCTTGAGTCGCCCGGCTCCTCTGCCGCCATTCCGCGCCAGCGTGGATCAGGCGGCGCGGGGAGCGGTACGGCCGGGGCGCGGGAGTCTGGTAGTGGCGAGAAGCTCGTCGCGGTCGGCCTCGCCGGAGAGGTGGCGGTCGGTGCCTGGCTGGAGCGGCACTTCGGGGTGCCGCCCGAGGAGTCGTGGAAGTCGGAGATGCGCCGCCACGTCCTTGCCGACGGACAGGGCGACGACAGCCTCGGCTACGACTTCCTGATCCGGGACGGCGAGCGCACGCTGCTCTTCGAGGTCAAGTCGTCCACCGGGGTGGACGGCGAGATCCAGCTCGGGGACACCGAGACCAGGGCCGCTCGGGCGAGCCAGCTGGAGCCCGACGTGGAGTACCGGATCGTCTACGTTTCGCACGTCAACGACCACGAGCGCCGGAGGATCACCCCGCTGCCCAACCCATTCAGTGATACCGGATTGACGGGCTATCAGATCGTCAGCACCGCGATGCGGTTGCGCTTCGCCTTGCCGCAGGAGGATTGACGGCTCTGCGCCGGTGTCAGGTTCGGAGGCGGGGCGGGTGCGGGCCACGGCGATCAGGAGCAGGTGCGGTGACCTGTCCGCCCCGCAGCGGGTCCCCCGCCCGCAGGCGGGGGACGTGGCGGCGCTGGGTGGCGCCGTGCTCGTCCGCGATCCGGAACGCGATGACGCCCAACTGCGGCTCGGCGGCGTACCGTTCGGCGACCCGGCGGAACACGTCGTCGGCGATCAGCAGCCCGTCGTCGTCCAGCTCGACCACCACGTCGATGTCGCCGGCGTCCAGCAGCGCCCGCAGGCCGACGTTGCGCGCGCCCGGGCAGCCGGGGTTGTCGGCGAGGGGGAGCTTGTGCAGGCCGGGACGTTCGATGCCGGTGAGCGGGCAGGCGCTGCCCACCAGCACCACCCGCTGCGCGGGGAGGTCCTGGCGGCCGACGGAGTCGAGCAGGGCGGCGAGTTCGCGCGGGCGGTCGCCCATGGTGACGATCACGACGCCGAGGCGTGGTGCGTTCATCGGCGCTGCGCCTCCGGAAGGGACGAGAAGTGTCGTCGAGGCTACTGCGCCGCCGCTCACTCGGAGGCGAACTCGCTTGCGTCGGTGAGTCGTTCGAGGAAGGTGCGGAAGTCCGGGGCGAGGGCGAGTTCGGTGCTGTCGGCGGCGTCGAGCCAGGTGACGGAGGGGGCGCCGTGCGGGCCGCGGGTGCGGTAGTCGAGGGCGATCCACCAGTGGCCGTCGCCGGTGAGGAGGACCACGGGGGAGGGGAGGTCCCATTCGGCGACCAGGTAGGGGGTGTCGAGGAGGGAGAGCGTGCCGGGGCGGCGGCCGATGCCGAAGAGTTCGTCGAAGGGGACGTGGTCGGCGCTCCAGGAGGTGGGGCGGGAGGTCGGGAAGGCCGTGAAGGCGTCCGCGACGGTGCCGCCGTTGTGCCGGCGCAGCAGGGCGAGGAGTTCGGCGGGCAGGGTGACGCCGGGCAGGTGCTGCGCCTCGGTGACGGCGGCCTCGGTGAGCGGGGGCTGGGCGGCGGGGCGGGAGGCGTTCCAGAGGGGTGGGGGGTTCGCGGGGGCAAGGGTGTCAGGCGGGGTAGGCGTGGGTCTGGGTGGCCTTGACGGCGGCCCAGACGCGGGTGCCGGGGGTGAGGTCGAGGGCGGTGGCGGCGGTGGGGGTGAGGTCGGCGGCGAGGGGGAGGGGGCCGGTGAGGTCGACGCGGAAGCGGTCGCCGTGCAGGTCGAGGCCGGCGACGGTGCAGGGGAAGAGGTTGCGGGCGCTGGTCTCGGGCCGGTGGCGGTGCAGGGTGACGGCGTCGGGCGGGAAGGCGACGAACGCGGGCCCGGTCAACTCCTCGTCGGTGGCGAGGACTTGGCCTTCGGGGAGGGTGACGCGGCGGCCGTCGGCGATGCCCTGGTACAGGTTGAGGCCGACCAGCCGGGCGATGTAGTCGGTGCGCGGCCGCCGGGCGACCTCGGCGGGCCGGCCGCTCTGGACGACCCGGCCGGACTCGATGACGACCAGCCGGTCGGCGAGCACCATCGCGTCCAGCGGGTCGTGCGTGACGAGGACCGCGACGGCCTCGAACTCGGCGAGATGCCGGCGCAGTTCGGCGCGGACGTCGAGCCGGGTGCGGGCGTCGAGCGCGGCCAGCGGCTCGTCGAGGAGCAGCAGGCGGGGGCGGACGGCGAGGGCGCGGGCGAGGGCGACGCGCTGGGCCTGGCCGCCGGAGAGCCGCGCGGGGCGGCGTCCGGCGTGCTCGGCGAGGCCCATCCGCTCCAGCCACGGCAGGGCCTCGGCGCGGGCGGCGGCGCGCCGAAGCCCTTGGCAGCGCAGGCCGAACGCGACGTTGTCGAGCGCGGACAGGTGCGGGAAGAGCAGGTAGTCCTGGAAGACCACGCCGATCGGGCGCTGCTCGGCGGGCACGAAGACGCCGTCGGCGGGGGAGTCCAACGGCACGCCGTCGAGGGCGAGGTGCCCGTCGGTGAGGGCGAGCAGCCCGGCGAGGGCGCGCAGCGCGGTGGACTTGCCGGCGCCGTTCGGCCCGAGCAGGGCGAGGACTTCGCCGGGCTGCGCGGAGAACGCGACGTCGAGGGTGAAGGTGTCACGGGCGACGCGCAGTCGGGCGTCCAGGGCGGCGGTCACGGGGCGGACATCCAGCGGTCGCGCAGTCCGGCGAGGACGGCGACGGAGACGGCGAGCAGGATCAGGCTGAGCGCGATCGCCGCCTCCGGGTCGGACTCCATGGCGAGGTACACGGCCAGCGGCATGGTCTGGGTGCGGCCGGGGAAGTTCCCGGCGAAGGTGATGGTCGCGCCGAACTCGCCGAGGGCGCGCGCCCAGGCGAGCACCGCGCCCGCCCCGATGCCGGGGGCGACCAGCGGCAGGGTGACGCGGCGGAACGCGGTGAGCCGGGACGCGCCGAGGGTGGCGGCGGCCTCCTCGTAGCGCGGGTCGGCGGCGCGCAGCGCGCCCTCCACGCTGATCACCAGGAACGGCATGGCGACGAACGCCTCGGCGACCACCACGCCGGCGGTGGTGAACGGCAGTGTGATGCCGGTCGCGGAGTCCAGCCAGCGGCCCACGATGCCGGCCCGGCCGAGCACCAGCAGCAGGGCGACGCCGCCGACCACCGGCGGCAGCACCAGCGGCAGGGTGACCAGGGCGCGCAGCAGGCGGCGGCCGGGGAACTCGGTGCGGGCCAGCAGCCAGGCCAGCGGGACGCCGAGCAGCAGCGAGACGCCGGTCGCGGCGGTCGCGGAGATCAGCGACAGCCGCAGTGCCTGCCAGACCTCGGGGCCGGTGAGCAGTTCGGGCAGCGCGCTCCACGGGGCGCGGATCAGCAGGCCGAGCAGCGGCAGCACCAGGAAGGCGAGGCCGAGCAGGGCGGGCAGCAGCAGGGCGGCGGGGACGCGGGGGGTCCCCCGGGGCCGCCGCCGGCCCCGGGGGTGTGGTGCGGTGGTGGTTCGGGGAGTGCTCACGGGACCTGGAAGCCGGCCTCGGTGAGCACGTTGCGGGCGTCCATGGAGTTCAGGTAGCCGAGGAACGCCGCGGCGCCGTTGGCGTTGGGTGCCTTGCCCAGGGCGACGACCGGGTAGTCGTTGACGGCCTGCGCGGCCTCCGGGAACTCCACGCCGTCGATCTTCGCAGCGTCCGCCTTCACATCGGTGCGGTACACGAGCGAGGCGTCCACCTCGCCGAGTTCGACCTTGGTGAGCGCGCCCTTGACGTCCTGCTCGTAGGTGGCCGGGGTGAGCTCGACGCCGGCGGTCTTCAGCGCGGCGGCGGCGGCCGCGCCGCACGGCACCTCCTTGGCGCACAGCGCGGTCTTCGCGCCGCCGAGGTCCTTCAGGCCGGCGATGTGCTTCGGATTGCCCTTGGCGACGGCGATCTCCAGCGTGTTGCGGACGAACACCCGCGGGTCCTCGCCGGTCAGCTTGGCGTCCGTGACGGTCTTCATGGTGGCCGGGCTGGCCGCGGCGAACACGTCCACGGGCGCGCCGGAGACGATGCTCTGGGCGAGCGCGGAGGAGCCGCCGAAGTTGAAGCTCACCTTGACGCCCGGGTAGGCGGCCTCGAAGCGCTTGCCGAGTTCGGTGAAGGACTCCTTGAGGGAGGCCGCCGCGAACACCGTCACCGTGCCGTCGACCTTGGGCGCGGTCACCGCCGTGTCGTTCGAGGAGCCGGTGGAGGTGCACGCGGACAGGCCCGCCGCGAGGGCGAGCACGGCGGTGGCGGCGAGGAGGCTTCTGGCGCTGCGCATGGATGGGTTCCCCTGGTCGTGGTGGGCGGTGACGGCGGGGTGTCGGGGGGCCGCCGGACCGATCATAGTGCGGCAGCTGCGGGGCCCAACAGATCCAGGCCCTCGCACCAGCGACCTTAAGTCCAACTTAAGGGCCGCATGTGCCATGGCTCAAGCGCGGCTTTCGGCCACCCGCGATATTCCTCGCCAGGCCGCACCGCCGCACGCGATACTGACGCGGTGTCAGCGAGCCCCCACTGTCGCGGGGCTCGCCCGCCGACGGAGGGGGAACTCCATGACCGCAGCCACCAGGCCGCCCGGCCCGGCCGGACTGCCGCTGATCGGCTCGCTGCTCGACCTGATGCGCGACCCGCTCGCCACCTACCTCGCCGCCCGCCGCGACCACGGCGACGTGGTGCGCATCCAGGCCGGCCCGCCCGGGCTGCGCGCCGAGATGTACCTGGTCACCTCGCCCGAGGGCGCCCAGCAGGTGCTGGCCACCGACGCGGCCAACTTCCGCAAGGACAACGTCTTCTACGGCGAGATCCGGGACAGCTTCGGCAACGGCCTGCTCACCTCCCAGGACGAGGACTACCTGCGCCAGCGCCGCATGGTCCAGCCGCTGTTCACCCGCCGCCGGGTCGACCAGTACGCGGACGCCATCGGCGTGGAGGCCGAGTCGCTGGCGCAGCGCTGGGCCGCCGCCCCCGGCCAGGTGGTGGACATCGCCGAGGAGATGAACCGGTTCGCGCTGCGCACCGTCTCCCGGATCCTGTTCGGCCAGGACGTCGAGGAGGCGGTGCAGACCGTCCACCACGCCTTCCCGATCCTCGGCGCGTTCGTCCGCAGCCGGGGCCTGTCGCCCGTCCGGTTCCCGCGCGAGTGGCCACTGCCCGGCCACCGCAAGGCACTTGAGGCCGAGCGCGCGCTGTACGCGGTGTGCGACGGGATCATCGCCCGGCGCGCCGCCGAGGACACCGCAGGGGAGCGGGACGGGGAGGACCTGCTCGGCCTGCTCGCCGGGGCCCGCGACGAGGACGGCAACCAGCTCGACGCGACCGAGCTGCGCGAACAGGTGCTGATCTTCCT
This sequence comes from Kitasatospora sp. NPDC004531, assembly GCF_053602195.1. Classification (NCBI taxonomy): domain Bacteria; kingdom Bacillati; phylum Actinomycetota; class Actinomycetes; order Kitasatosporales; family Streptomycetaceae; genus Kitasatospora; species Kitasatospora sp. NPDC004531. The sequence goes on along the minus strand of NZ_JBSGDD010000001.1, from coordinate 26,169 downwards.
GCTGGCCGGCCACGAGACCACCGCCACCTCGCTGACCTTCGCCCTGCACCTGCTCGGCAAGCACCCCGAACAGCAGCGCCTGGTCCACCAGGAGGTCTCCGAGCTGCTCGGCGACGGCCGCCGTCCCACCGCCGCCGACTACCAGCAACTGCCGTACCTGACGCGGGTGTTGAAGGAGGCGATGCGGCTGTTCCCGGCCGCGCCGTCGGTCGGCCGGCGGTCCGTGCGGGCCAGCGTGGTGGGCGGCGTCGAGATCCCCGCCGGGGCGGACGTGCTGATCGCGCCCTACGTCACGCACCGCCACCCCGACCACTGGGAGGACCCGGAGCGCTTCGACCCCGACCGGTTCCTGCCCGAGCGCGAGGCCGCCCGGCACCGCTACGCCTGGTACCCGTTCGGCGGCGGGCCGCGGGCCTGCATCGGCCAGCACTTCTCGATGCTGGAGTCGGTGCTCGCGCTGGCCGTGCTGCTGCGGGAGTTCGAGGTCACCGCCGTGGACACCGAGGTCACGCTCGGCCAGGGCATCACGCTGGAGGTCCGCGGCCCGGTCAGGATCCGGCTGACCCGCCGGTGAACGGCGCACCGCCCGCTCCCCGGATGCGGCGGGGGAGCGGGCGGTGCGGGCGGCTCGGGCCGCTCAGGCGGCGGGGTGGGTGACCTTCAGCTTCACCAGGCAGAGCGTGACCGGGTTGGGGCCGTCCTTGCGGACGAGGGCGCTGTCGCTCTCGGGGAAGGCGTCGCAGGCGTCGTCGGCGGTCGACGAGGAGCGGCCGACCACCTTGGCGTCCGCGTTCGGAGCGGCGCAGTCGACCACCACCAGGAAGGTGTGGGAGGAACTGCCGACCTGGCGCACGCAGTCGCCGGCCCTGACGTTGGCCGGGTCGGCGACCGAGCTGGTCGGGGTCGGGTAGGGGCTGACGTTGATCCGGGTCGGGGCCGGACCGCTGCCCGTGTCGCGCCACGAGTGGCCGCCGTTCCACACCAGCGCGGAGACCAGCACCACCGGCAGCAGCAGGCCGAGGATCTGCACCCGCTGCCACAGCGGCCGCCCGGGCGGGGCCGGCACACCCGGGGCGCCCGGCAGCGGAGCGGGCAGCCGGCGGATCGCCGACCAGGCCAGCAGGTTGCTCAGCATGGTGAACGGGTTGATCACCAGCGAGGCGATGCCCCACCAGCCCTGCCAGAGGCTGTTCGAGGTCATCCGGCGCACCGACGCCAGGCCGCAGTCCCGGCAGAACGGGCCGTGCAGCTTCAGGAAACGCATCATCACGATGAAGCCCTGGTGGCCGCGGACCGTGGCCTGCACGGCGGGGACCGAACCGCAGAAGCGGCAGAACGGCCCGCCGAAATGGTCCTGCGGGGTGGCGGGGGTCTCGGCGCCCGCCGGGGCAGCGAACGGGTCGGCCGGCGGGGGCGGGACGGAAGTGGGCACGGAAGTCCTCGAATTGGTGTTCCAACGGGGAAGCACGCGGAGGGTATCGGTTCCGGCCGACGGTCCGCACCCGGGATATCCGTCGGCGGCCCGCGGAGCATGCAACGGGCATACGCCGCAGGCCCATTCGAGCACACCCGGCCCACGGATCGTGGTGCTTTTCAGATCTTCTGGTGACCATCTCTCAGCTCTGGGTAGCGTCCAGCGTCCCCGGATCACAAGAGCCCTGGCAACCAGGAGCCCTCAACAACACCAGAGCGGGCGAGCGCCGCCGGGCACTCGCGGGAGGCACCCATGGGATCGACGGACCACTTCACCTTCGGCTGGCTCACCCCAGTCCTCTCCTACGCGATGGCCTGCGTGGGCGCCGCCCTCGGACTGCGCTGCACCCTGCGCGCGCTCACCGCCACCGGCGCCTCCCGCCGCAACTGGCTGCTCACCGCCGCCGCCGCGATCGGCTCCGGCATCTGGACCATGCACTTCGTCGCCATGTTCGGCTTCACCGTCAACGGCACCGAACTGCGCTACGACGTCCCGCTGACGGTGCTCAGCCTGCTGGTCGCCGTCGCCGTGGTCGGCCTCGGCGTGTTCGTCGTCGGCCACGGCCGGCACCGCGGCCGCAGCCTGCTGCTCGGCGGCCTCACCACCGGCCTCGGCGTCGCCGCCATGCACTACCTCGGCATGGCCGCCGTCCGCATCCACGGCGAACTGCGCTACCAGTTCGGCACCGTGGCACTGTCCGTACTGATCGCCGTCGCCGCCGCCACCGCCGCGCTCTGGGCCGCCATCACCATCCGCAACGTGTACGCCGCGGCCGCCGCCTCCCTGGTCATGGGCATCGCCGTCAGCTGCATGCACTACACCGGCATGGCCGCCGTGCACGTCCACATGGAACCCGCCCGCACCGGCCTCGGCGGCGCCACCCCCATGCAGTTCGTCTTCCCGCTGGCCGTCGGACTCGGCTCCTTCCTGTTCCTCACCGCCGCGTTCGTCTCGCTCTCCCCGACCGCGCAGGAGAACGCCGCCTACCGCGAAGCCGGCGAACTCGCCGTCGAAGAACTCCGCCGCGCCGCCTGACCACCCCGGCCGCCGACCCGCCCGCCCGCCGACCTCCCCCGCCGCCGCCCCGACGCGCCGCACCCCCGAAAGGCCCGCCCCGTCCATGCGCCCACCCCGAGGCACCTCCCGCAGCGGACCACCCGCCCCCAGCGCCCCGCGCGGCCCCGCCCGCGGCTGCCCCGGCACCCCCCGCCGCGGCGCCCACGCCGGACCGCCCGCCGACGAAACCCCGTACCTCACAACGCCGTTGACACCGACCGGCCTGCGCCCCCGGACCGTCCGCGCCCGTATCGTCGCCGTCCTGATCCTCCCCGTCGTCGCGCTGATGGCGCTCTGGTCGTTCGCCACCGTCAGCACCGCGGGCGACGTCTGGGAGCTGCTGCGGATCAAGAACATCGACGCCACGCTGCGCACACCCCTCGACCGCACCGTCACCGCCCTGCAGGCCGAACGCGCCGCCGCCGGACAACTCCTCGCCACCACCGGCCCCGACCCCGCCCGCGACGGCGAACTCCGTGCCGCCGCGGAGAACACCGACCGCGCCGCCGCCCCGCTCGCCCTCGCCCCCGGCTACAACCGCGCCGACGCCGAAGGACTCGGCGCCGAACCCGCCGACCGCCTCGACACCCTCACCCGCGCCCTCGCCAACCTCCCCGCGCTGCGCCGGCAGATCCTCGGCCACGGCGTCCGCTGGGACGACGCCTACCAGGCCTACAGCGCCGCCGTCGACAGCGCCCTCGCCGTCACCGGATCGCTCACCGCCCTGCAGGACCACCGGGTCGCCGCCGACGCCCGCGCGCTGCTCGAATTCGCCCGCTCCCGCGAACAACTCGCCCGCGAGGACGCCCTGTTGCGCGCCGCCACCCGGGCCGGGCGGCTCGACGACGGCCAGTACCGCACCGTCCTGCAGGCCGCCTACGCCCGCGCCCAGTTCGAACAGGCCGCCGGACCCGACCTGCGCCCCGCCGACCGCACCGCGCTGGCCGCCGTCACCGACGGCGCCGACCACCGCGAACTGCGCCGCCTGGAGGATGCCGCGGCCGCCGCCGGCGACCCGCGCGCCGCCCTCGCCGCCGTCCCCGCCGACCGCTGGAACACCGCTGCCGCCGGCGCCGCCCGCGACCTTGCCGCAGTCGAACAGCAGGCCGGCCGGAGCGCCGCCGAACGCTCCGACCCCTACGCCCTCGGCCTGCTCACCACCTCCGGCGCCACCGTCCTGCTCGGACTGCTCGCCGTCCTCGCCGCCCTGCTGATCTCCGTGCGGATCGGCCGCGCCCTGGTCGCCGAACTGCACCGGCTGCGCAACTCGGCACTCGAACTCGCCGGAAGCGAACTCCCCGCCACCATGCGGAGGTTGAGGTCCGGCGAAGAGGTCGACGTGGACACCGAGGCGCCGCTGCGCGAGCACGGCGGCGACGAGATCGGCCAGGTCCACCAGGCCCTCGACACCGTCCGCCGGGCCGCCGTCACCGCCGCCGTCGAACGCGCCGAAGTGCTCTCCGGCGTCTCCGGCGTCTTCGTCAACCTCGCCCGCCGCAGCCAGGTCCTGGTCCACCGCCAACTCACCCTGCTCGACGCCATGGAACGCCGCACCGAGGACCCCGCCGAACTCGACGACCTGTTCCGGCTCGACCACCTCACCACCCGGATGCGCCGCCACGCCGAAGGCCTGATCATCCTCTCCGGCGCCGCCCCCGGCCGCGCCTGGCGCAAACCCGTCCCGCTCACCGACGTGGTCCGCGCCGCCGTCGCCGAAGTCGAGGAGTACGCCCGCGTCGAGGTCCACCGCCTCCCGCACGCCGCCGTCACCGGCCCCGCCGTCGCCGACCTCACCCACCTGCTCGCCGAACTCGTCGAGAACGCCACCGGATTCTCGCCCCCGCACACCAAGGTCCACCTCCGCGGCGAACAGGTCGGCACCGGCTACGTCGTCGAGATCGAGGACCGCGGCCTCGGCATGGGCCCCGAAGCCCTCGCCGACGCCAACCGGCGGATCGCCGCGAGCGACCAGGTCGACCTCTTCGACAGCGACCGCCTCGGCCTGTTCGTGGTCAGCCGCCTCGCCAAGCGCCGCGGCGTCAAGGTCGCGCTCCGGCCCTCCGCCTACGGCGGCACCACCGCCGTCGTGCTGCTCCCGACCGACCTGCTCGACCCGCGCGCCGACGAACCCGGGCCGGCCGCCGCACCGCCCGCACAACCCTCTTGGCCCGCACGGCCGTTGAGGCCTCCCACGGTGCCCGCCCCCGCCGCCACCGCGCCGGCCGAACCGCCCGCCGCCGTGCTGCCGCCCCCGCCGACGCCGTCGCTCGCGCTGCCCGCCGACGCGGACGACCAACTCCCCCGCCGCGTACGGCTGGCCGGCCTCGCACCGCAACTGCGCGAAGCCCCCGAACCCGACCGGCCCGGGCTGCGCCGCGCCGCCCCCGACGAACGCGACCCCGAACAGGCCCGCACCGCGCTGGCCGCCTTCCAGCGCGGCTGGGCCCGCGGCAGCACCCCCGAGCCCCCCGCACCCCTCGACCGAGGAGACCGCCAGCGATGATCGGCACCACCCAGCACAGCGGCGAACTCAACTGGCTGCTCGACGAGTTGGTCACCCGCACCGACCGGATCGAATGCGCCGTGATGCTCTCCTCCGACGGCCTGTCGATGGGCAACTCGACCGGCCTCGCCCGCGAGGACACCGAGCACCTGGCCGCCGTCGCCTCCGGCTTCCACAGCCTCGCCAAGGGCGCCGGCCGGCACTTCGACGCGGGCCGGGTCCGCCAGACCATGGTCGAGCTGGAGCGCGGCTACCTGCTCGTCGCGGCCGCCGGCCAGTCCTCCTGCCTGGCCGTCTTCGCCGGACCCGAGGCCGACCTCGGCCTGGTCGCCTACGAGATGGCCCGCCTGGTCCGGCGCGTCGGCGAACACCTGCACGCCGCGCCGCGCGCCCTCCGGGAAGGGTGAACCCGTTGGCGCACCCGCTGTCACCCGACCGTCGCCTCCAGTGGTACGACGAGGACGCCGGCCCGATGGTCCGCCCCTACGCGCTCACCAAGGGCCGCACCCGCCCCACCCGGTCCTTCGACCTGATCGCGCTGGTCGTCACCGACGTCCCCGACCCGGCCGCGCTGCCCGTCGGCCCCGAACCGGCCGCCATCCTCCGCCTGTGCCGGGGCAACGCGCTGTCCGTCGCCGAGATCGCCGCCGACCTCGACCTGCCGCTCGGCGTGGTCCGGGTGCTGCTCGGCGACCTCCTCGACGCCGACCACATCCGGGTCAGCCGCCCCGTCCCGCCCGCGCTGCTCCCGCACGAGCACATCCTCCAGGAGGTCATCCATGGACTTCGCGCACTCTGACCCGGACCTCGCCCTGAAGATCCTGGTGGCCGGCGGCTTCGGCGTCGGCAAGACCACCCTGGTCGGCGCCGTCAGCGAGATCAGGCCGCTGCGCACCGAGGAGCAGCTGAGCGCCGCCGGCAGCCACGTCGACGACCTCGACGGCGTCGAACGCAAGACCACCACCACCGTCGCCATGGACTTCGGCCGGATCACCATCCGCGAGGGCCTGTCGGTCTACCTGTTCGGCACCCCCGGGCAGGACCGCTTCTGGTTCCTCTGGGACGAACTCGCCCAGGGCGCGCTCGGCGCCGTCGTCCTCGCCGACACCCGCCGCCTCACCGACTGCTTCCCCGCCGTCGACTTCTTCGAGCACCGCGGCATCCCGTTCGTGGTCGCCGTCAACCACTTCGAGGGCACCCGCGCCTTCCGCCCCGACGAAGTCTCCCGCGCGCTCGACCTCGACGGGGACACCCCCGTGGTGCTCTGCGACGCGCGACAGCGCAGCTCCGGGAAGACCGTGCTGATCAACCTCGTCGAGCACGCCGGCAAGGTGCACGCGGCCAGGGTCCTCGCGCGGGCCGGCCGGTGAGACCCGGGGCCCGACCCGATTCGCCAGGACCGGCGCGCCGGGAGAACCTGGACGAGGGGCACAACTGCGAACCCCAGGAGGGCAGCAGCATGACCACGGCCAAGGACATCATGCATCCCGGTGCCCATTGGATCACCAGGAACGAGACACTCCAGCGCGCCGCCCAGCTGATGAACACGCTGGACGTGGGCGCGCTGCCGGTCGGCGACGAGACCCACAACGAACGGCTCTGCGGCATCATCACCGACCGCGACATCGTCGTGAAGTGCATCGCACAGGGCCGCAACCCGGCCGACTGCACGGCGGCCGACATCATCGAGGGCACCCCGCGCTGGATCGACGCGGACGCGGACCTCGACGACGTCCTGCGCGAGATGGAGGGCCACCGCATCCGCCGGCTCCCGGTGATCGAGAACAAGCGGATGGTCGGCATGATCAGCGAAGCCGACCTGGCCCGCCACCTCCCGGAGGACAGGCTCGCCGAGTTCGCCGAACGCGTCTACGCGGCCAACCCGGTGTGACGCCCGCGCCCGGTGTGAGGCCCGCGCCGACGGGTCACTCGGCGACGGGGGCGCCGGCCACCCGGCGCTCCTGCCACGGCTTCGCGAACTCCTCGTAGAACGAGGCGAGTTCGAAGTACTTGCGGTCGTCCACGTAGTGCGGCTCGTACGCCTCGCGGGTGGTGAGGAAGACCACCTCGTCCGGCGAGCAGTAGTAGAGCGAGCCCAGGCACATCGGGCACGGGTGGGCCGGCACGTAGACGGTGGCGCCGGTCAGGTGCTCGGTGCCGAGCTTCGTGCAGGCCTCGCGGATGGCGAGGATCTCGGCGTGGGCCGTCGGATCGCCGCTCTGGGCAACCCTGTTGGGGCTCTCGGCGAGAATCTCGCCGTCCTTGACGGTGGGTCAGAACGGCTTGGTGGGAAGGTACTTGCCGTCCAGGGTGATGACCGCGCGCTCGCCGCCGTCCGGGTCGGCGACCTTCTTGACGTCGAGCTTGAAGTTGATCGCGGAGATGATGCCGTCGCCGAACTGCTCGTGGATCAGCGCCTTGAGGGTGGTGCCGTAGACCTGGAGCATCTCGTAGAAGCGGTACATGGTCGGGTCGGTGGGGATGCGGTTCGGCATCGAGCCGCGCACCGGGATGGTCCGGAGCAGCATCGCGTCGTCGTCGCTCAGGCCGAGCAGGGCGGCGACGTTCCGGGCGGCGTCCTCGGGCAGCGGGTGCTGGCCGAGCACGGCGGCGGTGGTGAACGCGACGGACAGGCCGGCGGCGTCGGCGAGCTGCTGCCAGGAGAGGTCCTTGCGGGTCTTGGCGTCGACGGCCTTGGCGGCCAGGGCCTCGCGGGCGGTCTGGGTGAACTGGGCCTGGATCATGGTGAGTTCTTCCTCGGGTGGTCAGGCCGCCGCGGCGGCGGCGTCGGTGGGGGAGGCGGTGAGGTCGTCGATGCGGCCGGTGGGGATGTCGTAGACCCAGCCGTGCAGCTCGACCTCGTGCGCCGCCAGGGCGCGGGCCACGCAGGGGTGGGTGGCGAGGTTGGCGAGCTGGGCGAGGACGTTCGCCCGGACCAGCGCCGGGACGTCGCCGTCGGCGGCCGTGCGGGCCACTGAGGCGTCCGCGTGCCGCAGCCAGGAGGCGACGGCGGGGGCGCCGGTCAGGTCGTGGCCCTCGGCGAGGGCCGTCATCGCGCCGCACGCGGAGTGGCCGCAGACGATGACGTCCCGCACCTTCAGGGTGCCGAGCGCGTACTCGATGCTGGCGGAGACGCCGTCGGCCTCCGGCGTGTAGGCCGGGACGAGGTTGCCCGCCGTGCGGACCACGAACAGGTCGCCCGGCTCGGTGCCGGTGATCAGCTCGGGCACGACGCGGGCGTCGGAACAGCCGATGAACAGCGTGTCCGGGGTGTGGTGGGTGGCCAGGTGGGCGAAGAGGTCCCGCTTGGCCGGGAAGACGTCGCGCTGGAAACGGGCGACGCCGTCGGTGATGCCCTGCATGGTGTGTCACTCCCTTCGAGCCTCGTGGGGTCGATGGGTCCACCCTGCATGACCTGCGTCCATAGTGTCCAAGAGGCACTCACCATGGTCTCCATTGGTGGCATCTATAGTCGGGCGCATGGCCTCCGTCGAACTGCGTCACCTGCGCTACCTGCTCGCCGTCGCCGAACAGGGCAACTTCACCCGCGCCGCCGAAGAGCTGCACATCTCGCAGCCCACGCTCTCCCAGCAGATCAGACAACTGGAGCGGACCCTCGGCGTCCAACTGCTCGACCGCACCGGCCGCACCGTCCGGCTCACCGACGCCGGCGCCGTCTACACCGACCACGCCCGCCGCGCCCTGCGCGACCTCGCCGCCGCCGAACGCGCCGTCCACGACGTCCACGACCTCACCCGGGGCCACCTGCGGCTCGGCGTCACCCCCACCTTCACCGCCTACCTGGTCGGCCCGCTGGTCGCCGAGCTGCGCGCCCGCCACCCCGGCGTCGGCCTCACCCTGACCGAGACCACCCAGGACCGCATCGAGGCCGCCCTGCTCGCCGACGAGCTCGACCTCGGCATCGCCTTCGCCGGAACCCACCTGCCGGGAGTGGCCGGCGACGCGCTGTTCACCGAGACGCTCAGCCTGGTGACCGGTGCCGAACGGGCCGGGGAACTGCCCGACCCGCTGCCGGTCGGCGCCCTGCGGGAAGCCCGACTCGCGCTGCTCACCGGCGACTTCGCGACCCGTGGCCACATCGACGGATACTTCGCGGAGCACCGGAGCGCGCCGCGGATCACAGTGGAGGCGAACTCCATCCAGGCGCTGACGGAGATCGTCCGGCGCACCGACCTGGCCACCGTGCTGCCCGACGCCGTCACCGACGACCATCCGCACCTGCGCCCCGTGCCGCTGGACCCGCCGCTGCCGACCAGGACGGTGACGCTGCTGCACCGCGAAGGGGCGTACCGCAGCGCGGCGAGCCGGGCGTTCGCGCGGCTGACCGGCGAACTGGTGCGGGCACGCGGGTACGCGCAGCCGGTCAGTTGACGCCCTGGACCCGGGGCGGCCGGCCGCCTCGCGACAGGTGCGCCGACTCGGCCAGCCAGAGCAGCAGTTGGGAGGCCAGCGGCCAGCAGGCGAGCGGCTGGGCGTCCACGGCCTCGGCGACGACGGTCAACTCCTCGGCGGAGGCGGAGAACAGCGGCGGCGGGGTCGCCGACAGGGTGCGCAGCTCCGCCCCGAGGACGCGGACCCGGTCGATCGGGACGTCCTCGGCCAGCTCCGAGGGAGGCCTGCCGTGCGCGAAGAGGAGCTCCGCGAGCGACTCGCGCCCGACGACGGGGAAGTGCTGCAGCGACTCGATGCCGAACGCGCCGAAGGACGCGCCGTCGGCGGACCGGGCGAACACCGCGGCGCGGGCCGCGGCGTCCAGGGCCTGCAAGGTCCGGTCGAGCAGCCCGGCCAGCGCGGGCCCCAGCTCGCTGTCGTCGTGGATCCAGCGCCGGAGCACCAGCAGCCCGCCCACCAGGCTCACTTCGGGCGAGCGGATCGCCCTGGTGACGGCCCGCAGGACGATCTCCGCCGCCCCGGTGGACTGCTCGGCCGCCCGCACCAGGGTGTCCGCGACGGCCCGGAAGTTCGGGCCGGTCGGGCCCGCCAGCACCTCGCAGGCGTGGTCGAGCAGCAGCCGGTGGTGCCGGGGGTGCGCCCGGGCCAGGTCGTCCTCGACCAGGGCGGCGGCCAGGTCGGTGCCCGGGCGCAGCGTCATCGCGACCCGGTCGTCGGTGTCCGCGGCGCGCAGCACCGTCAGCAGGCCGTCGCGCAGGTGCGGGCGCTGGGTGAAGATCCCGGCGGCGGCGAGCAGCCAGGTGTGGTGCCACCCGGGTTGGCCGGTGAGCTGCTGGAGGCGCGGCAGGATGTCCGCCTCCGGGCCGGAGATCAGCGCCTTGGCGGCCATGAACTCCTGGAGGCTGCGCACCTCGAACCCGACCAGGCCCGCCTCGGGGGCGACCAGCAGCACCAGCCGCTCGGTGGCCGCGTTGAACAGCTTCGGCGCCAAGTCGGTGGCCAGCGCCAGGTCGTCGGTCTCCTCGACCATCCGGGCGCGGGAGCGTTCGCGCAGCTCGCCCTCCGGCATCACGGAGTCCAGCGACTCGGCCTGTCCCGCCCGGGACTGCAGGGTCAGGCCGACGTACTGGTGCATCCAGTCGATGTGGCCCTTGTGCTCGGCCAGCAGCCGGCCGCTCTCACCGGGCTTGTCCACCTCCCGCGCGTAGATGGTCGAGTAGTAGGCCTCGAACAGCTCGAAGCGGTTCTGCGGCATCCTGGTCCGGCGCTCCACCAGCAGCGACATGATGGTCACCTGGAGCGGCGTGTTCATCAGGCGCGCCGTGTTCGGCTGCTGCGCGGCCTCGCCGAACCGGGCCACCACCGCCTCGCGCATCTCCGGGTCGTCGGCGTGCCGGGCGTCCGCGAGCCGCTGCGCGTAGTGCCGGGCGGCCTCCGCGTCGAGCGGCGTCAGCCGCAGCTGCTCGAAGTCGCCGACGTGGAACTCGCCCCGGTAGCCCTGCGGCCGACTGGTCGCCAGGATCAGCCGGTCGGCGTCCAACCGGCCCACGTGCAGCAGGAATTCCTCGATCGCCAGCACCACCTCCTCGCGCACCTCGGGCGAGGCGACCTCGTCCAGCCCGTCCAGCACCAGCAGCCACGGCCAGTACGCCAGCCACTGCTCCAGCAGCTCCGCGTCCAGGGCGCCGGTGAGCAGCGGGCCGATCCGCTGCGCCAGGTAGCGCAGGATGCTGCGGTCGCCGCCGGTGGCCAGGTGGTTGGCGAAGTCGTGCAGCGCGATCCGGATCGGCCAGCGGCGCACCCGCGGCACGGGGATGTCGGCGGCCCGCAGATCGTCGTGCAGCGACGCCAGCAGGGCCCGCGTGGTGCTCGGCAGGTGGGCCGCGTCGCCCGTGCCGAGCAGGGCCACCCGGTAGGCCTGGCAGACGAGTTGGCCGAGGGTGCTCTTGCCCTGGCCGGGTCCGCCGATCAGCGCCACGTCCAGCAGCCCGGCCTCCCCGGGGCGGGTGGACGGGCGCAGCACCCGGTCGCCGCGTTCGATGACGTGGCGCGCGCTGCGCACGACGGTCTGCTCGATGCGGGCCCGGCCCGGGGAGGCCGTTTCGGTGATCTCGTAGATCACGGCGTCCAGGTCGATGGCCACCGTGCCCAGGCTCAGCCGCTGGCGGTCGCCCTCGGCACCGGCCTGGCCGAGCCGGACCCACTGGTCGCGCAGCAGCTCGGCGGCGGTGTGCGCGTGGACCAGCCCGGCGGCCTTCCGGAGCTCCGGGCCGTCGAAGAACTCCTCGGTCCGGGCGGGCGGGTCGAGCGGCGCGAGGAACCCCGCGAACAGGCGGCGCAGTCCGGGACGGGCGTGCAGGGCCGCCCGGATGTCCTGCTGCCGCCGGATCCGCAGGCCCCGGAGTCCCGCCGCCGACAGGTCCGGGTCCGGACGGGCGGCGCGCGGGTCCCGGAACTGCTCCTTGGTGGGCGGCGGACTCGGCAGGTTGGTGTACACCACGACCCGGTGGGCGGGAACACCGCGGCTCGCGAGGTCCGCCGCGAACCCGGTCAGCCACTCGGCCGGGAGCCGGCTGCCCTGCCGGGCGTGCCGCGGAACGAAGCAGACGGCCACCTCGCGGCCGTCCGGGAGGGCCGGGCCGTCCGGATCGGCGTGGTCGAACACGTCGGCGCCGTCGGCGTCTTGGCCGCCGGCGTCGGGGCAGTTCGCGTCGGCGAGCGCGAGCAGCCGCGCCAGCTGCCCGAACGCCTGCTCGCCGAGGCGGTCCAGGTCGTACGCGGGGACGCGGTCGAGGAAGCCCGTGCCCGGCGGCCCGACCGCGGGGGCCGACGCCGGGGCCTCGCGGGCCAGCTCCGCCAGCTCGGCCCAGTACCGCCGGGTGCGCGGCGGGCGGCCCGCCGTCTGCGACCAGAGCCGGACCAGCGCCCACAGCGCGTCCGTGCTGTCGGAGGACGGCGCCTGCGCGTTCCGGGCCTCGGCCGGCACCCAGTCGCTGAGCCGCTGGTCCTGGAAGTCGGCGATGCCGTACGGGGGTTGGCGCAGCGCCCGCTGCACCTCGGCCTGCGAGAGCGCGCGCAGCCCGGCCTTCCGGCGGGCGGCGTCGGCCGCGGCCTTGAGGGCCAGCAGCTCACTGTGCAGGCGTCGGCGCGGATCCGTCGTGGCGATCGGTGGGCCCCCTGTCCGGACGCGGGAAACGGCTCCGCACCCGCCCGCTCCGCCCGCAGCGGGCGGTCGCGGGCAGTGCCGCCACCAGCAGCGTAGCGCCCAACTCGCCCGCCCCGCCCGGAGATCGGGGCATCGGGCGGGCGGCCGTCCGATGGTGGTCGCAGCGCCCCGGCACCGGGCCCGGGCGCAACGCATCGGGGGTGTACCCGTGGTGAGCGACAACGCACGACGGACGGCGAAGCGGCTGGCGAAGGCGGCCCTGTTCAGCGCGGTGCGGGCGGCCGCCGGGGCCGGCGGGGCCGCGCTGGCGGGCCTGGCGGTGTGGTGGGTGCAGCAGCGCTGAGGCTCCCGCATGGTGAGGGCCGGAGGGGCCCGGGGGCCGGACGCAATTCGCGTGCGGCCCCCGGCCCCGGCTCGCTAGCATGGCCGGCATGTTCCTTCTCCGTGACTAGGACCCGACGCGGCAGCCGCCCACCACGACCGGTGGCGCGGCCCCTTCGGCGTCCCTGTTCACCTTCACCGGCGCGCGCTGCGCGCCGGACTTTTCGAGGAACTCTCCGATGTCTTCGTCGACTTCGTCCTACTGGGCGGTGCTGCGCGCGCCCGGCGCGGCCCGGCTGTTCGGCGCGGCCCTGATCGGCCGCCTCTCCTACGGCACCGTCTCGCTCTCCCTACTGCTCGCCGTCGCGGCCACCACCGGCTCGTACCCACGGGCCGGCTGGGTGATGGCGGTGTTCTCCACCGTCAGCGTCCTGCTGTTCCCGTTCCGGGCCGGGCTGGTCGACCGGCACGGCCCGCGCCGCGTACTGCCGCCGATGGCCGCCGGGTACGCGCTCGCCCTGCTCGCCCTGGCCGCCGCCACCTGGCGGTCCGGCACCCCGTACCCCGTCCTGCTGGGCCTGGCCGCCGCGGCCGGTGTGTGCGCGCCGCCGCTCGGGCCGGTCACCCGCGCGCAGTGGAGCCGGCTGCTGACCGAACCCGAACTGCGCCGCCGCGCCTACAGCTTGGACACCGTCGCCGAGGAACTCCTGTACGTCACCGGCCCGTTGCTGGCGGGCATCCTCGCGTCGGCGGCCCGCCCGGCGGTCGGCCTGCTGCTCAGCGCGGCCCTCGCCTTCGGCGGGACGCTCGCGCTGGCCGCCTCGGTGCCGCGATTCCCGGCCGCCGCCGATGCTTCCAACTCGCCTTCTCCTGAGTCGGGTTCGGCGACTCGCGAGCTGCTGTCCCGGGCCCGCCAGCCCCTGGCGGCCGCCGCCGGGGCCGGGGCCGGGCTCGGCGCCTTCGCGCTGCTGGCCGTGGTGTTCGCGGGCCGCCACGGGCGGGACGCGGACGTCGCCTGGGTGGAGGCCGCGCTCGCGGCGGGCAGCGCGATCGGCGGACTCGCCCTGGGGGCCGTCAACTGGCGTACGGCGGCCGGGAACCGGCTCACCGTGCTGACCGCCGTGCTCGGCACCGCACTCGCCCTGGCCGCGCTCGCGCCGTCCCTGCCCGTCCTGGCCGTGATCGCCGCGTTCGCCGGACTGGCCGTCGCCCCGACCCTGACCACCGCCTACCTGCTCACCGACGAGATCGCCCCGCCCGAGCAGCGCACCCGGGCCGGCGCCTGGGTCAACACGGCCTTCAACGCGGGCGGTTCGGCCTCCACCGCGATCGTCGGCCCGCTCACCGAACGCCTGCCGCTGGCGCTCTGCCTGCTGCTCGCCGCGACCCCGCCGCTGGCCGCCCTCCTCGCCGCCCCCACCTGGCGCCCGGCCGCCCGCCGGCGCACCGCGCCGCTGGGAGGCTGACGTCCCGGGGCGGTTCAGTCACCGACGAACCAGAGGATGCTGCCGGGCGCCGCCACACAGCACTCCAACAGCACCGCCAGGTCCGTGACGGCGTCCTGTTGCGACCCGTCGGTGCACAGCTGCCGCAGCCCCGCGATCTCGCCCAGGGCACGTCGCGCCTGCTGCCCGTCGAACATCGTGTTGCCGTACGGATCGACCGTCGGCAACAGGCCGGGGCCGTCGTACCGCAGCTTGCCCAGCACCTCCGCCAGCGCGTCACCGTGGTCGTACAGGCCCTTCAACAGGGTGGCCCTGGACCTGTCCCAGAAGCGGATCTCCGGCCGGGCGGAGTGCAGTTCGAGTTCGATCCCCATGGTGGCCTTCGCGTGGTGACGTCGTGGTCGGGCCAGTATCCGATGCCCTGCTCCGCCCGGTGGCCGCGGGTGGGCCTCAGGCCGCGGTGCCCCGGGTGTGGTGGATGCGGTGGGTGTAGCCGTCGGGGATCTCCGGCGTGTCGACGAGCCCGGCTTCGAACGCTGCGGCGCGGTTGGCCCTGGCGCGGTCACTGGCCTGGCCGGTGATCGTGACCAGGGCGTCCTTCACCGGTGTTCGACGGGTGACCTGCGGCGCGGCCCGTCGGGGGCGGGGTCGGGGAGTGGCGCGTCGAATTCCTCCTCCGCCGGGTCCTGCTCGTCGTCGTCCGGGTCGCCGGAGGCCGTCAGCAGCGCTACGGCGACGGCGGCCACGACTGCCACCGCCGTGCCGACGACGGCCTTGCGGTGCTTCTTGACGAAGGCCTTGGCGGCGCGGCCGGCCGCGCGGACGGCGCCTTCGTCGGAGGCGGGGGCGTCGGCGGTTTCGGGGGTCTCGCTGGTGGTCACCCGCACAGGGATACCGGAGCGCGGTCGCGCCTGTCAGGAGGTTGCCGACATTGACGGCGGCGACGGGCCGCAGGTGCGCGCGAAACCGGTGGCTCGCCGGTCGCCGTGTCCGTGTCGGCGGGCCGGGCCCGGGGCGTCGCCGTACATTGAGCGGATGATCGTCGACAGCGGGACGGAGCCGGTGCGGTACGGGTGGGGGCCGTCCGGGCAGTGGTTGGCCGCGCGGGGGCGGTGGGGGGAGCTGGCGGGGCGGTTCCGGCTGGCCAAGGGGCTCGGAGACCCGCTGGCGGGGCCGCTCGGTCACCTGGTGGCGTACGGCGCGCCCCCGGCCGTCGGGGCGCGGCTGTTCGACCCCGTCGGCGGGCCCGGTGCGGCGGCCACCGTGGGGGACCACGACGCCGGGCCGCTGTGGGAGGTGCTCGCCACCCGCCACCCGTGGGCGGTGCTCGACGCGCTGCCGCTGCCGCCCGCGATCCGGCGGCCGGCCGCGCACACCCGGGCGCTGCTGGGCGACAGCCTGCCCGGCGGCTGCGACGAGGCGGGGGTGCCGTGGCGGCTGCGCCCGTGGGAGGACTGCGGGTGGGAGCGCGACACCCGGGTCCGCGAATACCTGGCCGGGGGCGGTGCGCGGCGCGCCCTGCACCTGGCGCCGCCCACCCGCGAAGGGCTCGGTGTCGTCGAACTCCCGTCCCCCGGTGCGAGGTTGACCGGAGTGCCGGCGACCGCCCGGCTCGCCGCGCTGGCGGACTGGACCACCGCCGTGTGCGTGCGCGGCCGCGCCACCGACGCCGCCGCGCAGCTCGCCGCCGGGCCGGACGTCATCGGCGGCCAGCTCCCGTTCGCCGCGCTGTACCCGGCCCTGGTCCACCTCGCCTCCGCCCGCCCCCACCGGGGAGCGGCCCAAGGCAGGCTCGCCGTCTGGCAGTTGCTCACCACGATGGCCGCCGAAGCCGCTCCGCCGGCGAGCACCGTCGACGCCCTGGTCGCCCGCCTGCACTGCCTGACCTGGACCGAACCGGGCGACGAGCTGCGCCACCTGCACCTCGCCCTCGAAGACCCGGCCACCGGCCTCGCCTGGGCCCTCTCCGGCAGCACCTCCGACCCGGCGTGACGCCAACTCCCTTCCAGGGCAGGGAATTCCGACGAACCCGTTGAGCGCAGGGGCGGCGCGCCGGGCCGGGAGGAAGCCGAGTGGGCGGTCCTGGAAGAGGGGCCGGGGGAGCCGGGAGGAGGCGTGGGGCGGGCGCGTCTGCCGCCGCGCATCTCCGGCGGCCGGGGGGCCGGTCGACGATGGCCGCCGTGCTCTTGCAGGCGCCGCAGGCGTGGCTGCTGTCCGGCACCCACCAGTACGGCGCGCCGGAGCGGCCGTTCCGGCAGGGGCGTCAGGCGGCTCGGGCCCGGGGCCGGCCGGTGGTGGTGGGCCTGGTCTGCCAGCGCAGGGCGAGTTCGTCGCGGACCGGTGCGGTGCTCGGGCGTGCGTTCGGCTGGTCCAACATGCCGATGGACAGCAGGAGTTCGTGGGTGCGCAGGCCCAGGTGGAGGGTGATGCGGTCGGCGCCGTTGTCGAGGTCGAGGCCGGTGATCTCCTGGATCTGCCGCAGCCGGTAGTACAGCGAGGTGCGGTGGATCCGCAGGGCCTCGGCGGTGCGGGGGACGGACCCGGCCCGGTCGAGGTAGCAGCGCAGGGTCTCCTCCAGGCGCCGGCCGCCGTCGGATTCGAGCAGGGCCCGCAGCGGCGCGGGCAGCAGCGACTCGTTCAGGGCGTGGTCCGGCAGTTGCAGCAGGACCGCGCACTCGCCGAGGTCGTCCCAGGCGCCGACGCCGCCCAGGGCGGGCATCCGGCGGGCCGCCCGGACGGCGACCAGTGCCTGTTCGTAGGAGGACCGGGCGCCGTCCAGACCGGGCTGCCGGCTGCCGATGCCGACGACGGGCCGGAAGGAGGCGTCGGGCCGGACGCCGAGCGCGGTCAGGAGGCGTGCGGACTGCTCGCGGAGGGCCTCCGCGGGCATCGGCCGGTCGGTGAGCTGGAGCAGGACGGCGCGCTCCGGGGTGATCGCGAAGGCGCCGCGCCCCGAGCGGCTCCGGGCCCGGGCGTCCACCACCTCGTGCAGGACGGCCGCCGCCCGGCCGGACGAGACGCCGGAGCGTCCGAGCTGCACGACGCTGACCACCGCGTGCGGGCCGTCCGGCAGCAGCGCCTCCGCCAGCAGCCCGGCGCGGGCCTCGGCGCGCTCGACGGGGTCCGCATCCAGCAGTGACAGCAGCAGCTCCTGCTCGCGGGCCCGCGCCGCGTCGGCCAGGACGTGGTCGGCGTACAGCTCGCGGGCGATGGCCGGGGTGGCGCGGGCGACGGCCTCGGTCACCTCGGGCGGCAGCGACATGTCGGGTGCGATGAGCAGCAACAGGCCGAGCAGGTGGCCGCGTTCGCGCAGCGGGACGCAGTAGCGGGGCAGCAGCCCGAGGTCCTCCCGGCCGGCGAAGAAGCCCGGCCGGGACCACCGGGCGACGCCCTGGCCGAGGACGAACTCCGCGGCGTCGCGGATCGCCCCTCCGTGCAGCACGGTGTGGACGCGCGCCGGATCCGCGTCCTCGTAGTGCCGACTCGACCGGACCCGGCCGATCAGCGGGTCGGCGAGGGCCACGGACCGGCCGAGCGACTCCGCGAGCTCCTCGACCAGCCGGTACACCTCGGTACCGCCGACATGGTCTCGTCGCTGCTGCGGGGTCATGGCCGTCCTAGGTCGTCGGGATCTCTCCCTGCCACGGTGGCACCCCCGCGATGCCCCACGGCGCACGACTCTTGCCCCTGCGTGCAACGTGCCTCCCGCCCGCCGCGCGCAGCTGTCACCCTGCCCCCGATCGCCCCGCCGTCCGCCGGCTGCCCCGGCCCCGGCCGCCCCGCCGCGCGCCCGCTACTCGGTGCCCGCCGCCCCGCCGAGGCGGCGCCACTCGCTCGGGGTGACGCCGGTGGCGGCCTGGAAGCGGCGGCTGAAGTGGCTGGGGCTGGAGAAGCCGCACCGGGCGGCGACGGCGGCGACGGTGAGGCGGTCGTACCGGGGTGCGGCGAGCATCCGGCGGGCCTGGGCGAGGCGTTCGGTGATGAGCCACTGTTCGAGGCTGATCCCGGCCGCGTTGAACAGGCCGTAGAGCCGGCGCAGCGAGATCGCGTGCTCGGCCGCGAGGCGTTCGGGGGTGAGGCTCCGGTCGGTGAGGTTGGCCCGCGCGTGGGCCATGATCCGGGTCAGCAGCGTCTCGTCCATCGTCGCCCTGACCTCGGGGGCCTGTTCGGCGTGGGCGGCGGAGAGCAGCAGGGCGCGGACGAGTTCGGTGGTGGCGGCGGCCAGGGCCCCCGCGCCGGGGTCGGCGGCGAGCCGGTCGGGGTCGCGCCACAGGCCCTGCAGGTGCTGCATCACCAGGCCGTGCATCGGGCTGGCGCGCAGTTGCAGGGAGGCCCGCACCACCGCGTCGACGGGGACGCCGAGGCGGTTCATGTCGAACATGATCGAGCGGGAGGCGCCGTCGCCGGACCAGCCGTACACCCGGGGCGACAGTTCGTGGAAGACGCAGATGTCGTCGAGGCCGAGGAGGTTCTGCCGGCCGCCGGCCTCGGCGCGGTGGACGCCCAGGGGCTGGAGCGAGACCGAGACCACCGGGTTCTCCCGGTGGTGGCGGACGTGCCGGGCCGTCCGCCGCACCTCGAAGCCCGAGTTCCGGGTGGAGATCAGGTCCAGCCCGCCGACCCGCCAGTGCTCGACGCGGGCGTGGATGCCGGTCTCGGGCTCCTCGTGGGAGATGTCGTTGGGCACGAACGAGTCCGTCAACGCGTGATGGAAGGCTTCCGCCCGTTCGCGTGGTGGCACGGTGGTGAGGTCGAGCAGCAGCACACATTCTCCCGGGGGCGCGCGGTCGGTCGGCCGAACGGCGAAGCCCCCGCCGGTGTCCGGGTGGATCCGGGACGCCGACGGGGGCGAAACGCCACGTCAAACGAGGTTACTGGCAGGTACGAGGGCCTGGTCAGGCAGCCTGGGCCGTCGCCGGGGCCTCCGCCTGGGCGGGCAGCTCGACGTGCTCCGGCGTGCCCGCGCTCTCGTCGTAGGGGAGCGTCCCGGTCAACACGGCGTTCATCCGCTCGCGGTCGAGCTCGCCCGTCCAGTGGCCGATCAGCACGGTGGCGGCCGCGTTGCCCGCGAAGTTGGTCAGGGCGCGGGCCTCCGACATGAAGCGGTCGATGCCGACGATCAGGCCGACGCCGTCCACCAGCGCGGGCTTGTGCGACTGCAGACCGCCCGCGAGGGTGGCCAGGCCGGCGCCGGTGACGCCCGCCGCGCCCTTGGAGGCGATCACCATGAACAGCAGCAGCGACAGCTGCTCGCCGATCGACATCGGCTTGTCCATCGCCTCGGAGATGAAGATCGAGGCCATCGTCAGGTAGATGGCGGTGCCGTCCAGGTTGAAGCTGTAGCCGGTCGGCACGGTGATGCCGACGACCGGGCGGCTCACCCCCAGGTGCTCCATCTTCGAGATCAGCCGGGGCAGCGCGCTCTCGGAGGACGAGGTGGACAGGATCAGCAGGAACTCGCGGCCCAGGTAGCGCAGCAGCGCGAAGACGTTCACTCCGGCGGCCAGCCGCAGCAGCAGGCCGAGCACCACGACCACGAACAGCACGCAGGTCACGTAGAAGCCGATCATGATCACGGCGAGGCTCTTCAGCGCCGCCGTGCCGGTCGCGCCGACCACCGCCGCCATCGCGCCGAACGCGCCGATCGGCGCCACCCACATGATCATCGACATCACCCGGAACACCAGCTTCTGCAGGTGCTCCACGCCGCGCAGGACCGGCGCGCCCGCCGCGCCCATGCCCTGGAGCGCGAAACCGACCAGCAGCGCCACCAGCAGGGTCTGCAGCACCTGGCCCTCGGTCAGCGCCGACACCAGCGTGGTCGGGATGATCCCGAGCACGAACTCGCTGGTGGACGAGGCACCCGCCACGGCCTGCGCGTGCCCGGACTTGGCCAGCGCCGACGTCAGGTGCAGTCCGCTGCCCGGCTCCAGCAGGTTGCCCACCAGCAGACCGATGCCGAGCGCGACCGTCGAGGTCAGCAGGAAGTAGCCGAGCGCCAGGCCGCCGACCCGGCCGACCTTCGCCGCCTTGGTGACCGACCCCACACCCAGCACGATGGTGCAGAAGATCACCGGAGAGATCATCATCTTGATCAGGTTGACGAAGCCGGTGCCGACCGGCTTCAGCTCCACCGCGAACTTCGGCGCGGCCAGACCCACCACGATCGCCGCCACCACCGCCGCGATCACCGCGAGGTACAGGTAGTGGGTCCGATCCGTTCTCTTCGTCGGCTTCCCGTTCGTGGTGGGGGTCATCCGTTCGGCTCCTTCGCCGCTAGGCTCGCACCGCGTCCTTGAGGGGGTGGACGCGACCGGCCCGTGGGTGGCGGGCCGCGCACGACTATTCGCCCCGCCGTGAGGGACGTCACGGTTACGGTCATAGAGTTCACGGGTACCGCGGATGCCGTGACCCGCCCGTGACCGGGCACACTTGTCGTCATGCACCCGACCGGCCCGCCCCCCAGCGCCGCCCGCCTCCGCCGGGGCCGCAGCCTGGCCGGACGGCTGTTCGCCGTCCAGGTGGTCATCGTCGGAGCCGTGGTCGCGGGCGGCGCCGTCCTCGCCTACCTGTTCACCGCCGGCCGCGCCGAGGACACCGCCCGCCACGAGGCCACCGCCGTCGCGCTGTCCGTCGCCGACTCGCCCACCGTCCGCACCGCCGTCACCGAACCCGACCCCAGTGCCGTCCTCCAGCCGTACGCCCAGCAGGTCCGCGCCGACACCAGCGTCGACTTCGTCACCGTCATGAACCCGGACGGCATCCGCTGGACCCACCCCGACCCGGCGCAGATCGGCCGCCCCTTCCTCGGCCACATCGACCAGGCCCGGCAGGGACGCCTCCAGCAGGAGACCTACACCGGCACCCTCGGCCCCTCCGTCCGCGTCGTCGCCCCCGTCTACGACGACACCCACCACGTGGTCGCCCTGGTCAGCGCCGGCATCACCGTCGACAACATCTCCGCCCGGCTGCGCACCCCGCTGCTCGCCCTGGCCGGCATCGCCGGCGGCGCGCTCACCCTCGGCGCGGGCGCCAGCTACCTGGTCGCCACCCGGCTGCGCCGCCACACCCACGGCATGGACGCCGAGGAACTCGCCCACCTCTACGACTACCACCAGGCGACGCTGCACTCGGTGCGCGAGGGACTCGTCCTGCTCGACCGCGACCACCGCGTGCTGCTGTGCAACGACGCCGCCCGCGAACTGCTCCAACTGGAGGAGAACGATGGGGAGTTGACGGTGCGTCAGCTCGGCCTGCCGGGTTCGCTGACCCGGGCGCTGGAGTCCGAGCAGCCGGTCCGCGACGAGGTGCACCTGACCGCCGAACGCGTCCTGCTGGTCAACACCTCGCCCGTCGGGCCCGGCCTCGGCAGCGTGATCACCCTCCGCGACCACACCGAACTCCAGGGCCTCACCGGCGAGTTGGACACCGTCAAGGGCATCGCCGCGGCCCTCGACGCGCAGGCCCACGAAGCCGCAAACCGGCTGCACGCCGTGGTCTCGCTGATCGAACTCGGCCGCCACCGCGAGGCCGTGGAGTTCGCCACCGCCGAACTCGCCCTCGCCCAGCGCCTCACCGACCAGGTCGTCGGCGCCGTCGGCGAACCCGTGCTCGCCGCCCTGCTGCTCGGCAAGGCCGCCCAGGCCGCCGAACGCGGCGTCGAACTCCGCCTCACCGAGGACAGCCGGATCGACGACGGCGTGCTGCCCGACCGGCTCACCCCCCGCGACCTGGTCACCCTGCTCGGCAACCTGATCGACAACGCCGTCGACGCCGCCATCGAGAACGCCGCCCAGGCCGCCCCCGAAGTCCGCGTCACCGCCCGCACCGACCACGGCCACCTGCTGATCGAGGTCGCCGACACCGGCACCGGCGTCGACCCCGCCGCCGCCGACGAGGTCTTCCGGCGCGGCTGGACCACCAAACAGCACGGCCGCGGCCTCGGCCTCGCCCTGGTCGCCCAGACCGCCCGCCGCAACGGCGGCGACGTCCGCCTCGGCGAAGCCGGCTTCCACGACGGCGGCGCCGTGCTCACCGTCCGACTCCCGCTCCAGCGCCCGGCGGCGGACGCATGACCGGCAGCCCCGAACCCCGGCCGATCCGCGTCCTGGTGGTCGAGGACGACCCCGTCGCCGCCGACGCCCACACCCGCTACGTCGCCCGCACCCCCGGCTTCACCGTCACCGCCACCGCGCACTCCCGCGCCGAAGCCGTCCGCGCCCTCGACCGCGCCCGCGACGAGAACGCCCCCGTCGAACTGATCCTGCTCGACCTCTACCTCCCCGACGGCCACGGCCTGCACCTGTGCGCCACGCTGCGCGCCGCCGGGCACACCGCCGACGTCATCGCCGTCACCTCCGCCCGCGACCTCGCCACCGTCCGGCAGGCCGTCACCTCCGGCGTCGTCCAGTACCTGCTGAAACCCTTCGGCGCCGCCGCCCTCGGCGACCGGCTGCGCCAGTACGCCCGCTACCGGGCCAGCCTCGGCCGCGACGGCGAGGCCCTCGGCCAGGACGAGGTCGACCGGGCGCTCGCCCTGCTGCGCGGCACCGACCGCACCAGCCTCCCCAAAGGCCTGACCGCCGCCACCCTCGACACCGTCGCCACCGCGCTGCGCACCGCCCCCGACGGCCTCTCCGCGGCAGCCGCCGCCGAGACCACCGGCGTCTCCCGCATCACCGCCCGCCGCTACCTCGAACACCTCGTCACCACCGGCCACGCCACCCGTGAACCCCGCTACGGCCACGTCGGCCGCCCGGAGCTCGGCTACCGGTGGCGCAGCGACTGACCCACCGGCGCGCACGGGCCGCGGTCGCCTACCGTGCTGCGGCGCATTCCTGCGCCTCCGCCAGGTACCGCGCCACCGGGCCCAGGGTCAGCATGCCGCTGGCGGCGCCGGCGTGTTCGGCGCCGGCGTCGCGCAGGGCGGCCGCAGCGCGCGCGGCGATCCCGCGCTCGTCGAGGCGTACGGCGGCGCGGGCGGTCAGGCACCACAGGGCCTCCTGCAGGTGGTCGCGCGGCGGTTCGGGCACCGCGGCGAGGGCGGCCCGGGCCTGCTCGACCCGGTCCTGGGCGAGCAGCACGAGCGGGCGGGCCCACGGCCGGTACGGGCCCCAGTCGAGCTGCGGGTCGGTGGGCGCGGGCCGGTCGTGCAGCAGGCGCAGCCCCAGCAGGGCGAGTGGGAACAGGCCGCGGTGCAGTCCCGGCATCCCGGCCGTCCGCAGGGCCTCCTCGGCGGCGCGGTACCGGGCCGCCGCGGCGGCGGCGGTCGGCCCGCCGGGTTCGGTGCTGCGGGCGGCCGCGGCCCGGGCCCTGAACCACCCGGTGAGGACGGGGACGAGGGACGCCTCGGTGGCGGCGGCGAGCCGGTCGGCCGCGTCGGCGTGCGAGGCCGCGCCGTCGAGGTCGCCGAGGGCCGAGGCGGACTGCAGGCGGACGAGTCGGCCGAGCACGGCGAAGTTCGGCAGCTCGTGCCGGGTCGCCAGGTCGAGGATCTCGGCGCCGATCCGGTCCCGGGCCGCCGCGAGCCCGGGGCTGCCGAAGGACTGCAGGAACACCCCGTTGAGGGCGAAGGCCAGCAGGGCGGGATCGGCCAGGCGCCGTGCCAGCTCCTCGGCCTGCCGCGCCGCCTGCCGCGCGCGCCCCAGCTCGGCCTCGGACAGATCGGCGCTGCGGCTCTCGACGGCGACCGTGGCCAGGAGACGGGCGCGCAGGTCCGCGGGGCCGTCCGGACCCAGCCCGGTGAGCGCGCGCTCGGCAGCCGCGACGACGGCGCGGGACTGCTCGGGGTCGTCGGCCCGGCTCCAGAGCGCGGGCACGTCGTAGGCGCCGATGATCCGGGCGGTCAGGGAGAGGTCTCCCGTGCGTTCCGCCGCCCGGACGGCGGCGAGGCGGTCGCGCCGCGAGCGCACCAGGGCGTCGCCACCCGCCAGCGCGAGGGTGCGGGCCAGATCCACCGTGGTGCGTGGGCCGAGCCGGACACCCGGGCCGGTCCACCCCGTCCGGGCTCCTTCCGGGGACGCGGACCCGTTGAGGATGTCCGTCTCCAGGCGCCGGAGGCCGTCACCGGGGTCGAGTCCGAGTTGGTCGACGAGCATCGCGCGGGCCCGGCGGAGAGTGGCGAGCGCGTCGGCCTGGCGGCCCGCGCGGTACAGCGCGCGGGCCAGCAGCTCCCAGGCCGGCTCGCGCCACGGGTGTTCGGCGACGTGGGCGCCCAGCTCGGCGACGAGATCGGCCCCTTCCCCGGCGTCGAGAAGGATCCGGGCGCGCAGTTCCACCCCCGCCAACCTCAACTCCTCCAGCCGGTTCTGCTCGCGCTGCGCCCATGCGGAGCCGGTCACATCGGCGTAGGCGGGCCCGCGCCAGGCCGCGAGCGCCGCGCCGAGGTCGCTCACCGCGGCCGGGTCGCGGCGGGCACGGGCCAGGGTGTCCTGGAACCGGTGGACGTCCACGTCCTCGCGCGGCAGGCGCAGCGCGTAGCCGGGACCTTCGGTGACGAGGACGCGCGGCGGAGTGCGGGGCGGCCGGTCGGGTTCGAGGGCACGGCGCAGCGCGGCGACGAAGGTCCGCAGCGCACCGACGGCGCGGGCAGGCGGATCGGTCCACAGGTCGCCGACGAGGGTGTCGGTGGTGACCATCCGTCCCTCGGCGGCGACGAGCCGGGCGAGCACCTCACGATGCCGGGGTCCGCCCAGGTCAACCTGGCTGCCGTCGTCGCGGAGGGCCCGCACCGCACCGAGCACGTCGATTCGCATGCCCCCATCCTCCGTGCCGGGGGCCGGCCGGCCCAACCGTACTGATCGGCTGCTGATCGCCGTCGCGCAAGCTGATCGGGACAAGTCCCCGACCCGAGAGGGTGGTCCCTCATGACGCTCGCCATTCCCGGTTTCGACCACGTCCGCCTGCCCGGTGCGGACGGTGTGGAGCTGGCCGCAGCCGTCGGCGGCAGCGGAAGCCCGGTCGTGCTGCTGCACGGTTTTCCCCAGACCCACCTGATGTGGCGCCACGTCGCCGAACGGCTCGCCGACGAGCACACGGTGATCTGCCCCGACCTGCGGGGCTACGGCGCCAGCGACAAGCCGGCGGCCACCGACCCCGAGGTGTACGCCAAGCGCGCCATGGCCGCCGACGTCGTGGCGCTGGCGGCGGCGCTCGGCCACGAGCGCTTCGCCCTCGTCGGCCACGACCGGGGCGCCCACGTCGCCTTCCGGGCGGGCTTGGACCACCCCGAGACCGTCACGCACCTGGGCATCCTCGACATCCTGCCGACGCTCGACACGTGGAACGTCCTGCACGGCGTCTCGGCGGCGGTCGGCTACCACCTCTTCCTGATGGCGCAGCCGCCGGGCCTGCCGGAGGCGATGATCGCGGGCAGCGCGGACGCGTTCTTCGGCTCCTTCCTCGACGCCTGGGCCAACGACCCGACCGCCATGCCCGAGGAGGTGCGTGCCGAGTACCTGCGGGCCAGCGCCGCGGCCGTGACGTCGATCGTCGCGGACTACCGGGCCTCGGCGGGCATCGACGTCACGCACGACCAGGCCGACCTGGACGCCGGCTCGCAGCTGGCCATGCCCGTGACGGTCGTCCAGCAGGACTGGGGCGCGCAGCTCGGCTACGACGCCGCCGGGGTGTGGAAGGCGTGGGCGCCGGACCTGGACCACCGGCTGACCCGCGCCGGGCACTTCATGGCCGAAGAGGCACCCGACGAGACCGCGGCCGCGATCCGGGCCCTGCTGGCCCGCTGAGCCCGCTGCTCCCGACCCGTCGGCCGCGGGGGGGGCCGGCCCGGCGG